>NZ_MLJI01000002.1:1061922-1415896 GCF_002095535.1 Pantoea cypripedii
GACATGTGATCTCCTGCATATTGTTTGGTTATAAAAAATGATTATTGGGAAGCCAGTTTTTTATGCTCTTGCTTAATCCGTGTCGGTCTTCTCATCGGAATGGTCAGCAGGAAAATGGCAAAGGGAACCGCGGTATAAATTAAAAATGCAGTGGAGAAACTGCCTTCAGCATCCTTAATCATACCCGCGACCAGAGGGCCAAAACATGCCACTGTAGAAATCAGGTTCATCACTGAAAATAATTCCAGATAAGGCTGACGTCCAAAATATTCAGTTAGCAATACGCTACTGGATAGAAATGTCATGCCATACCCGACACCGATGCCGATGGTGAATAATGTGAGCATAAACAATGAACTGGAGTAACTTATTGCAATCATGCCTAAAATAATGAAGAACAGGCTGATGAGGAGCATTTTTTTGGCCTGAATAAATTCGCCAAGAATACCGCCACCCACACGCGAGAATGCATTAATGAAAGCCTGGGTACTGAGAAGGCTGCCAGCAAGTGTCGCTGAAAATCCCTGCTCAGTGATATGCGCAACGGCGAAGCTATTGACGGTGATGCCACAAAGCAGGAATGAGGTGTAGGCAGCGGCGATAACATAGAACTGCCATGTTTTAAATGCTTCTTTCGCTGACCAGGCACCGCGAGAGTTTGCCGCATCATCTGCGTGATGGCCCTGAGTACGTTGGTTGATGCGTTCACTGTGTGCCTGCTCAGCTGCATTTTCCTTAATCATGACAATAGCAATGACCAGCATAACAACCATGGCGATGCCACTGACTGCCCAGTGCATGCGCCAGCTATGCCATACGCTGACGGAGAGGAAGTAAAGCAGGGGGCCGACAACGCCACCAAGGCCGCCAATAAAGAAATAGATGCCAAAGATCAGTGTTTGTCGTTCGAACAGTCGGCTCAAAATGTAAGTGCCAGGTACCGTCGCGACAAAACTGAATCCAACGCCTAATAATACCGTTCCCAGGAAATAGATATTTAAAGTGTGAAGAGAATACAGGCAGCTAAAACCTGCGGCCAGGATAATGCATCCTAATACTAACGTCGCCCTTACACCAAAGCGACGAATAATCATCGCGGGTAAGTAACTGGAAAGACCACAGGCTAGCCCGAGTAAAGTAAACCCTAAGCCTGCGCTTGCCCAACTCCAGTTAAACTCCTGCACCATGGCAGGAAGGACAACCCCTAACGATGTGAATGTTGATGCTGTAATAATAAAAAACAGTAAGCTGAAAATAACGAGCATTGACCAACAATAGACCTTGCCGATGTCATCATTCATTGGTTTGTTCCTTTTGAATGTTACCTGTCGATAATGGTTAGTGTGCGAAATAGGAGAAGCTATAACGAATCATCAAACCATAACTAAACTGATTCGTTCTGTAGTAAGGCGTATCTTCTATTTTATATTTGTTCTTAATGGGTTCAATCACTGCACCGACCCATAAATGGCCAGGCTGGTATCCTAATGCCTGACCAAGGTCGTAATGTATTTCAGGTTTGAAATCGAGCATCACTGGATTATCACCCTGACCGAACGTCATATCGAACGTCCCCACTACACGGAAATCACCGATTGATGTTGTGAACGGATATCCGTAATCAATATGCAGACGGCGATCATCCCAGCCTTTGTGCGGATTATGTTCGAAATAATAAATGGTACGTAACCAGGAAAAACCTGGAATCTGCCAGTCAAGCGCAATGCCAGGGAAGTAACTGTTGCTATATCCCTTAGTGCGTGAAACCCAGAGCGCGGCTGAGGCATCTTTAAAAATGCCCCAGGAGATGTCCTTATTAAGATTCTTTGCCAGACTCAGTCTTGGAACCGCTTTGTAATAATAGGTGCTGGTATCCCCAACATAATCGCCTTGCAGTGAACGCTGCCATATTCCATAGACATACATGTCACCAATACTGTAGTCACCCCATGCTTCAACAACGGGGGAGACCGTTTTATAAGGGTCGACTTTATTACCACTGAAGGCGTAAAGGGAGGTGTCCAGAGATTGGAAATTAACAAAAGGTTTTGCCTGTGCATAAGACATCGTCAAACATGTCGCCACACATAAAAACAATAACTTATACTGTATCTTCAAAATATTAATTCCTGTTATCTGTGAATTGAAATCTTCTTGCAAAGGGAATCACGGTTAACTAACTAACAATGTTTTAATTTTCACTCTGCCTGTTTTTTGTTCTTCATTAATGCTCTTCTCACAGCCCGGCTATGGCTAACCGAAGATAAAAGTCTTCCGGATTAACCTGTGGCCGAGTATAGGGCAGGAGTTGAAAATAAAGTTGGAAAATCACGCACGAAATCTTGACTGTACTTGTGCCGCGAAGGTTGTTAGTTTGCTCAGAAATATGTCGCAGATGCTGTTGTTCGTAGCAGAGGGATATGATTATATAACGAATGTCAGGTACCGATTATCATATCAATCTCTTATTGATGAATGTGGCCAATATTATGCCGAAGTCCATGGTATTTAGATTCAGATCTTGCTTTAATCTGTGTGTAAAATATCTTTTCCTTATGCTTGTTGTCACTGCATTCATCTTTTTTTTCCTCAGACTGGCACCACTTGACCCAACGGGTTTGCTAATGTCACCCATGTCTACACCGGCTGACATTTTGCACATAAAACATCGGTTAGGTCTTGATCTGCCGATTTGGAAACAATATCTCTATTGGGTTGACGCATTGTTGCATGGCAACGCAGGGATGTCTTATGTCAGCGGCGAACAGGTCACTGCGTTGATTTTACACGCTGTGCCAGTGACATTCACTTTGATCACTATCACATTGATTGTTAGCGTTGCTCTGGCATTTTTTTTTGCCATTCTGGCATTTTATTATCGCGGAAATCGGCTGTCAGAGTGGGTCGATCATTTAAATAATTTGTTTCTTTGCATTCCTGATTTCCTTTGGTCAATCCTATTGGTGTTCATTTTTGGCATCAGTTTTCATCTGCTCCCGACATTTGGCTTAATTGATCCTGCAACTGACTTAACATTGAATGATAAACACGGGCTTTTCGTTGCAATAATCCTTGGTGGACCATCGGCATGGTTAAGCCTGGCTGCGCATTTATTGTTGCCTGCAATGGCATTGATTATGGGTATTACACCACTTCAGATGAAAAATCTGTTTAACCAGTTAACACGTATTTATCAAAGGGACTTCATTTATTATGCACAGCTGCGTGGGCAGACAGCGTTTCAGTTGTTGATAAGCCAGGCCATTCCCAACACCCTGGCGGGCGCTTTGTCTTTGTTATCCAATCAGGCGAGTATGCTCGTGGGAGGAACGTTACTGGTGGAGACATTATTTGGCCTCCCAGGCTTGGGAATGCTGATGATTAAGGCGTTAGGTAATCAGGATCTGCCGCTGATTGAGGGCATTGCATTATGCTACATATTATTAGTGATATCGATCCAGCTCATTACCGGCACATGCATGTACCTGGTCGATCCGCGCCGCAGGGGAAATGTATAATGTTCAAAAGCAAATCCCCCGTAACTGCCTCTGCGCCAAACTGGCGTCTGCGTTGTTCGCTGCTGGCGGGTTCTTTCATTTTATTGTTGGGATTCCTTGCGCCAATATTGATTCAGCAGGACCCAAATACACAAAATCTGAACGCGGTGTTACTTCCCCCTGTCTGGCAAACGGGTGGCAGCTTTCAATACCCGCTAGGCACCACCGCGTTGGGTGAAAATATCCTTGCCCAATTAATCTATGGAACACGAACTGCAATCCTGATTGCTTTGGGAGCGGCCAGTGGCTGCGCGGTGATGGGCATCGGATTAGGCATTGTGGCGGGCTACATGGGAGGATTGATTGAAAAGGGAATTCTGCTGCTGGTGGAGTTTTGGATGACGTTTCCGGCGGTGATTTTGGCACTTCTTCTGGTTGTCACTTTCTCTCCGGGTCTGCTCAGTGTTGTCATAGCGATCGTGCTGGTGGACTGGACCCGTTTTTGCCGTGTTATCCATGCCGAAGTCTCAGAATTGAAATCCAGAGAGTTTATCTATGTGGCGAAGTTAATGGGAGCTTCGCAACTCAGCATAATCCTTCGTGATATTATACCCTCGTTAATTCCAGGCATTATTATGTTATTTAGTACGGAGATGGCCATATCCGTATTAATTGAAAGCACACTCTCTTTCGTTGGCGTTTCAGTTGACCCTGCGCAACCCTCCTGGGGGGCGATGATTGCGCATGGGATGGATTATGCATATGCCAGTCCCTGGCTGCTATTACAACCTGCACTCTGCATTGTATTTTTTGTACTTATTTGTATGACCTTCAATGATGGGATGACCAGAAATGTTATCCCGCATAAGGAACAATAATGAACACTGCGACTGTGGGTCTGGTAAATATTAAGCCAATTGCCCTGCATGTGAATGACCTGAATGTTGCCCTGCAACGAAATGGTCAGCGGTTGCAGGCACTCCATAATATTAACTTCAAGCTGCATCAGGGAGAAATTCTCGGCCTGGTCGGAGAATCAGGTGCGGGCAAGAGTTTGTTATTGAAAACACTGGTCAATCAGCTTCCACCCGGTTTTGTGGGCAATCAGGATGCGATACGATTCTTCCCTGACGACGTGCCCGCAGGTAATCGTCTGAAATTAGGCAGTGAGGTGACCTTCATTCCTCAGGATCCAATGAATGCTTTAAATCCGATACATACCGTTATGCGCCATTTTCACGAGCAATTGAGTTTACTCCGGCTCCCGGCGGTTGCAATTCGTGAGAAAGCCATTGATATACTGAGCGCGGTTAACTTATCGCACCCCGAGGAGTTATTATCCTGCTATCCCCATCAGTTATCCGGGGGAATGGCGCAGCGTATTCTGATTGCTTTAGCATTCGTCACTGAGCCCAGATTGGTTATTTGTGATGAAATAATGACAGCTCTGGATGTTATCAACCAGCAGCATGTGATTACGATGATTGCAAAAATGCAGGCGCGCTATGGCACCAGCATTTTATTCGTCACGCATGATCTGGCCTTCGCTACCCAGCATTGCCATCAATTAATGGTTATGTATGCGGGCGAGATTATCGAAACTGGCACAGCCAGCGATGTAATGAATCATCCCGCCCATCCTTATACTCGCGCACTGATAAAGGCCAGACCTTCACTGAATCCGGACTGGCAATATATTGCTGGCATCCCCGGAAACATGCCAACCCTTGAAGCACTAAACGCTGAGTCTCTGTGTCGATTTGCCCCACGCTGTGACTGCCAGCAACCCCGTTGTCTCACACAGCCATTGCCACGGAATAAAGAGATAAAATGTCACTTTAGTGCCCAATTGCCTGTTGTCGCTGCTGCTGTCGATGCCGCTCCCCAATTATCACCGCATCAATTCTCCGGGCATTCAATCCCTTTTTTGCGCGTGGAAGGAATGGGTAAAGAATATGTCGAGCGGAAAGGGTGGCGTAATGTCATAAAGCCGGTACTTTCCGATGTTAATTTTACTGTTTCGCCTGGTGAGTTTATTGGTTTACTCGGTGAAAGCGGCAGTGGTAAATCAACCCTGGCGCGTTTGATGATGGGGTTGGAATCACCGACTCAGGGGCGGATTTTGCTCAATGGCAAGGTTCTGCCAAAAACCGGGCGCAGTATGTCGGACAGTATCCAGCTGATTTTCCAAAATAACGCCCAGGCACTGAATCCCCATCGTAATGTGGCTAATATTTTGACGCAGGGAATGGAAAACAAACCCTTTCTGCGCAGTGAACGTAAACAACGAGCTGAAGAGTTAGCTGATCTGGTTGGATTATCACACAAGTTGCTGGATAAATATCCCCAGCAGCTTTCTGGTGGACAACGTCAGCGGGTAAATATTGGGCGTGCGCTTTGCACGATGCCACAATTGCTGATTGCCGATGAAATTGTTTCCGGGCTGGATGTTTCTATTCAGGCGCGAATTCTTAATTTACTTCTGGCGTTGCGTAAGAAACAAAAGTTCGCCTTATTATTGATTTCACATGATCTTAATGTTGTAAATTATTTATGTAGTAAAGTGATTGTGCTGCATAAAGGGTTTATCGCGGAGCAGGGTAACACAAAGCAGGTACTGCATGAGCCAGAAAGCCTGTTAACCCAGGAGCTGATTAAGAACAGTCATACCGGGAGTACGATGGCATGATTTCCTTATCCCGTCGTCGTTTTATGATGCTCAGTGCGCTAAGTTTTGCCGATCCTTTCAGGATGTTGTCTGCTTCTGCTTTATCGGTAAAAGACACGCTAACGATCGCCTATCCAACCGATATTGTTAGTTGGGAGCCAAATCAAACGAACCCTCTCCAGTCGGCAATTTTGAAGTGTGTTTATGACCAACCGTTAAACATTTCATCAGAACTGGCGTTGTCACCGGGCATCGTTAAAAGCTATGCCTGGCTTGATGATAACAATCAAATTCTGCAACTGGTGTTTCAGGAAGGGGTGGTGTTTCATAACGGTCAACCTCTGACCTCAGAAGATTTTCATTTTTCATTTTTTGAACGCTTGAAAAAGTTTCCCGATTCGCTGCTCGCGGGGATCTGGGGCGGTATCATGCGGATTGAGACGCCAACACCGTATTCCGCAATTGTTTACTTCTCCTGGCCGATGGCGACTGCGCCTGCGATGATGGCTGATATTCCGGCTTACCTGCTGCCTAAACGCTATTATCAGGCGGTCGGGGAAAATGGTTTTCGCGCACATCCGGTGGGTTCTGGCCCTTATAAAGTGACGACAAGACAGCCGGGTATGCATATTATCCTGGACGCTTACGAGAACTATTGGCAATCCCCCCCGGCGTTTAAACGCGTCATCTTTCTGATTGCCCCGGATAAAATGACCCGGCTGGCCATGCTTGAGACGGGTGAAGCGGATTTAAGTCTTAACTTTTCAACCTGGGAAGCGGATAAAATCGCGAAGCTGAATAATCTCAAGGCAAATTATCAACCCACTTCAGGGATAATGTTATTGCAGATGGTTAATCAGGGGGCGATGCAGGATAAGCGAGTCCGACTGGCATTACACCATGCTATTGATAAGCCATTAATTTCAAAAGCGCTTTTTCAGGGCAAGGCGCTACCCATTGCTACGCCAGCAGGTAAGGGTATGGCGGGATATGACCCTGAGTTTAATTTCCCTTACGATCCTGAGCTGGCGATAAAGCTACTGGCGGAAGCCGGGTATCACAGCAAACGGCCGCTGTTATTAAATTTCTATACCACAAAAGGTGCGCTTGCTAACGACCTGGAGATTGCTAAAGCGATTTCTCAGCAATGGGATCATATCGGCATCAGAACGCAATTGGTTATTTTGACGCCAGCGATGATTGCGGATTATCAAAATCAGAAAAAATTCGATGGCCCTTTATTGCAGGGCTGGAATCCCGTAGCGGGGGACCCCGCAACCTATTCAGGACTTCTGCTCAATCAAAATGTCAGTATGGGTTTGTGGAAGAGTGATGATCTGATTCAACCCCTGGCAGCATTAGATAAAATGACAAATTATGCGCAACGCATCGATGCATATAAAAAATTTGATCGCTGGCAGGTTGAACAGGGATATTCGATACCGTTATTGCAGAATATATCCGTACTGGTCGCAAAAAATGACCTGTTTATTCCTCCTAATCCAGGGGGCATTCTTGCGCCTTATCACATACGTAAGGCGGGGATTTAACAGAGAACTGGCAAAAAAGCCCCTGAGCGGGTTTCAGCTCAGGGGCCTGATGTTTACTTATCTCTTTGCTGCTTGACCTGATCAGCGGTGACTTCACCTTGTTTACCACCAAAGTGACCAATGACGAAGTTGGCAACCGACGCCACTTCTGCGTCGGAATATTTATTGCCAAAGTCTGGCATAAATACCTGCTGATCACCGACTTTCATATGCGCGCCTTTTAGAATCACCTGCACCAGGCTGCGGCCCTTTGGATCGTTGACGGTGGTGCTGCCCGCCAGAGAAGCATGCTGGTTCACTTTGCCTGGGCCATTCCACTGGTGACATCCACTACAGTCACCGGCAAACAGTTGTCTGCCCGCGCTATCGTTTTGATCACCCGGTAACAACGCCGAGGAGTTCATCGCACCCGCAGGCTGAAGATTGACTTTGATACCGTCGCCATTGTCTGTGGACTGGGTGTGTTGCAGATACTTCACCAATGCCCGGTTATCTTCCGGTGTCAGATATTGCAGACTGTTCTCGATCACTTCCGCCATCGGGCCCGCAGCGCTGCTGCGGCCAGGGGCGTGGCCTTGCGACAGATATTGAGAAATCTGCTCGGGACTCCATTCACCCAGACCGATGTCAGGATTGGACGAGATATTGGGGGCAAACCAACCCTGAATCTCGGCACCTGCATACTCATGGCCCTGGTCCATGGCAAAACCGAGGTTTCTGGGGGTATGGCATTCACCACAATGGCCCAGCGCGGTTGCCAGATAGGCTCCACGATTCAGCTCAGCATCGGATGAATCGAGTGGGACAAAACGCTGATCGCGGAAGAACGCCGCATTCCAGAACTTCATCGCCCAACGCTGGTTAAACGGAAATCCAAGGTCGTTTTGCCGATTGGCCTGAGCCACAGGGGGCTGGCTCATTAGCCACGCCTTGATAGCCAGTACGTCGTCACGACTCATCGCGGTATACGAGGTATACGGCATTGCCGGATATAAGTTTCCGTGCGGACTGATCCCCTGGCGTACCGCGCTCACGAACTCGTCGTCGCTCCAGTTACCGATGCCATGCTCTTTATCAGCACTGATATTGGTGGCATAAATGGTGCCAAACGGCATTTTGAACGCCAGCCCACCGGCTAAAGGTTCTCCGCCTTTCGTCGTATGGCAGGCGACGCAGTCAGCGGCTTTCGCCAGATACTCACCGCGTTGAACCTGCGTTTGCAGGTTGGCTGGAGCACCTGATACCGGTGCGGCCGGTTCCTCCCCGACGGGCCGAAGTGCAACATAGACCGCAAATGCTACCAGCAAAATGACAATGGCACCGGCACTGATGCCTGCTCGTTTTAACCAGATATTCATGATTGTTCAGCCTCGCCCAGTTTCTTCGCTGCTGCGTGAATAGCCTGACGAATGCGGACGTAGGTGGCACAGCGACACACATTGCCACTCATGGCCGCGTCGATATCGGCATCGGTGGGCGTTTTCTTCTCTGTCAGCAACGCGGTGGCGCTCATGATCTGTCCCGACTGGCAGTAACCACACTGCACCACATCCAGATCGAACCAGACATCCTGTACCACTTTGCCGACTGACGATTCATGCACGGATTCAATGGTGGTGATGTTTTTACCTGCCGCTTCGGCCATCGTTGTCTGGCATGAGCGAACCGGCTTGCCATCCATATGAACGGTACAGGCGCCGCACATGGCGACGCCGCAGCCAAACTTGGTGCCGGTCATGCCTGCTTCTTCGCGGATGTACCAGAGCAGGGGCATGTTGGGATCATCATTGAAAGTCAGGGTCTTGTTATTCAGGGTTAAAGTGATCATGTTTGCCTCTTTTAAACTTCAATGGTGCTGCCAGGTTTATGCAGGGGAAGGCTCAGGTTGTCTCTTGAGCGCCCCAGTTTTGCCAGCGCATTGGCTACGGCTGGCGCAATGGGGGGAACGCCTAATTCACCGACCCCGGTGGGCGCTTCGTCAGACGGAATGATGATGACCTCAATTTCGGGCATTTCATTGATGCGCAATGGACGGTAATTGTTAAAGTTGGACTGCTCAACATGACCCTCCTTCAGGGTGATATTGCCGTACAGGGCGACACTCAGGCCGTAACCGATGCCGCCTTCAATCTGCGCTTTGATCACATCAGGGTTGACGGCAATGCCACAATCCACCGCACACCAGACTTTGTGCACTCTGGGCTGGCCGTTTTCACCAATGGAAACTTCAGCGATTTGTGCCACACGGGTATTAAACGCTTTCGCCACGGCGACACCACGGGCACGATTATTGCCCACCATCGCCCCCGTCCAGTTAGCGGCTTTAGCAACGGCCCGCAGGGTACCGGCTTCGCGTGGAGCATCGGTCATCAGGGCCAGCCTGCCTTCGACAGGGTCCTGGCCTAGCGCATCGAGCACTTTATCAATGAAAGCCTCAACGGCATGGCAGGTGTGGGTACTGCCGACTGAACGCAGCGAGGTGACCGGCACGTGTCCAGGCACGATATGGGCATCGCACTGGAAGTTAGCGAAGGTATAAGGGGGTTCACTGGCACCTTCGACCAGCATCGGGTCCAGGCCATTCTTGATGGCAGCATCGAACGCACTGTCTTTGAAAAATGAATGACCGGCGACGGTGTTGGTCCAGGCACTGATTTTATTGTCGTGGATGGCGGCGCGCATCTTATGTAACACCATTGGACGATACCAGCCGCCTCTGATGTCATCTTCGCGCGTCCAGACAACTTTCAGCCCTTTGCCAGGGCCAATAGCCAGGGCGGCTGCCGCCATGTCTGCGGCGAGATCGGGACCCAGCTTCGGGTTGCCAAAATCGATACGACGACCAAAGCTGCCACCGGCCAGAATCGTTTCGATTTTGACTTTTTCCGGGGGTAAGCCAAAAGCAGCGGTCAGCTGGGCCTGATCCAGTGTCTGGATTTGGCAACCATACTCCGCATAGACGCTGTCGCCATCCCAAAAAATGTAGCCGTTGAGCGGTTCCATGGGCGCATGCGCAAGATAAGGGAAGGTATATTCGGCTTCGATAATTTTGTCGGCGCTGGAGAATGCCTGCTGGGCATCGCCGGTTTTACGCGCCAGCACACCCGGCGTGGTGGCCGTGGTGCGAAATTCCTGGAAGATCTCTTCAGTATTGCGGTGCTCCGCTTTGGTATCATCCCAGCTGGCTTTCAGCAGATCGCGCCCCTTTATGGCTGCCCAGGTGCTGGTGGCGTACACAGCGACACCACTCGGCGTGGCTTTAACCTCCACCACACCAGGATATTGACGCGTCAGGGAATCATCAAAAGAGACTAACTTGCTACCAAACAGGGGCGGGCGTTTGATGGTGACCGTCAGCATTCCCGGCTTGTTAATATCCTGGGAGTACATCGCTTTGCCGGTGACTTTATCTCTTGAGTCGATGCGATGCGGGCCTTTGACCTTACCGATATAGGTAAACTGCTCGGGCTTTTTCAGCACCAGCGAGGCGGGGTCGGGAGGCGTGAGCTGTGCAGCGATGGCAACCAGTTCACCAAACCCGGCTTTAAGGTCGGTACCCGGTAGCATCACCACACCATTCTGGATAGTGATCTCACTGGCTGGTTTGTTCCACAATTTAGCTGCGGCAGAGACCATCAAACTGCGCGCCGCTGCACCCATGCGACGCATTTGTTCATAGGCGTTAGCGATCGAGCTGGAACCGCCAGTCCCCTGAATCCCCAGGGACAGGTTTTTATAAACCGAGGTATCGACCGGTGCGGCCACCACGCGGATTTGAGACCAGTCAGCATCCAGTTCTTCCGCTATCAGCGTTGCCATGCCAGTGTAAACGCCCTGGCCGACCTCGGTATGTTTACTCAGAACGGTGACGATGCCATCCAGGCCAATTTGCACAAACGCGTTGGCTTCAAATTCACGCTGAGGATTGACGACCGCCGCCATGGCCTTCTTTAGAGGCAAACTGGCACCGATAATTAACGCACCAGCACCGGCGATAAAACGGCGTCTGGAGACATCAATATTAAGCTCTTTCATTGCACACAGGACTCCCAAATGTACTGCATCAGCGAATTAAAAAGACAATTTGCAAAATTTCAGGATGCAGCGTTTATTAATATTGAAGTTTTAATAATGAGACAGGCACAACATCTGTACGGGTTTTGGGATTATACTTATCAGCTGATCTCACATTGTTGAGATTTGTTCATAGTGCTTATGAGTTCAGCTAACAAGTTAAAATAAATTGCTTGTTGTTCATGGTGTTGTGGGTTTGTCACGGGTTGCCGTGTGAGTTGCTTTTGCTGGGGGGATTTATTAGCATCGGAGAAAATAAAATGACCGGCTATTTTTAGTTAAATAAGGATGCATTTTAATCTGTCCAGGCTATTGCATTATTTGTACGCTAAATTTAATCAGCGGATGAAGTCTGTTTTTGCATGATGATCAAATCCTGTTTTCTAATGTGAGAGAAAAATGCAGCGTCTTGATGTCGAGGTTTTAGCTCAGGCCAGAAAGTGGTTACCGACGCATACATTATGGTTATGCACGGTCATCAGTACCTATGGATCATCGCCGCGTGCGCCAGGGACCATGATGGTGATCAATGACGCGGGCCAGCATGTGGGTTCTCTGTCGGGTGGCTGTGTGGAAGAAGAATTTTTTACAGCGTATCGCTTCCGGGCAATTTCATGCTCCCAGCCAGAAGGTTATCTATGGGGATGGGGGGCTGACACCCGACAAAGCGCTGCCATGCGGTGGAATTCTCTCGATTCTGGTAGAGCGTTTGACGCTGAGTGAAGCGACCTGTTCGTACCTTGAGCGCATGGAGGCCGCCTTACTCGGAGCGGTAACGCTGCGGAAATTTGTTCGCCTCCCGGATGCCTGTTCAGGCCTGGAGGAAACGAGTTATATCAGCAGCACCACGGTGGTCGAGCAGGGCGACAGGCTGGAACTGTGTCTTGCCGCCACACCGCAGGTGGTGATTGCGGGATTGTCCGAGGTCGCGCTGGCCTGTGCCGGTTTTTCACTGGCATTGGGTTTTCAGACAGTCGTTTGCGAAGTGCGAGCGGAGATGCTGGCAAACTACCAGCATCGTTTACCTGCGGAGATTTTGCTGAAGGAAGTCTTCCCGGCAAAGTGGCTGGAGGAAAATGCGCAACATCCGTGTCGCGCGGTGGTGGCCCTGACACATGATCCGCGTATCGATGACCTGACGCTGATGGAGGCGGTGCAATCTCACGCGTTTTATATCGGTGCGATGGGGTCTGTGAAAAACAGCCAAAACCGGCTGGCGAGGATGAAAACCATCGGTGGATTGAGTGACCGGGAGATTGACCGCATCCATGCGCCCATTGGGCTGCCGATCAACAGCAAAACCCCGGCAGAAATCGCGTTAGCGGTGATGGCCGATATTGTCGCCTGTAAAAACAGCGTGACATTGTCACGTCAGTGATCAGCGCGGAAAGAGCGTTGCATCAGAAAAACAGGCGATCAGATGGTCGTAAACGATGCGGGTCCGGGGAGGAACCGGGCCTGATTGTGTCCGATAGATCACCAGCTCCATCGGTGTCGGCGCTGCCTGAGATAAAACCTCAACTAACTTCCCACTCAGTAAATGCGCTGCTGCCAGGTAGCGTGGCATCTGGGCAAATACCTTGCCCGCGAGCACCATCTCCAGCTCAGTCTCCGGGTCATCACTGATAAAAACCGGTGCAGAAGGGACAAAAATGTCACCCTGCTGAAATACCCACGGCCAGGGCTTGCCGCTTTTACGATCCATCAGCACTGACAACGGACAGCGCGCAAGGTCAGACACGGATAGAAGGCCAGGATAGCGGCTGGCAAGTGCGGGCGTACACACGGTGACTAAAGGCACCGGGCAGACTACCTTCGCGATAAAGTTCTGATGTCTGACCGTTCCCACCCTGATACCCATGTCAATTTGCGCGGCAATCGCATCTGTCAGCTCATCTTCCAGGTGCAGCGACAGGGTCAGGTGTGGATGAGTGGTCATCAGTTCATCCAGGAACCGGGTCAGGTATAACCTGCCAATCGCCAGAGGGGCGGTGATCACCACCCGGCCTGCCACCTCATTCACCGCTCCGGCGTTGCGCCTGGTGAAAACCCGCTCAAATTCACTCAGGGCTTTGGTGGCTTCCTGGCAGATCTCTGTGCCAAATGTCGTCAGATGCAGCTGGCGGGTGCTGCGGTGAAACAGCGGTTCGCCAAGGATATATTCCAGTTCCTGGATGGCACGCGTCACTTTTTGCGGTGAGATCCCCAGCCGACTGGCGGCTTCGCGGAAAGAGTGCGCGTCAGCGGCGGCGACAAAAATCCTGATCATTTCAGCGCGGTTCTGCATCGGGTTTATTCCATTATTGTGAATTCTGAAATCCTAACTCTTCCATATATTGAGATAAAGCGTTGTTGCATGATCGGAGGCGTCGAATGAACTCCACAACAGGAAAACATCATGAAAGCAGGTATCGAAGGTAAGGTCGTTGTGATTACAGGTGCCAGCAGTGGTCTGGGTGAAGCAACCGCACGTCATCTGGCAGCCCTGGGCGCAAAAGTGGTGCTGGGTGCACGTCGCCTGGACAAAATGACCGCGATCGTTGAAGACATCCGGGCGGATGGTGGCGAGGCCAGTGCGCTGGCGACCGATGTGACTCGCCGTGCCGATCTTGATGCCCTGGTTGCGCATGCGGTGGCTGTTTTTGGTCGCGTCGACGTGATGATCAACAATGCGGGACTGATGGCGATTTCCCCCATCAGCGAGCTGCGGGTTGAGGAGTGGGATAGCATGATTGATATCAACATCAAGGGAGTGCTGTACGGTGTGGCTGCCGCTCTGCCTTTATTCCAGGCACAGAAGTCCGGTCATTTCATCAACATCTCCTCGGTGGCCGGTATCAAAGTCTTCAGCCCTGGCGGTTCGGTGTACAGCGGGACCAAATATGCAGTCAGAGCGATTTCCGATGGTCTGCGTCATGAAGTGGGTGGGGATATTCGCACCACCACTATTGAACCGGGTGCTGTGGATTCAGAACTGAAATACGGGACATCCCACCAGTCCAGTTCAGAAGCGGTGCTGAATTTTTATCAGCAGGCAATCCCGGCCGCTTCCGTTGCGCGCGCCATTGCTTATGCGATTGAGCAACCGGCTGATGTGGATATTAACGAGATCGTCCTGCGTCCGACGTCACAGGATTTCTGACAGGGCAGAATGGGGCTGATAACAGCCCCATTTTTTATAGGTGATAAACCTTAGCGGCCCACCCGTGACTGCAAATGGGCTGGATAACGCTCGCCGACAATTCTTACGGTTTCCAGCGCCTGGGTAATTTTTTCCATGGCATCCGCTGAAAGCGAAACATCAACAGAACCGAGGTTCTCTGCCAGTCGATGCAGTTTAGTGGTACCGGGAATCGGCACGATCCAGGGTTTTTGCGCCAGCAGCCATGCCAGCGCAATTTGCGCCGGGGTGGCGGCGTTTTCCGTAGCTAAGGCGGTCAACAGCGTCACCAGTTGCTCATTCGCGGCAATCGCATCTGCGGCGAAACGCGGTACTTTGCTGCGGAAATCATTCTCGCCAAAGGTCGCGCCTGCCTTGATGGTTCCGGTGAGGAATCCCTTACCCAGCGGGCTAAAGGGCACAAAGCCAATCCCCAGCTCTTCGAGAACAGGAATGATTTCCTGCTCCGGTTCGCGCCACCACATTGAATACTCACTCTGCAATGCTGCTACCGGCTGCACCGCATGCGCGCGGCGAATGGTGGCCGCTCCCGCTTCGGAAAGACCAAAGTGTTTGACCTTACCTTCCTGAATCAGATCTTTTACCGTACCGGCGACGTCCTCAATGGGCACCGCCGGATCGACGCGATGCTGATACAGCAGGTCGATGACGTCGGTTTGCAGGCGGCGTAATGATCCCTCGACGGCTTCTCTGATATGTTCCGGTCGGCTGTTTAAGATCTGCTGCTTATTATCGTCACCAAAAGTGAAACCAAATTTGGTAGCAATCACCACCTGGTCACGGAAGGGTTTTAACGCTTCACCCACCACTTCCTCGTTGAGGTAAGGGCCGTAAACCTCAGCCGTATCAAAAAAGGTCACGCCGCGTTCAACAGCCGCGCGGATAAGCTCAATCGCCTGCCGGGTATCGGTTGCCGGGCCATAACCGTGGCTGAGCCCCATACAACCCAGGCCCAGAGCGGATACTTCGAGACCAGAATTTCCGAGCATACGTTTTTGCATCAGGTCACTCCTCGTGGGGAACCCCCATCTTTACGACGGGTTAAACGTCAAGTTTGCGCTTAGTCAGCCATTCCACCATCGCCGGGTCACGATGAGAGAAGAAGGCACTGGTTGCGCTATCCAGCGCGGTGATTTGCAGCATTTCTTCTTCAGTGAGGGCAAAGTCGAGGATGCTGATGTTTTCTGCCATACGCGACTTGCGCACGGTTTTTGCCAGCGAAACCACGCCACGCTGAAAAATCCAGCGCAGCACCACCTGACCCACGCTTTTGCCGTATTTCTCACTGATGGCAGTCAGCAGCGGATGCTGAAACAGGCCATTACGTCCTTCGGCAAAAGGTGCCCAGGCTTCGGGCTGGATACCGCGGCTTTTCATCCAGGGCACGGCATGTAATTGCTGATTGAACGGGTTAACTTCAATCTGATTGACGGCGGGAACGACGTTATTGAATGCCATCAGGTCAGCCAGTCGATCCGGCTGGAAGTTACTGACGCCGATCGCACGGATTTTACCGGCCTGCTGTAATTCTTCCATGGCGCGCCACGCACCGTGCACGTCACCGTAGGGCTGGTGGATTAAATACAGGTCGACATAGTCCAGTTGGAGTCGATTAAGTGAGCGCTCAAACTGGGCTTTTGCCCCTGCGTAACTGGCATCGCCCAGCCACAACTTGGTGGTAATGAACAGGTCTTCACGCGCCATACCGCTCTGTCGGAGGGCATTGCCCACCTGAGTCTCATTCTGGTACGAGGCGGCGGTATCGATCAGACGGTAGCCGGTTTCAATCGCATCAATAACCGCGCGTTCACATTCTGCCGCATCGGTCATCTGGAATACGCCAAAGCCCAGCAGGGGCATGTCGATTCCGTTATTCAGTTTTACTGCTTGCATGATGTTTTCCTTCGCGTTGATTCAGGAAAAGCATAACGCGGATTGATTTATTCAATTATCCGTAAAATACGCTAGGGTTAATGACTCTGACTCATAAATGGCAAAGACAAAAATTTTTTCATCCTGCGGGAATAAATCTTCTGCCCATTCGTCTTATGGGCTCAATGTGAGCAGGGTGAGCAAAAAAATGATTCCAACTCCACTTTCTACCGGCCAGAAAATACGGCGACTGTTGCTGATTGGCCTGGTTCCACTGGTTTTAATCGTGTTGTTTCTGTGGGCGGGCGGCTGGCTGACGCCACAACGTCTGACGGCCGACAAACTGGTCGCGGTGTTGCAAAAAGCGGGTGGCGACCATCCGGGCTACCGCCGCAACCATGCTAAAGGGATCTGCGTGATCGGTAACTTTGTCTCTAACGGCAATGCCAGCGCCTTATCGCGTGCGGCGATCTTTGCGCCGGGAGAAACGCAGGTCACCGGACGTTTCGCCATCGCTGGCGGAAACCCCGCCGCGCCGGATTATGCCGTACCGGTACGCAGCATGGCGCTTGCTTTTCAGCTGGCGGACGGTGAGCAATGGCGCACGGGTATGAATGCCATGCCGCTGTTCCCGGTGGCGACGCCGGAAGGATTTTATGCGCTGCAAACCGCCACCTTGCCCGACCCGGCCACCGGCAAGCCTGATCCGCAAAAAGTCGGGGCATTCGTCAGTCAGCATCCTGAATTTAAGGCTTTTGCTGCCTGGGCAAAAAGCTATACCCCTTCTTCCAGCTGGGCCAGCGATCGTTTCAATAGCCTGAATGCGTTCCGTTTTATTGATAAAGCGGGTAACGCGCATCTGGTGCGCTGGAGCATGGTGCCGCAAACGGCATATCAGCCGATCAGCGCGGCGGATAAAGAAGACAAAAATTTCCTGCAAGAGGATATAGCAAAACGCCTGGGGCAGGGACCGCTGAAATGGGATCTGGTGATCACCGTGGCACAACCGGGTGATGATGGCAGCAATGCGACAAAGATCTGGCCTGCCGATCGCCAGACCATCAACGCCGGTACGTTAGTGTTAACGCGCGCCGTTCCTCAGCAGCAGGGGCCGTGTAATGACATCAATTACGATCCGCTGATTCTTCCTGATGGCATTGCTGCATCAGACGATCCTTTACTCAATGCGCGCTCAGCAGCCTATGCCAAATCCTACAATCTGCGCACGCGTGAACAGTCTCAACAGGCGGGAACGCACTTATGAAACAGGTTAGCTATTTTCACCCGGCGCTGCGTATCATTCACTGGTTAATGGCGGCGGCAATTGTGGCGATGTTGTTTATTGGTGTGGCGATGGTGGCAACGGTGTCATCACTGCATAGCCTGCTGGTGGCGATACATAAACCGCTGGGGGTGATGATTCTGGTACTGGTGTTTGTGCGCCTGTGGCTACGCTTTTATACTGCTACGCCTGCGTTACCGTCCTCGATCCCTGCCTGGCAGCGTGGTATCGCGCATCTGTCGCACTGGGTGTTGTATGCGCTGATGCTGATTCAGCCATTGATTGGCTGGGCGATGCTGTCAGCGGCGGGTTACCCGGTTTCGTTAGGCGGTGGCGTGATTTTGCCAGCGATTCTGCCGGTGGATAATGACTGGTATGCCATACTTCGTCCTCTCCATACGGCGGTGGCGCTGGTGTTGTTTCTCACGGTGATGATGCACTTAGCCGCCGCGTTATTCCATGCATTGGTGCTGCGCGATGGGGTGTTTGAAAGTATGTCAGGCAGCCGCAGACGCTAAAGGATATCCATGTCACAGCTAACTGATGATGAAATCCGCCAGGTGATGCCACATCTGGAACGATTTGCGGTGTGGCTGACCCGTAACCCGCACAGTGCTGAGGATTTGGTACAAAACTGTCTGGCGAAAGCGTTAACCCGCGAGCGCCAGAATGATGGCGAACAAAGCCTACGCGCCTGGCTGTTTTCCATCCTTTACCGGCAATTTATTGATGGTGAGCGGCGGCGCAAACGCTATATGAAACTGCTGACTTTTTTTACCGGTGAGGAGATGTTTGCGCAATCCAGTGAGGCGATGGCGATTGCTGACGATACGCTGGCGGTGTTTGCCGCGCTACCCACCGATTATCGCGTGGTTTTATTGCTGGTGAGCGTCGAGGGCCTGAGCTATAAAGAGGCGGCCGAAACGCTGGATATCCCGCTGGGGACCGTAATGTCGCGGCTCTCAAGGGGGCGTAAGCTGCTGCATGAGCAATTAGAAGGTAAGGCGACGCCGTTACCGCTGAGGAGACTGAAATGACTTTGCCACCGGATGAAAACGATCTCCATGCCTGGATGGATGGTGAAGCGGATGAAGCAACGGCAGAGAAAGTGGAACGTTATCTGCAGGCGAATCCGGAAGCGGCGGCGCAGGTTGCTGGCTGGCGGGCTGATGCACAGCAATTACGTCAGGCAATGAGTCGGCAGGCCTGGGCTTTTGATCGGCCCAATCCGCAACATCTGCGGCGTCGGATGCGGCAACAGCGCCTGCGCCAGCTGTCGATGGCTTTTATGCTGGTGATGGCGGTCAGCATCGGCGGCGTTGCGGGCTGGCAACTGAAGGATTCGCAGGTAGCGGTTGCGCCTCAACCGATGGAAGATGCGGTGCAGGCTTACAAGATCTTCGATAATCAGACGCAAACGCCGATGGATGTAATGGCAAGCCAGCACGCGGAACTGACCAGCTGGGTGGCGCGCTATTTTATCAATGGTAATCCACCCCCCAATCTTGAACAGTTTGGATTCAGGCTGGTGGGGGCGCGTCTGATGGCAACGGCGCAGGGGCCAGCCGCCCTGATTATGTATCAGGATCCGCAGGGCACCCGAGTCGGCTGGTATATCCGGCCACTGGAGCCGGTTAAGTTACCGCACGGGCAACGCCAGGCCGAAGACGTGATGGCGCAATACTGGAGCGACCAGCACTACAACTACGCGCTGGTCACGCCTGCTAATTCTTCCGGCGTGACCGGGCTGCGCAAAGCGGTATCGCTGGCGACCAGTTAGCGGATTGCCTGGCAATCTGATTGATTGACCAGGCAGCTTATTCCTCCAGTACGCTGCTTCTGACGTACATCGCAAAAAACTGCCGAAATAAGCTATGGGCGATGTCCGTTGTGGCATTAGCCCCTGCCAGCTGGTGGTAAAAAGCCGGTGACGACGCGGCTTGCTCGGCTTCTGCCTCGCGTTTATGCACAGAATGCACCAGCGGGCGGGCGTGTTTTTTCGCATAACCCAACATCATGCCAATGAAACTGAGCAGCCAGTCCGCATTGCGCAGGGTAAATTCAATCATATATTTAATATTAAAGAACGCTGCTTCGACAATAGGCGTAAACAGGTGGTATTTATCTGCCTTATTTTCTTTACTTTTATTGTTGCTGGCGGTGAGTTTATTTGGCAGGTAGCGGCTGCGGAAATGATATATTTTTTCTTTCATCGCCGGGTCGCGGGTAAAAGCATAAAAATGGGTCAGGAAGGCGTCGAGAAACTGATCATCTTCCAGCAGATAATCTTTGAAAACATTCACGTCAGACATCAGGTTTTTTGCCAGCACGCTCATGCCGCGACTGGTCAGTTTTTTTAGCGGATGTCCTGTATCCAGATACACTTCCGCACCGATATATTCCTCACCCTGATGGCTCATGGCGCTGTGTTCTCCTTCATGAAGGAACACATTGGCCACTTCTTTGGCGGGCATTTCTTTTAAGGCATGCCACATTAAATAGATACGTTGGTAATCATCCTTACTTGAGGTATACCCGACGACGCTGGTGCCCAGGAGCATCTTTTCTAATGCCAGCCTGGCGCAGTTGGCGGGGATCCGCCCATCGCTCAGAAAACGATCCTCAACGATATGTATTTTGTCGAGCGACAGCGCATTGGCTTTTTCCAGGATGCTGACGAAGTTTTTCTGAAAAAACGCCACGTCCTTGCTGTCGATGTTTCTTTTTACAAAGAACATTTTCATATATTTCAACATGCCACCGGGGTTTTCATTTGGGTTCACCATGGTGAGTGCCAGGTCGGAACTGTAATGGACTTCGTGTATGGCATTCTTAATCGCTTCGACTTCCTGCGGATACTTCCTGAGTAATTGTTCTTCATCGAGAGTTTTGAGAATAAAGGGGGAAGGGCTGGGGAGTAGGGTTTTCTTAAGTTTGGTTAAAAATGTTTTAAGCGCTGATTGTTCGTCGATAATAATGTGTTCCAGCTTTTTCAACGCCTGATAATATTTATGATATTTAATGAGGAAATCATTGTAACGCCCGGCAATCTTATTCCTTTCAGCCAAAACGTGTTCCATATCCACCACAAAAGCATCAATAGCGCTATTCCCTTTCTCATAATGAACGAGTTTATAATTGCCAAAAACTTCCTCTACTATTCTGACGGCGCCATCGGTGAGCGGTTTGCGCCATGTGCCTAACTCTTCCACCAGACGTTTCGCGGCACCGTCACCGAATTGAGCAAAGGTGGGGTGCAGCCGGGGAGCGATATTGCGAAACAGGGATTTCACATGGATCTTTTTTAACAGCAGTGGAGCCGGGATCTGCGGAAGCAGGCGCGCCACTTCCTCTACCGCCTCGACACGTGCCGACGAAGCATAAGGCGCTACGGTTTGATAGCCGCTGGAGGAAGGCGTAAGGGCATCAAAAAACAGCGGCTCAGGCGAAACGGTATCACGGCTTTGGCGTACCAGCGGGGTTGCCGGTTGCCAGTTGCGCCACTGACCGGCATGGTTCGGCTGGACATAGACCGTGGTGCCGGAGGCATTTCTGAACTCAACAATCAGTTGCTCATGCGGATCGGTTTTTATCCAGCTGCGCTGGTAGCGCCAGTCGGCTGGAAAGCTGTCGGGATCCAGATGGTTATAGACGATATCCTGTTCAGGGTGGTTTGCTTCATGCTCACTGAACCTCAATGGCAGCGACGAAATGGGCGATAAGCTGGCGATTAAGGCCGGGAGCCGCTGCTCGCTGAGCGCTGGCCAGAATTCGGCCAGCGGGATGCTTAGCCCGACTGGCGGCGCGGTTTCCGGTTGCGGCAATAAATACTGATTTTTCTGGTCCAGCAGGTAAATTTTTGCCCCGGCGGGCGTGGTGACATTGCAATGCAACTGATCGGTGAATTCGTCCCAGATTACGCCGGTGAGATGATAACCCCTGGGCAGATCGTTCAGCGGCAGCGAGCGCCGTAGCAGTTCCCTGCCGAAGACAGGCTGAAACGCAGCGGTTGAGCAGAGTTTTGCACCCACCAGGCTGTCATCCACCAGGGCAGCTTCAGCCCGCGTGATAGCGAGCGGGGAAACGGTGGGGAGGGCCGGATGGTCCATGACGCTATTCACCAGCCAGTGGTAAACCGAGTTCAGGGCGTACACGCCAGTCTGCTCGATCTCACTCGCGGCTTCCTCTTCAGGAAGGATGCTGATGGCACAACCCACGAACTTCAGCGCCCTATTTTTCAGCGACTCTCCCAGCACGGCGGACCTGAGCGCGTTGTAGCAACGAGTGACGGGATTTAAGCCATACAATATTTCCAGCAGATTGGGCGGCTGTACCGTAGGGGAGAGGGCAGCAGGGAGGGTGGGGAACTGATATTCGCTGATCTGCCGGGCAATCGCTGCGGCACATTGCGGCCAGTCGTCGCTGATGTTTCCAGGGTTAATTCTTACTGGCACATCAACCAGAAAGCGATAGCGGGCGACATGCGGCAAAGCGGCCGGGGATAGCCGGGTCAACATATCCACTTTGCCAGCACCATTGAGCATCGATTGTGCCTGTTCGCGGCTGCTGAATTCATCGCTGGCATCAAAGCTGCCTGGATGTCCCGGTCTGTTCATCGGGGCTATCGGCGTCATAAAGAGGGCGCGTGAGGTGAGATCGCCGCTGGCGTATAGATAGCAGCCGACGCAGGAGGTCTCGGTGTTGTCACCGCTGCTGTGCTCCAGTCGCACCATAAACATCTGTATGCCTTGTGCGCGATAAACCGCCTGGTCGTCAGCAGACAGATTTTCCAGCACCTGTTGATACCATGCACTGATGGTGGTGCGTAACGCATGGTAGGTCTCGGTGATCGCAACCGTATTGCCGTTGGGATGCCTGAGCAGTTCTCTCAGCCTGCTGGCGTGCAAATGGTAGTGGATAAGCTGCTGCTGTTGCAGCTGCATCCCGGTCAGATAATGGTGCATCCCCTGTCTGGGGTTAAAGAACAGCTTATCTGTGGCGGCAAACTCAGCCAGCAAGGCGGGTTCCGGGCGGCGATACATCAGTTGTGAACCGAATCTTTCCAGATCTTCCCCGCTGGCCTGATTGAGGACTTGTTCGTCCTGAATTTCGTGCGCGGCGACGGCACGCTGATACCCGGCGAGAGACAGGCAACGTTCGCTGGCGAGATCGGGGTGGTCGCAAAGTTTTAGCATCGGATATTCCTGCCTCATCATGGTCAGCATCAGAAAATCCAGCTTGGCCACCAGCTTATCCTGGGCTTGTCGCTCACTGACTGTCACGGCAATTGCCTTGCGCGTATGGCCACTAAATACCTGCTCCATATCCTGTAGCACCGCGGCGAGATCGTGATAGGTGGTAGTGGCCGGTTTTATGTGCTGGCTGAATTGTTGCAGACTGATCAGCAACGGGCGGCCAGTGGCATCAAGGCTATGGTCTAACGCCAGCAACAAACGGCGTGCCAGTGCGGCGCGGCCCCTGGCGGAATGCACGAAGGCGTTGATCGCTGCCGGGTCCTGTTTAAACGTCGCCACACCGGGCAGACGGGCAATAAAATCTGCGGCCTGGACCGGATCGATATGTAGCCTATGGTGCTGACTATCCCATGACACGAGGCGGTCACAGGCGGTCAGAAACGTCGTCTCACCCAGCAAATCAGCAAGTTGCTGCGTCGGCAATGTTTCAATCCGCTGGCTGAGTTGATTGATCATATCTCGCAGGCTGGTGGCCGTGAGTGGTGCAGGGGCAACGATACAAGTCGGTGCATTGGAGTGAGTCGCCACCCAGCCGGGCCAACTGATGGTTTTAGGCGTACTGGCTGGCGCAGGTTCGGTTTCAAATTCGAGCTTACGAACAAAACCGGCAGCGAAGCCGCGCTTATCCACTTTCCACCAGTCAGGCTGGTATAAGGCGGTGGTCTCTTCGGCATGTACGCTGGATATAATCCAGCCCCCTGCTGAGGACGAGGTGCCAATGACAGGCGTCACCGCGGTGGTGAGTGTCTTTTTTTGTGGCGCAGGCGACGGCCAGGGGCGCATTTGCCTTTGCAGCTGATGTAACGCTATCGGGCTTTGTCTCTGCGGGATGTGGCAACCGTAAATGATCACGGCAGCTTCGCTGGTCACCATACGCGTGCCTTCCTGCACCAAACCCTGGTTGTTGGTGGCGACAAAATGCTCGAAAGTCACGACGCCACGACCTTGCAATGGGGCGGTGTCATTGATAAGCGTAACGGGGTGGTCCGCTGCACAGCGGGGATATTGCTGATCGGGCCGCAGAAAGTCAGCGCAGCTATGGGGTGCAAGCCGCAGGGGCTGGCCGTGATGCTGATGGTTAAGTACCGAGTTAGCGGTTAACTTCAGCGTAATGACCATCGGTGCGGGGGGTTCTATTGGTGGTGCGACAGGGGATAAAAATGCGGAGATCTGACGACACGACCAGTCCCGCCAGTGGGTAATAAGGTGCGGGAACGTGATGGGGGCCGGATGCCAGGCATCATCCCGGCCACTGCTTAGCCATCTGCCGGTCGCGTATTGATCGCCAGCCTGCAGCAGGGGTTTGATGCCCTGCACCGGCGCGAGTCTGACGGCGTTGATAACTTGGATAAGCAGCGCCGGTAAGGGATAAATCGTGGCAAGGGTGCGAACGATTAATTGTTTGCCCGCGCCGGGTACGGGCTCCATCAATGGCTTATTATCTGCCTGAAAAATTTCCCGCATCAGAAGATGATAGAGATGAGGATAACGGGAAGGGAGCTGCGCCAGGACGGTGGCATCGCTGAGAAAGGGAAGAATCATGTGTAACCTTGCCAGCACCTGCGCGTCGCTCAATAACACCTGCATCGGCAGGATTGCCGACCCATCGCAAAATCCCTGGTATTTAGCGGCCAGCAATGTCCGCACATCGTCAGACATCCGTTGCCAGCTGAGCGGTGGAGCGCTGGCTGGCCGGGCAACGGGTTGCGCCAGGAAGTCGTGCAGGCTGTTGCGGATAGCGGCCAGCAACGCATCATAATCATCGAATCCGCTTCCACCGGCCAGGCGATTAAATTCCTGTAATGCTGCGTCCTGGGGAATGGCAGGCAGGGTCGGCCACAAGGATTTCATGCAGGCGCAGGCGTTATGTATCAGCCGAAGTGGCCATGTGCTTTGTGGACTGGCAGATGATGACGCAAAACTGTTGGGAATGCTGGAAGTACCATGAGGGGTGGGTCCAATAGGCATCGCTTTCCTCCTTTTAAGCTGAAGCTAGCCTGGATGACCCGACGAGGGTCTGCTCTGATAAATTTATGAGAACTGCCCGACAATGCTTCGGCTGTGGCAAAGAGCAGGGTGTGATTTCAGATGAATATTCATGTCACAGCGGCCAGGGACATAAAAATCAGAGAGGGATAAGTCGGGCGAAGGGAATGATTAAGCTGACAGTTACCGGCATCAATCAACGATAACTGTCAGTTCTGAGCTAAAACCGCTTAATTGATGCTAATCAGCGCCATATCCTGTGATCCCGTATACAGGTCAGTGGCCAGCGTGGTCTGATCGTTATCGACCTGGAAGCGTGTCACCGACTGTTGCAGGTTCACGACCTGTTGTTGCAGGGAACTGGCTGCGGTGGCGACTTCGGCCACCAGCGAGGCATTCTGCTGCGTCACACCGTCCATCTGCTGGATGGCGATATTGATCTGCGAGATGCCGCGGGTTTGCTCGCCGGAGGCCAGCATCACTTCATCCATGATATCGACCACTTTCTTCACATCGAGCATGACTTCATTCATGGTCGTCCCGGCCTCTTTCACCAGGCCCGAACCCTGCTCGATATTGCTGAGCGAGTCATTGATCATGGTGCCGATCTCTTTCGCTGCGGTGGCGCTGCGCTGTGCCAGGACACGCACTTCCGAAGCCACCACGGCAAAGCCACGTCCTGCTTCACCGGCGCGTGCCGCTTCGACAGCCGCATTCAGTGCCAGCAGGTTGGTCTGGAATGCAATGCCGTCGATAACACCAACAATGTCACCAATTTTGGCCGAGCTTTTCTCAATTGAACTCATGGTGGCAACCACTTCAGACACCACATTTGCCCCACGGGAAGCAGAGTTTGAGGCTTTCTGCGACAGCGAATTGGCTTTACGGGTATTGTCTTCGTTGTTTTTCACTGTCGCCATAATCTGCTCCATACTGGAGGCCGTCTCATCCAGTGATGCAGCCTGCTGTTCGGTACGGCTGGACAGATCGATATTGCCGGCAGCGATTTCTTCTACGCCTGAGCCGATAGCATCCGTGCCGTTGCGCACCATCAGTACCATGTTTTCCAGTCCATCACGCATACGCTGTACGGCGGCAAACAGCTGAGCTATCTCGTTTTTACCCGAGATATCAATGCGCGCACGCAGATCTCCTTCAGCAATACGGTCAAACACCGTGATCACATGATTTAATGGTTTGACGATAAGATTGGTCATCACCGACCAGGCCAATGCGGCCAGCACCAGCGCACAGGCGATGGCAAAGTACAGGGTAAACTCCATACGTTTTACCCGATCGCTGGAGTCATCGTAGGCCACATCGATGCTTTTCAGTTTGAAAGCCACCAGGGCTTTTGATGCCTTATCAAAGGCACCATACAGTGCCGTCGATTTTCCGGCACGCTGGCGATATTCGTCCAGTTTTCCCGCTTCCAGAGCGGCAAAAGCCGGATCAATAAACTCTTTCATTAGCGCGTCACGGGTGGACGCCATTTCAGCGGCAATCGGGCGCTCCCCAGCGGATTGCGGGTATTTCAGGTAGTCCTGCCACTTCGCGCTGGCAGCATCGATTTTGCCCCTGGCACGTTCCAGCGCGACTTTGGCTTTGTCAGTGTCGCCGCTGCCCATCAGGGATTCATACAACCGTAAATCCAGTCGCCCGCGTAATAACAGTTCTGAACTTTCATTCAGTGCCACCAGACCCGGTAATACTTCGGTATCGACGGTAGCAAAGGATTTATTCCCTGACTGCACGGCAACTAATCCCAGAACGCCCACGAACAATAGCAATGCAGTCAGTGAAAAAACCATCATGCTGAGTGCAGTGCGGATTTTTATTCTACGAAACATAGAGTATTCCCTGCTAACGATTGAATGATGAATGCTGTGGAAAACAAGTCCGTTATAAAAAAACAGGAAGTAACATGGTTACTTCCTGTCAGGTGGCTGACTTAGCGCTTTTCCTGCGTTTTGGGCGCGTGGGCTAAGAAAGTCTTGAGTTTTTGTTTATAAAATTTTGCCTGCATCATAGTGCCATGTCCGCTGGTTTCGGCACTGGCCGGAATAAGGAGCAATTCAGCTTTTTTAATCCGATGCAATTCACCCTTAAGAATACCGGTCTCAACCGGGTTACGTTCATCGTCCGCTGAGTTGATAATCAGCATCGGCGCTTTAATGCGCTTTAAATCTGGCAACGCATTGTAATCCGCTGATGAATTCCAGATATAAATGAAGTCGTTAGCATCTGCGGTGACAGGGGCAGCAAGACGCTCATCGACCAGCTTATCTGCCAGCGCACGCGTTGGCGCTTTGTGCTGATAAGCCAGCGTGCCGCCCGTCGTGGCAATACTGAACATGATGTTGGCGGTCTTCAGCGCAGGAGGTTGTTGGTGGTAATTGCCTTCCGCCCATGCGGGGTCGCCCTTGATGGACTCAATCAACATACGGCGCAGCATCCAGTTACGTCCGGACAATTCATTAGGCTGCGAAGCCATCGGCACCAGCGTATCCATCATCGCCGGGTATTTCTCTCCCCATAGCCAGGTCTGCATACCGCCCATTGAATAACCCATGACCAGGCGTAAATGAGAAATACCCAACCCTTCTTTAATCAGGCGATATTGGGCCGTCACCATATCGTCATAATCATAGTGCGGAAATGTCATCCGCAGGCCATCCGAAGGCTTGGATGATTTACCTGAGCCGATACCTTCCGGGATGATAATAAAATATTTTCTGATATCCAGCGCCTGCCCCGGTCCAAATAACTCGCCAGCGAATCCCGGAGCCAGTAATGCGCTAACAGGCTGGTTAGTACCGTGAAGTAATAATACCGCTGGTTTATTGCGATCGCCCAAAGTGAAATAATGAATACGCAGATCTTTCAGTTTTTCGCCGCTGTTAAAGGTGAATTCTTTGGCGACCCAATCCGCTTCTTTCGGTGTCGGTAATGCGCTGGCTGCCATAGTTAATGGTGATAAAGTTAACAGAATGGCACCTGCCACGCCTGATATCATGCGATTAAACATTAAAGTAACTCTTAAGTTATTTTTGGTCCCCTGGAGGTCAGATATTAGTTTCAATAAAGAAAAATCCCAATGAACATCAACAGCATCGGGGAAAAAAAAGACAATTCTCTTCTTTTTTGAGTTTTAACAAGACGATTTTTATCTGGTTGTTCTTAGGATAATACAACCGGGTGTTAATTCTGCAGTTTGCTTCAGGTGGTTAGTTCAGTCCTGATTACGCAAAACGGTCCCAGTTCCGCATAGCGGAATTAAACAGCTAAAGCGTGGCATTATTATTCAGGCTTGACTAAATACGGCAGAGCATTGATCTGCCGATTTGAAGAGTCCTTTAACACAAATTACCGGCTTATCTTACTCACACTGCCAGCGTCTTTTTTTGTCTCAGGCGCACAGGCTTGGGCTGGTAGCGGTTCACCCAATTACTGATTGTCTGGCCTTCTTTATCCGATTCGCTAAACACAATGACAGTGGCTCTGCGGCCTTGTGTTTCTATGGCATTGAGTAAGTCTGCATTCGGAAGAAAAACCAGGTAGATGGCATCAAGCAGGATATGTTCTTTTCTGAGTGTCTGTGTGGAGAACAACCCGACCTTAACGCCTGAAACCACAATCTGCTTTTTGCTATGCAGTATTCTATAGGTCGGCTCATCAAACGCTTTGGTTAAATATTCTTCGCAGGAAGCCTTCACAGGAACGCAAACCCGTAAATTTCGCCCTGACAGGCTGGCATGTTCAAGTGCAAATTGCACAATGTTTTTATAGTGTGGTTCCAGCTTGTCTTTTGTTTTAACAAAGCAAAATCGGTCTTTTAACGGCATTAAAATTCTTTAAACTCCAATCGAAAAAGAGGTGATTTATTGTTGTAACGGATTTTATGAAATTGCTGAAAGTTAAAGTATGGCACAGATTATTCAATACGCCGCTGAGATTGGAAAAAGAGAACAAAAAATTCCACGCGTTGTCACATTTGCACTTTCTTCGCCACAGCAGACTTTTGATGGCGGTTGACTTTTCCCTCTCTGGCAAGAGCAGATACAACCGGGTTTCACATCCATGAGTTGTCGTTTTTGTGATCTAAATTGCAGTACCATAAATATAAATTGTACTACAATCTCAACATCAAACGGTGAGGGGATTTTTTTATGATATTGATTTTACTTGACTTTAAATTGTCTGACACGGAAGCGTAGTAAGATCAACAGGTAACCCGGTGCAGAGGTTGAGGAAACGTCATTGAATAGATCCAATCAATACCGGCGTGTGTTACTCAGGTAATGTCACATTGATTAATCATTAAATTAAAAGATGCTGATTACGGTCAGAGGGATTGTTATTGTTTAAATCTTAATCGAGGTTTGTTTCATGAACAACGATCTGTACGGTGCTACCCTAAAGCAACTCAATACGAAAATTATTCCGTTTATCATTATCTGTTATTTCGTTGCCAATCTCGACAAAACCAATATCTCTATCGCTGCATTACAAATGAATGCCGATTTGGGTCTGAGTACCAGTATGTATGGTCTGGGTGTCGGGATGTTTTATATCTCTTACATCCTGTTCGAAATTCCCAGCAATGTGATCATGACGAAAGTCGGTGCGCGAGTATGGATTGCGCGCATTATGATCACCTGGGGCATCGTCAGCGCCGGAATGTCGCTGGTTCAGACTCCCACGCAGCTCTATGTGATGCGCTTTTTGTTAGGAATGGCCGAAGCAGGTTTTACACCGGGTATCATTTATTACATTTCCTGCTGGTTTCCGAAGAGTAACCGCGCCCGCGCCATGTCATTCTTCTATATGGGTTCTGTGATGGCTTCCATTATTGGGCTACCCATTTCCGGCACCATCCTGAACATGCATGGTTTTGCTGACATTGCGGGCTGGCGCTGGTTATTTGCACTGGAAGGTATTCCGGCGGTCGCGCTGGGTATTATGGTGCTGTGGCGTTTGCCGCAATCTCCTGACCATGCCGCGTGGTTATCAGCAGAACAAAAGGGCTGGTTGAAAACGCAGCTGGCGCGCGATAACGCCAGTGTTGAAATTGGTGCGCAGCATAGCTGGTTAGGCGCGCTGAAAAATAAGACCGTGTTGTTACTGAGCCTGGTCTGGTTCCTGCAGGCGTTTGGTTCAATAGGGATAACGCTTTTCCTGCCGCTGATCATCAAAAGTATGGCCAGTGAGCAGAGCAATATCGTCATCAGTCTGCTTGCTGCGGTACCGTTTATTTTTGCCTGCCTGTTTATGTATTTTAATGGCCGTCACTCAGATACCACCCATGAGCGTTCATGGCACCTGGGCTTACCGTTAATCCTCTCAGGTTTATCGCTAACCCTGGCTATTTATTCCAGTAATCTGCTGGTTGCCTATGTAATGCTGGTCCTGACTGTCGGCTTTAATTTTGCCCTGACACCAATCTTCTGGGCGGTCACCACCGAAAAACTGGCTGGCGTGGCGGCAGCGGCCTCCATCGCATTTATTAATACCGTCGCCAACTTTGTCGGCCTTGGTTTGCCGCCCATTCTTGGCAAAATCAAAGATGCCACCAACAGTTATCACTACGGTTTAATGATTGTCGCGGCGGCCCTGATTATTGGAGGCATTATCGGCATTATGATTTCGCGTCCGTCTCAGCCTGATGTCAGTAAACGTGCGGCTTCCCGCCTTTCATAAAGGAATAACAACATGAAACAGAAAGTCCTGAAACAAGCCGGTCTGCCAGATGCCCTGACGCAGGAACTGAGTGAGCGTTATGATCTCTATGAGCTGGCGAACATGACTGCTCCCGATTTCGCCGCCATTGCCAGTGAGGTCACTGCGGTGGTGACTAACGGTGAAGCGGTAGTGACACGCGAGTTCATGCAGTCATTGCCTGGGTTAAAGCTGATTGCCGTGTTTGGCGTTGGTTATGATGGTGTCGATGTCTCAGCAGCCCGCGATTTTGGTGTGGCTGTCACCCATACACCGGGTGTGCTGACCGATGATGTCGCCGATCTGGCCATTGGCCTGATGCTGGCCACCTCGCGTCAAATCGTCGCCGCACAGCGTTTTATCGAGCAGGGGAACTGGTCGTCAGGCGGTTTCCAGTGGACGCGCAAAGTTTCCGGCAAACGCCTGGGTATCATCGGCATGGGGCGTATCGGGCAGGCGATCGCCCGCCGTGCCAGCGCATTCGATATGGAAATTGCCTACAGCAATCGCACCGAGCTAACCACGTTGCCGTGGTGCTATATTGCGGATCTGCAATCACTCGCCCAGGACAGTGACTTTCTGATGGTGTGTGTTCCCGGTGGGGCAGAGACAAAAGCGCTGGTCAATCAGGCGGTGCTGGCAGCATTAGGTTCTGAAGGGATCCTCATCAACATTTCCCGTGGCAGTGTGATTGATGAAGCGGCGCTGATTAAAGCGATCGACAATAAGGTGATTGCGGGTGCGGGTCTGGATGTATTTGTGGATGAACCAAACGTGCCCGTGGCGTTGCGGCAGCGCGATAACGTGGTGATTACGCCGCATATGGCGAGTGCCACCTGGGAGACACGTCGGGAAATGTCACAGCTGGTAATGGCAAACGTTAATGCGTGGTTTGCTGGCGAGCCACTGGTGACGCCGGTTCCTGCCTGATATCTTGCGGGCAGCGGAAATCGCTGCCCGGTGAGAGGATGCTTATCCCCGTGGTTAATGGCTCCGTCATTGTCCGATTCTCCCTATACGCATATTTATCGGCCAGAAAACCGGACGGCGCTCGGCAGGATATTCGGGCCGGAAACGCGCACAGTTTTCACCGCCTGAAGCAAACCAGTTTCTGTTTCCGGCTTGCATTTAGTTACATCATACATTTGAGTTATCTCCCCCTACGTCGGCATCGCGCGCAGTACAGGCGTATTATGACAGCTGGTGGGCTGTGCCATGAAAAAAACGAGGAAAGCCACCTTCATGATGAGGTGGCTTTTCCGATACTAACCAGAACGCGCGGGCCCGAAGATATCCTTGTCTTGATAATCGCTAATTTACAGGAGACCGAAATGCGGCTTCTGCTGATTACCTCAGCGCATAGATGTAAGAGTTAATGATTTCACCCTCTGCCGTAGTGACTGCAATAGGTGTTCGGGCATACTCCGCGCCTTCAAAGGTATCCAGTTTATCCCAGTGATGAGCGAGTGCTTCGGAGAGGAACAGAAAACCCTCAATCTTTTCGCCCGCCTGGTCAGGGCGTATACCGGGAAAACCCATATCCGCTCCCCATCCCTGTTTATGCAGCACGCCATAAACATGGCCCGGTAACCAATGGCCGCCGATTTCTTCCAGAATATGCGCATTGGGGCGACCCGGTCCCAGGGTGCCATATACGAACAGACTTTCCACCATCTAACCCTCCGTAAAAGCATCGAAAGTAGAGGGCTACGGCAGCATTGTCCAATTCAAAGAAAATGTTATAGCAATATGCTAATGATATTGCAGGGTGTTTTTCATCATATGGGGTAGGGCAATAAGGTCGTTAAATATAATCTGGAAGTAACAACAAAATAACTTGATGCTCTCCAGCCTTACAGGGCTGGAAATTTTGTTAAATTCAACTTTTGTTCTGTAGTCAGCAAGAATGCTTTACGTGTTCTTCACCACGCCAATAAACTTTTCTACCGAAGGATTCACGCGCGCAGATGACCACGCCATCGCGGTAGTGACCACCTCAATATCGTTCTCCAGCGGCAGGATTACCACATTGGCCGGTGACACACGCTCAAGCTTTGCCGGGACCAGAGCAATGCCCTGGCCGCAACTGACAAACGCAATTTGCGAGGCAACCGAACGGACTTCATGAATGATGCGAGGTGAAAAACCTTCGGCGCGACATGCCGATGTGATGCTGTCGAAGAATACCGGGCTGAGGTGGCGCGCAAACATCACCCATTCCTCATTACTCAGGGCGGAAAGCGCAACACGGCTTTTTCCCGCCAGACGATGATTATGCGGCAGGGCTACCACCAGGTTATCGCTGGCTAATGGCAGCGAATGGATGTCGTTGCCCAGTTCGCCGGTAAGACGGGCAAAGGCCAGATCGATATCGCCACTTTGCAGTAGCGGTATAGCCTCCGCGCTGTCTATTTCCTTCACTGATAGTGTGAGTTGCGGTGCAATCACCCTCATCTTTTCAATATAAGCCGGGAGCACATCGAGCATGGCCGTGCTGATGGCACCAATGGTGAGTACGCCGGTATGTCCGGCCACGGCCTCGTGGATGGCTAACTCAAGACGCTCAACCTGTTCGGCAAACTTGCGCACCGCAGGCAGGATCGCCTGGCCTGCCGGGGTGAGCAGCACCCCTTTACGCGTACGATCAAACAACTGAATCTTTAACGAGCTTTCCAGCACCTGAATTTGCTGAGTCAGTGGTGGCTGGGTCATGCCAAGACGCTTAGCTGCGCGGCCAAAGTGTTTTTCTTCAGCAACGGCGAGAAACAGCCACATATGGCGCAGTACACGGAAATTGATCATGGCACTCCGATATATTTTTAATATTAAAACTATCTGAAATACGAAATTTACCTATCGTGATGGTCGTTGAATAGTGTTGGAAAATCAACCCACACTGGAAAGCGCCATGTCATCACCCACCTTACTAGACCGACTTGCCTTGCTGGATACCAACACGGTTTCTGATGCCCTCGATTTTCTGGAACTGCCCGGCGCCACTTATGGGCTTCGCCCGTTATGGGACTGTCCAAAGATCGTGGGCCGCGCCAGCACCATTCAACTCGGCCCCAAAACAGGGAACACACCCACGGTCCATCTGATCACGCCAGTGATTGATGCCATCACAGCCGACGATCGCGTGCTGGTTATTGCTGGGGGGCAAGAGGGGATTTCCTGCTGGGGCGACATCATCGCCAATGCTGCGCAGGGCAAACGGATTCGCGGGTCGGTACTGGATGGCATGAGCCGAGATATCGACGGCAGTGAGGGGATTGGTTATCCGGTATATGGCCGGGGCATCACCATGATCAGCGCGCGCAACCGCGTGATTCAGGTTGCCTCTGGCACCACTGTCAGCATGGCGGGCGTGATGGTGCAGGAGGATGACTATGTGATAGCCGACCGCTGCGGTACCGTTTTTATCCCGACACAACAGATTGAGGCCGTGGTGACACTGGGGGAAAAAATTGCTCACCGTCAGGCCAGCATGGTTGCCGCCGTGCGGGCAGGGCGTTCTGTCGCCCGGGTGATGCATGACAGTCAGTTCGAGGCAATCAACACCGGGGAAAACTCATGAACGATAACGATAAGAAACTCATCGCGCTGTTTGCCGGGCTGGATACTGCAAGCGTATCGGATGCGCTGGATAAACTTGGTCTTGCCGGACAATGCTACGGCGTGATGCCACTGGATAACTATACCAAACCTGTTGTGGGGCTGGCCTATACCGTGCGTTACGAGACTGCCGGTCATCCGCCAGGCACCGTGGGGGATTTCATTGATGATGTCCCCGCAGGTCATGTTGTGGTGATCGACAACAACGGACGTACTGACTGCACCGTTTGGGGAGACATCATGACACAACTGGCGGGTAGCAAGGGTATCGCTGCGACGGTGATTGATGGCGTCTGTCGTGATGTTCATAAAGCGCTGGCTGAGGGTTATCCGATCTTCTCGAAAGGACGTTTTATGCGTACCGGCAAAGACCGCGTTCAGGTCTGTGCCATTAACCAGACCGTATCTATTGGCAGTGCGCGGGTTGCAGCCAACGATATTGTGATTGCTGACGCCAGTGGCGTGGTCGTGGTACCGCGAGCCAGAGCAGAGGAGGTTGCGGCTACTGCGCAGGCTATCGAAGCCACGGAGTCGGCCATTCGCCAGGCAATCAGTGCCGGTCAATCGCTGCGTCAGGTGCGTGAAGAACTTGGCTATCACCTTTTACAGAGGAAAGCCTGATGCCGATTTTTTCAGAACAACAAGCCAGCCGGGCGCTACAGCTCGGCAGTTCAACGTTGTTTGAAGCCTCCGGTCTTAACTGTGCGCTGGATCCAGAGATCCGCAATATCTGGCGTGGCATGACCGTGGCAGCGCCTGCTTACCCGCTGGCCTGTTCCCCCGGCGATAACCTGGGTATTCATCTGGCGCTGGAAAAGGTGCCAAAAGGCAGCGTACTGGTGGTGTCGACGCAGAATTTCCTTGCCGGTTACTGGGGCGAAGTGCTGACTGTCGCCGCGCAGGCCGCGGGCGTGAAGGGGTTGATCATTGATGGCGGTGTCCGTGATATTACGGCAACTCTCCATCGTCATTTTCCGGTGTTTGCTCGCGGCGTTGCCGTGCGGGGCACCATCAAAGCCAGTTATCAATCGATCGGCGAGCCATTGATGTTCAGTGGTGTGCCGGTTGCCACGGACGACCTGGTGGTGGCTGATGATGATGGCGTCGTCATTATTCCGGCCACGGAAGTCTCCCGTGTTCTGGCAGAGGCGGAACAGCGCGAGGAGAAAGAGCGGGCGATGATGCAGAAACTGGAAGCTGGCAGCACAACGGTTGAGCTAATGGGGTTGAGCCACTGGAGGGATAAATAATGGAGACGCAACAGCTGAATCGATATCTGGAAAGAGGGAAGCCCTCAGCGACCTACCGCATTATGGATAAGGTTGCCGAGCTGAAAGCCCAGGGGCGGACCATCATTTCGCTGAGCACTGGCGAGCCTGATTTTCCCACACCGAAACATATTTGTGCAGCCGCTATCATGGCAATTCAGAACGGACACACCCGCTATACCCAGGTTGCCGGTCTGCGGGCGTTACGTGAGGCGGTGGCGCAGAAATTTCTTTACGATAACGCTCTGGATGTCAGCTGGCAGGAAACGCTGATATGCAGTGGTGGTAAACAGGTTATTTATAACGCGCTGGCCACCACCCTGAATGACGGGGATGAGGTGATCATTCCGGCTCCGTACTGGGTCAGCTACCCGGAGATGGTGCAACTGTGCGGCGGGACGCCAGTAACGGTGGCCTGCGGACAGGAGAGTGGTTTTAAACTTACGCCCGCACTGCTGCAAGCGGCGATTACGCCGCGCACCCGCTGGATCATCCTGAATTCCCCGTCGAACCCCACTGGCGCGGTATACAGTCGGGATGAACTGCGCGCGCTGGGGGAGGTGTTGCGCCAGTATCCACGGGTTCTGGTGCTGTCGGATGATATTTATGAGCATTTAATCTTCGACGATATCGAGTTTGCCACCCTTGCGGCAGTGGTGCCTGAGCTTAAATCACGCACATTGACCATGAATGGCGTTTCGAAAGCATGGGCGATGACCGGCTGGCGCATTGGTTTCTGTGCCGGGCCATTATGGTTAATCAATGCGATGGAAAAATTACAAGGGCAGCAGACCTCCGGTGCCTGCTCTGTCTCGCAGTATGCTGCGCTGGTCGCGCTGACCGGTCCTCGGGATTTTCTGACCACCTCGCGGCAGGCGTTTAGCACGCGACGTGACATGATGGTCAAAATGCTGAACTTAGCAACGGGCCTGCACTGCGACATACCTCAGGGCGCGTTTTATGCCTTTGCGGATTGCAGTGGCCTGATCGGGCGCACATCGGCGGGCGGTCAACTGCTCCTGTCGGACGAAAATGTTGCAACGGCGCTGCTGGAGGAAAAGGGCGTTTCTGTGGTACACGGCAGTGCCTTTGGTCTGGGGCCTTATATCCGCATTGCCTATGCCATTGATGACGCGTCACTGGAAAAAGCCTGTCAGTTGATCATCGAATTCTGCGCAGCAGTCTGCTGAGATTACAGGAAGAGGCAATGGCCTCTTCCTGCTTTATCACTTCACCCTAAACAGCGGTTCCCCAATTCCCGCCCTGGTCGGTCTTGATAAACGCCCTGATACTGACGATGCGTCGGACAGGCGGTGGATGAACCGAAGGGAAGCCTGGGACATGGCTGAGGGTTGCCAAAAGACGTCTGGCACGAAACGATACTGCGGATCTTCGTAAACAAATCAGTGATACTGCTTATTCACAGGGTTACTGGAGTGTCTGGATGACCGTATTCAGCAATGATAGTGACATGTTATGCCGGATCATTCATCGGTTCTCGGGAACGGGTGGACAATGCTTTGACCCAGCCGGTATAGCTCTTTACCGACCACAGGGGCAATGCTGAATTAAGCTGGGGTATTGATACCTCAGCTCATCTAAAAAGAGGTTTCTTCATTTAAGAAATATTTGTTTTTATCAGATAGTGTCGTTGCATCCCTTCCTGAGGAAAGTCGGGTAAAGTCATTTGTTTTTCATAGCCTTGCTTCAGATAAAACGGCAGTGCCTGAAAACTGAAGGTGTCCACAAGACTGTGCTTACATCCATTTCTCGCACCTTCCTGTTCTGCGGCGCGTAAAAGTTCGCCACCTATGCCACTGCCTCTGGTTGATTCGCTTACCCATAAGTAATCAACACATAGCCATAATCCTTTACGTGATGAGATTAACCCACCAACCATTTCACCTGATTCATTTCGCGCATAAACGCCAAACTGCCCCCAATCACCAGTACAGATAAACTGTTCGTTGTAGCTTCTTAAGCCTCTGAAGAGTTCATTTTTATCCGTGTCGGTAATGGATGACGTTATTTCAATCTCCATATGTATCTCCCTTTTTAACTCTCTTCCTAAGAGTTGACTAAAAAACGTCAGCACGAAGAGTAAGCCATCATATCCAAACTTATCATGTTCATGGGGCTGCGGCTAATGCAGCCAGACAGCAGTGAATAAGGGCAATACAAGGATGATTTGAGCGCTTTATACCTTTTAAGTACGCCTGAGCACAGTCGTGCCCAGGCGCATTCAGGACATCTTTTAGAAGCTGCGATGGAAGTTCACCAGCGGCAACACAGGAATGGCTGCGTTGGTTGCTACGTTGATAAGGCCAATCTGCAAACCTTCGAGATCTTTCGTGGTGTTGATTAAACCAAACTGGAAGGTGGTTCTGTCAGCGTAGTTGATGGCACCGATATCAGCGGTACTGGACTGCGAGAAGTTAATGCCGCCGAGGTTAAGACCATCAACATTTTTGGCGACGTTAATACCACCCAGGTTGAGGCCTGTAACATCGCCGGTGAAGTTAAATCCACCCAGGTTGAAACCTGTCACATTGCCCATAATGTTGACCGCACCGATATTTGCACCGGTCACATTATGAGTACGGTTGATGGCAGCGATGTTTAATCCGGTCATATCTTCTGACCAGTTGAAGGCTGCAATGTTAGCCCCGACAACATTCTGCGATTTATTAACCGCAGCAATATTCAGGCCGGTAATGTCACCCTCACTCCAGTTCGCTACCGCGCCGACATTCAGACCGGTCATATCACGTGTGTGGTTGGCAACGCTGATATTGGCACCCGTGGTTTTGCCCTCGGTCCAGTTGAATGGGCTGATGTTCAGACCGCGAATATTACCCTGGCTATAGTTGGCAATACCGGCAAGATTGAACCCGTCCACATCCCTGGTCATATTGGCAAGACCCAGATTGAAACCGGTTACGTTTTCAGTGCGGCTGTACAACCCAATATTTGCACCATTGAGGTCACCAACCTGGTTGGCGAGGCCGATATTCAGGCCATTGTCTTGACCACCGTGCCAGTTAAAAAGGCCGATCGCTGCACCGTTCATTCCATTACGAATATGAGAACCTGCGGCTGCACCAATCTGCAATCCGTTCAGATGGTCAAGTTCGGAATAGCCAAGAATCGGCAGATCGAAACCATTTACTGTGCCAGTATCACTGTACAAAAAAGATCCATGAAAACCATTCACAGTGCGATCATTAGGCACATTACCAAACGAGGATACTTGCACAGGCGCGGCCTGGCTCATGCCAGCAAATAAAATTGTCGATAATGCCAATGCTATTCTTGATGTTTTCATAATTGATTTCTCTTATTAACTGCTCTCAACGAAGAACGACTAACAATAACGTGTTGATAGCAGTTTATTGGTGGTTAAATAAACAAATAATTCTTGTCTGTATTATTATAATGACTGCTGCCTTTCATTGTTAGCTTACCGAAATGTGCTTAACTCACTGAGAAGTGTGATTTTATAAAAATGTCGCAACCTGTAAATAAGCACAATGTGAATAGATCAGCATGATATAATAAAAATTAGAGGAGAGTTTTGGATGGCAGGGTAATAATTGCGCAGGAATGGGTAAGATGGATAGACATAAAATAATATTGAAAAATGCGGATTTTAAGCGGGAGAGAAATCAGGTGCACTGAGTAATAAACGTGGTGGTAAGGAGTGGGCAATGATGAGAGTATCGGAGGGATGCATTCAGGATCATTGCAGGGGTTTACCACTCAGTGCAAAATGAAAGTATCAAAACACTATGGAGAGAAATTGCCAATTAATGCGATTCTCTACGCTGTTAAGCAGAAGACAAAATTACAGACTCATTATAACCTGAACAGGTTAAGAATAATTTCTGACCAGCAAAATGATAAAGCATGAACTTATGTGGGGAAGTTTTTTAATATTTGATGCGATTTTCCGGGTGTGCAGATGAAAATTCTAAAACTTGTCGTTTTTGTAACTTGTTGAAATCTTTGTTTTTTCCTTATGCAGAGAAAATGCAGATGATTGATAAATGGACTTTTTCCTACAAGTTAGCCCTTTAACCAATTGAAAAAATGATTAAATATTAAATATATACAAATTGACAAACAAATTAACACTTTACTGACGGATGGATTGATTTGTTCCGAGAGAAACGTAAAATGCATTTTATACAGTCACAATAAAAATGATGATTTTAGAAAACAACGTTTAAATAATGAATCAACGCTATTCATATTTGCAGTTCATTGCCTAAAAACTATAACAGTAAAACTCGAAAATCAACTGATTATCTTCAGCGCATTATGTTTGTGCATTATCGTGGTGGTAAGGATTATGAGACAATACAAGATTATCGATTCGCTGCTTGTCTGGATTGAGGATAACCTGACTCAGCCGTTGTCAATTGACCACGTTGCAGAGAAATCGGGTTATTCAAAATGGCATTTGCAACGGATGTTCAAGCAGGTGACGGGTGAGAATGTGGGGTCTTACGTGAGAAGCCGTCAGCTGTCTAAATCTGCCATTGCATTAAGGTTGACCAGCCGGTCAATTTTAGATATCTCCGATATGTATCAGTTCGATTCACAACAATCTTTTACCAGGGCATTTAAGAACCAATTCGGAGAAACGCCTGCGCGTTACCGTCGTGCTGAGGATTGGGATGCTCAGGGGATCAAACCACCGATCGTATTGGAAGATGAAAAACTACCTCCGGTATCATTTGTGGAGCTGGACGAATTCAGGATCTATGCGGTAACAGGAAAGTATCACAGCACCCTGGATACGTATTCCCACTCCCGAAGAGTGATACGTGAAAAACTCTGGCAGGAGATTATTGATAGAAATCGCACACTGCCGGGGATTATTTATGGCGTGGATAAAGTCATGCCTGGACTGAGCACCTATGATGAACAGATATTGTTCTATGGTATTGGTATGCTCAGAGAGGATATGGACACATCCTATGACAGATATGATGAGATTGTGGTTGAAAAGGGGCTCTATGCCCAATTTGGCTACTATGGTAAATGTTCAGAGTTTCAGGATTTTATTCTAAAACTCTATCATACCAGCTTGCCGACATTAGGATTGATACGGCGGCGAGGTATGGATGTTGAGCGATACTATACCGACCAAAACAGGAAGTCCTCTGAACTGCCAGATATGATCTTTTGCGACTATCTTATACCCGTACGCCATCATGACCAGGAAACGCTAATCTCACCCACAATACCGGTTATAGCGTAAACGCGGTGCCAGATATCAAAATAAGCGCATGTGAATCATGCGCTTTTATTTTAATCTGAAATCTAATGCAGTTGGTCAAAACGATAGACCAATCCTAATGCGGCAATCAACCATACAACCGGAAGCGCCAGGGCTGCAAGCACGGCATTGATAGAGAATAACAAGCCTAAATTGAGCGTGATTTGATAGCTTATATAGGTCAGCAAGCCAACAATCACCGCTATCGCTAATCTGCTCCCCATGCCCGGTGAACGGGGATTGCTAAAAGTAAAGGGAACCGCCAGCAAAATCATCGCCAGAATCAAAATGGGTCGCCCCAGTTTTTGCCATAGTGCAATCTGGAACTCTTCGCTGGGCTGTCCGGTATTCTTCAGATAACGAATGTAGCGCTGCAGTTGTGGAATAGAAAAACTCTCACCCGGCATAGTTAACTCAGTCAAACTCATCCCATCAAAAATCGGGGACCACGGCAGACTCTCTTTGGTTTGCGTCGTTTCTGCACCCTCATTCCATTCTTTTAGATTAACGTTGTGAAGCATCCACATGCCGTTGCTCTGAATAGTTGCATTCTCAGCATAAATATAGGATTCCAGCGACAGGTCCGGTTTATAGTGGAATATCTCAACGCCGACAGGTTGCTGATGTTCATCTAAAGCTTTAACCGTCACGTATTCATCGTATTTTCGTGCCCATAAGGCATTGACGGAGCTATCAGTTTGGCCTGAATGGGCGATGGCTGAACGCTTCAGTTGCAATGCCTGCTGTTGTAACGGCGAAGCGGCCCATTCATCTAATGCACCCAGTGACAGCGTCAGGAAGATACCAGAACATAAGACAATCATCGCGATGCGAAAGATGGACAGACCGGCAGATCGAATTGCGGTCAATTCCAGACTTTTAGACAGTTGTCCAAGTCCGACGATGCCACCCAGCAGCGCAATAAAAGGTCCTAAATCAATCAATGTCCTTGGTAGCGTCATTAACACCACCATCAGTGCCTGTGACCAGCGATACCCGCCCGTGCTGACGTCGTCGAGTTCGTTAATCAGATTAAAGGTACTAAAAAGAGGGATCAATAATCCGGCAGCGGCGGCAAAGCCGATGAAAACATTGCGTATCAGATAGCGACTAAAAATCTTCATCGAAACAATCTCTTCAAAAGAGACAGCTCGTGAGCAATAAATAGCAAAACGACGATCAGCATGATGAAAGGAACCACCCACAAACCAGGCATGGCGGGCAGGGAGTGATTAGAAACCAGGGTGCGGGTGAGGTTGCCACCATAATAAATAGCCGTGAACATAATCGTCAGCGGAAGCAGGGTGGAAAAACGACCCTGCCGGGGTTTAATTTTACTGAGAAAAATGGCCAGGAAAGCCATCAGAACCGCGGTAATGCCACGACTTTGTCGCCATTGTAATTCCGCAGTATCACCGGGGTCGGAAGAACGGGCTAACTCGGCCACCGAAGCCGACTTACGGCGAACCTCTATATTCTGGATAATTGGCTTAAGATCCATCTTCAGGTTAGTAAAAGTCTGTCTTTTATCAAAGGTCCCGGTGCGGTCCAGAACATACGAGGTACCGGAGCGAAGCAGCACGGAAGGACTTGATGGCGAAGGGTCAATCACATCCACAGAGTGTGCCCGATAGACGCTGGTCTTGCCGCCAGAGTTGGTATAAATCAGTGCATCAGTCAGATGATTTTCATCTTTGTTGATGCGCGAAGCCAGCACCATTCTTCCATCATCGCTGGTATTAAACTTATTTGCCTGAAAATGGCTGACATCCAGTTCAGATTGCGATTGTTGTTCCAGTTGATAAATTTTTGCATAAGCCCAGGGTCTGCCATACAAAGACAGGACCGTCACCAGGATGCCTAAAGGAATGGCAAGAACCAGAACGGAATTATAAATTTTGGTTGGTGCTGCACCTGAAGCAAATAAAGCGGTAATTTCTGAATCATTATAAAGCTGGCCCAACGCAACAGCGATAGAGACATATAAGCCGATAGGCAGGAGCATCTCTAATGCGATGATTACCTTGTAGAAAACGACATCAAACACCACGCTCAAAGCCAGTGTCCCGTTCGCCGCTTCCGTCAGGTAACGTTGCGAAGAATAGCAGGCAAACATGAAGATCAGAAAACCAACAATGATCATCACTAATCGGCCAATTTCAGCGATGATGTAGCGTTCAATCAGGTACATAAACGATGGAAATCTCCTGTTATTTGTCTTGTTCAATCAATTGACCCAGCAGATTGATCACATGATTCACTTCTTCAGGGCTTAATGAACCATCTTTTGCCCATTGAACATGGCCATTTTTATCCAGCACAATAATCGTTGAACTCTCTTCCGGAAGACCCCATGCTTTGCGTGCTAATCCGTCACTATCGACGATAAATTGCGCCCACGGATAGTGTCTCTTATTTTTTTCTATTTTACCGCGTACGAAGAAACCCGACCCTGGAATGGCATCATCAGTATTCACAATAGTTGTCGGCTGAAATCGATCTTCGGGAAATTCGGCATCTTTAACGGCCGTTATCAGCATGGAGTTTTTCTTCTTGGCTGAAGTACGACCCGCAATATATTGAATGACGCGAACTTTTCCGGCAAGTTCGGTGCTATCCCAGCGCTTATAGCTGAAGTCTGAGTCGTCAAACAATAATTCGCCACGGTCAGTAATGTTGACCCTGGGGACTGATTGACCATAGACAAAGTTATGGGCTGACACAAAGAAGGGACACCCAAGAAGTATAATGGCAATGAATCTTCGTAACATCATTGAGTATCCCGTCCTGACCTGAGCATCACTGGCCTGAAGCATTACATTGGGTAACTGGTGAGCAGCACTTCCAGACGCTGACGAATATCAACATCTAACGCAGCTGGCTCATCATAGGATCTTTTCCCAGACAGTTTATCCGCCACCATCTCATCATGCTTATCTCCCATTAACCCATTGATTGCGGCAAGAAAGCGGGACATCTGAAAAGCTTCAGCGTTATCCGGGTCAATCGACCTGAGGGTGTCGTAAAACGAAACTTGCTGGCTGACAATTTTACGCACATCATGAAATTGTCTTCCTGTTAACTTCGTATTAGCGACCAGCTCACGCAACGCACGCATTTGTTCCTGGCGATAAGCAATGAAACCTTGCTCAGTCTCCAGCTGAATGTGACGCAGAGAATAACGGATCAGTGACCACACTGGTTTGCTCAGGAAAATACGTAAGATAAAACCATAATATTTCAGGTTGGCTTTATTCCCATTACGGAATGCGTCCTGGAAATGCCCCAGCATAACCGTAGTGATATGGAAAAGGCGTCCTGATTCATGCGCTTTGCTGTACAGACGCTGGGCGAAACGTAAATGCTTATAACGCGCGCGAATGTATTTATAGCGCATGCGCACGGCAGTTGATAAGTCAGGGTTTGCCAGAAAAGCATCGACCAAACCTGCCAGCTCCTGACGTGTAAAGCCGTCCTCCCAGAACTGAAGACATAGCGCATAGTTATTGCGGATTTTGTCCGGAGAACATTGCAGATCAATCAGTTGTGGTAAACTAATATTACTATCGACAATGTCATCCTCTTCAACCGCAGTGAAGAGTAGATCAATGGTTTCAGCGGAGAATTTTGTCATCGGGTTATTGTCAATCATGTATTACTCTCTCTGGGGACATTAAACCCCAGCGAATAGCGTTTACGGTAAGCGCTTAATGTTGGGATAAGGGACGAAAGAACATCTAAGCATTGCCCACCAAAGTAGGCAAAAGCGGCTCCCTGAACGCCAAAAATATGAGAAAGCACAACTAAAAGAACTATATACGAGGCCGAGGCAAGCGTCTGTGCGATAAGGAAGGCACGCTGCTTTCCTGCCATAAACAACAGCGATTCCTGAGGGAATCCCAGCATGGAAACGATAATGGCACCCAGCATAATCTGGATTAAATCGTACGCTTCCAGATATTTGTAGCCAAACACAAATGAGATTAATGGCTTACCAACAGCCACAACTAACAGTGCCACGGCAATGCCAATTGCACCGGCTAACAAAGCAGAACGCAGCCCAAGTAACCAGGGTTTGTTGGTGCGCGGGTCTAAGCGCATGATTTCCGGATAGAAACTCTTTTCCATCAATTTTGCTGGAGTGCCGGTAGCATCAAAGAACGTCATCGCAATTTTGAATAATCCGGCTGCGGCTGGCCCTAAAACCACCCCTACCAACACCGTACTACAGGAGTTTCGTGCAGCCCAAATGGTGTGGGCGAAATTGGTCGTCCAGACGAAATTCCACGCACCTTCGATACGACGTGCTGCCGAAAAGAGTTCTGGCTTCAGGGCGTTGTGAATATTTCTGCGTTTTAACTCACGGCCAGCGAACCACCAGAACAAAGAGCCACCGATTAAGTTTGCGGCATACCAGCTAATAACGAATCCGGGAAATCCCAAATTGAAATAATAAGAAACGACACTGCCGAGAGCCTGGAGGAATGGCTTGATAGCCTGCTGAACCGCAATAAGATCAAAGCGATTAAAAGCACGTAAAATACCGGTTGGCGTGGATGAAGTCATCGACGGAATTAATGTGCAATAAAGAATGGCCAGCCAGAAACTTTTTTCGTCTAATCCCAACGCATGTGACAGGAAAGGTAAAAGCGCCATCCCGCCGATAATGGCGATAACACTACTGGCGATATCCAGGCCGAAGGAAAACTTAATGACATCCTTAAAACGCTGGGTGTTGTTGTGTTCAAGTGCAGGCGTACCAAATTGCACCACAAATTGCCAGGTCTGGAACTTGATAAAGTCACTGACAGCTTTGGTGTAGGCCTGAATGACGACCAGCACACCAAACATCTCCGGGGACATGCCTTTACCGGCGCAGGAAAGGGCAAGCAAACCGAGCAATGCACTCGCTACACTGCCGGAACCAAGATACGCAGCGTTACGGAGGATGGTACGAAACGCGCCATCGGTAAACCAATGTTTCATGGTAAAAATCCAGTCGAACTCACCACATCTGTTAGCATTTGCCAGGCGGGTACCGACCCGCTTTGCATGTATATCAGACATCAGTCTGAACAGGGTGGAGCGTGAATATATTCTATTTAGATAACAATGAAACCAGCATCGCCATGTTGCTGCGGGCGAACCCTAAATCATTAACTAAACAACCTCATCATGTTCGCCAGTATTGATTTGTGCGAACAATAAAATCAAGGTGTACATAACCTGCCAAAGTACACCTTTTTACCTTGCTGCTTTTGCTAATGCATGCTCTTTCACCATTAGCATTCAATTTTAAGTTTCTGGTGCATTCACGTTATAAACATTTACATCTTTGCGATCAGATGCGACTGCGGCAGCAGAAATAGCTTTCATCGCTTTTTCAAGGACTTCTTTATAAGGCGAACGTGAATCGATCTCCAGAATACGAGAACCGTTATAACGTAATTTCACCATGGAAGCGATTTTATCCTGCAACTCTTCATAGCTATGATCAGGCTTGCGGGAATAAGCAGTTTCGACATCAATATCAAGGCGAATAATAAGCTCCGGGCGATATTTCGCCATCTCCTGATATAAACGTTGCTCACTTTCTGCCAGGCGTTTTATCAACTTATTCTTTGCTCGTTCAACACCAATACCCGGACCATCATAATAAAACCCTGATATTTCCGCCTGGGGATAACGATCGCTTATCACCAGTACACCGCTTTCAGCCAGTCGGCGAACTTTGCGCAGGTTAGAAGCTCGCCATAGCGAAAAACCGTACATAATCAACGCGGCCCAGAGAGCAGGAGACTTATTACTCATGCGCTGAGTTTTATCAGATTTTGCCGCCAGACGTCGTTCAAGCCATACGCCTAAAATAGGCAGACGCTTAATTTGGTCGCCTTGCTCGCCCGAGATTAATCCTAAATAGCGTCGCTCAGTGACCCATTGCTTTTTTAGGTTTTTGACTAAATCAGCAGTAAGGGTGGATTTTCCCGTCCCATCGCTGCCTACGACGGCAATCAGTCCGGCAATATAAGGGGCAGGTTTTTGACTCGCTATGTCTGATTTATCTGTTTGCATATTATTCAAAATTTAAATGATATCCGGGGAGCTAAACATTTTTCGATTTGAGTAAATCCTGCACCGCACGTATTGATTCATCAAGAATCTTACTTGCCGGTTCTCTGCCATCCAAATCGAGTATGTTTGCACCGTTAAAATTCAGATGTGGGATAACAGCAATCTTTTCGCGCAACGCGTTAATATCGTGGTCGGGCTTGCGGGAATAGGCTGTTTTCTCATCAATATCCAGCCTTATCAATAACATGGGCTTATACGATGCCATCCACTGATAAAGTTTTTCCTCTTGCTTTCTTAGCGCACGCACCCAGCGGTTGCCGCCAACCGTTTTTGCCAGCTGGGGACCATCGAAACGAAATCCGGCAACTTCTGCCTGAGGATAACGATCGGTAATCAGCAATTGACCCTGGCGGGATTTTTTCAGCATCCGTTTGAATTTAAAAACACGCCAGTAAGAAAGCAAAAAAATGACCAGCGTGGTGGCATTGCCGGGAGGTGTTGAAGGCTTCTCGTGTACACGGTCTGATTTTTTTAATAAATAACGACCAAAAGGCCCACCGATAATAGGCAGACTACTGATCCATTCGCCGATCCGCCCTGACGACTGGCCAAGATAAAGTAATTCCGCGGGTTCCTGCGATGCCAGCTGTTCAACCAGACTGGCAGCCAGCGTCGATTTTCCAGAACCATCGCATCCGGTGATCGCGATAACGCGCACAGGGTTGAGATTTGGAAGAGGGCTTATCTGATGGCTCACAATAATAAATCCAATTATAAAGAAACTATTGTATTCCATTTCTGATTAGGTTCAAAATGATTATCCATTCTGCATGCTAATAATTTTTCATCAGCCCTTATGCTGGGTTCGGGGATCGTATTCAAGTCTTCTTATTTTGTGCTGATCAAGCCTATTTTTTTGTCTCAACATGCTGCTAAAAATATCACGGATTTTCAGTCTTTGACAAAGCGACTGATGCTTAGTCTTTAGTGCTTTTTATAATGAATTATCTCAGCATTTGCTTTTACAGACAGGCGACTTTTTACTCCGGAAATGGTATATTTTTTAGGTCTTACAAGAGAGTTTAAACATGAATTCAGAGCATTCTTCACCGCTTATTGCGGTTATTGGTAGTGATGGTTCTGGGAAGTCTACTGTCTGTGATCATCTTCTCGCTTATCTGCAAAATTATGGGCCTGCTGTCAGGGTTCATCTCGGTAAGCAAGCCGGTAATGTCGGGCGGGCTGCCGCTCAGCTTCCGGTGATTGGCAACATGATCGGCAGGAAAATCGAACAGAATACAAAAAAAGTACGGTCCAAAAAAGGTCGTATGAAGATGCTGCCTTCTTTCGTCATATCCTTTTTCGTTATCAGGCGATTATTACGTTTTCGTCGCATGCTGGCTTTTCGCAAACAGGGATTAATTGTTCTCACCGATCGCTTCCCGCAGGCGCAAATTCCTGGTGCGTACGATGGCCCGGCATTTCCTGAAAATAAAGAAAGTAATGGCTTTATTAAATGGCTGGCGAGACGAGAAAAACAGGCATTTCAGTGGATGGCTGACCATAAACCTGATCTGGTCATTAAGTTAAATGTCGATCTTGACGTTGCCTGTGCACGAAAACCCGATCATAGCCCGGAAGCTCTGGCCCGGAAAACGCTCACCACATCGTTGCTTAATTTCGAAGGGGCGAAGATTGTGGATATTGATGCTAACCGCCCACTTGATGAAGTCTTACCCGCAGTTGAGAAAGCGGTGGCGGCATTTATGAAAGATCACGGTTATGTTTATATGGATAGTGCGAGTTCTGTCACAACTTAATAATAACCAGCAATCATCCTCGTATATGAAATAGCGCCGTTTACCGGCGCTATTTTTTATCACTAACTGTCAGACTGGCTTATTTTTTTAACGCAGCGAAAGCCTGAACAATGGTATCAATATCTTTATCGCTGTGTGCAGCATTGACACTACAACGTAACAAGGTGATACCCGCGGGTGCCGCAGGGGGTAATACCAGATTGACATAAACCCCATGCGCAATCAGTTCACGCCAGAAACGCAGGCCATCTTCTTTTGATCCAATCATTACCGGAACCACCGGGCTAATGCGTGGACCCAATTCATACCCCAGTTCGGCCAGGCCATGATAGAGGCGATGCGCATTACTCCACAGTTTTTCACGTAATTCAGGATGTTGCGCGATGTTCTTTAAAGATGAACGGACCGAAGCAATGATCGATGGTGAGGGTGAAGCAGTGAAAATATAAGGGCGGCTGCTGTAGCGCAGAACTTCCATCTCCTTATTACCGACGGCGAAACCACCGATTGAAGCCAGGCTTTTACTGAACGTTCCGAGGATAATATCAACATCCTGTTCAACCCCCAGCTCTTCTGCCAGACCACGACCATTGGCACCCATCACCCCAAATGAATGGGCCTCATCCACTAACAGGTAGCCACCCAGGCGTCGTTTGATATCGACAATTTCCACCAGCGGAGCCACGTCGCCCAGCATACTGTAGATGCCTTCGACAATAATCAGTGCTTCTTTGGCGCGTTCACCCAGACGAACCATACGACGCTCAAGATCTTTTGCATCGTTATGTCGGAAACGAATAATTTCTGCACCGCCCAGCGCACAGGCATCATAGATACTTGCGTGGCTGTCCGCGTCAATCAATACCACGGAACCGGGGGTTGCGAGGGTGCTGATGACGCCGAGGTTTGCGGTGTAACCGGTCGAAAACACGATAGCAGTAGGGCGGTCAAAATACTCAGCGAGTTCCTGCTCCAGCTTCAGATGTGAGCCGTAGCTGCCATTCGCCATACGAGAACCCGTGGTCCCGGTACCCTGAGCGGCTAATGCTGCCTGACCTGCGGCAATCGCGTCGGCATTAAAAGTCAGGCCAAGATAGTTGTTGGTACCGGCCAGCACGATTTTCTGGTTGCCAATACGTCCTTCGGTCGCTGAGTAGATTTCATCAATGCAGGTGCCAAAGGGGTTCAGGCCAGATGTCTGAAATTGTTCGCGCTCGCCAGCCAGGCGGGCAAATTTATCATACAGACCCATTAGCTTTCTCCAGATGTGGCAGCAGAGCGACCAGCAGTTGTTCGGGTGTTCTGACATCCAGCAGGATATTGATCGGGATGGAAATATCGTATTCATCCTCCAGCATCATCAGCAGGTCGAGAACACGAATCGACTCCAGTCCAAGATCATTGACCAGGTCACTATCCGGTTTAACTTCAATTCCACCTTCGACCATGCTTTGCAGGCATTCGAGGATGTAACTCATTACGGCGTCACGATTTTGCATAGGAACTCAACTCAAGCTGTTTAAAACTGGCCTTCACGCAACGCGCGTTCCAGGCTTATTTTAGGAAACCAATTAATTTGTTCAGATAAGAATTTATTGTTTGCAGACCAGTCAGGATGCGTCAGCTCACGTATCTTGCTGTGGGTGAGCATCGGTTCTTTTTTGGCTATGCGGTTCAGCAAAATAGACAGGTCTGCCAGGGTATTCAGCAACGGCAGGGGGATCCCGATTAATCGAACCGGCCCTTTACGCACTGATGCCCCGATTTGTTGCAGGCGCGTCCAGTTATAGCCCTCAGCAACATCATCACAGAGTTCATAGGTATGGCTTTGCGGCGTTGGAGTCAGTAACCATTGGCTGACAGCTTCAGCTAAATCTGCAACATGAATAAACGAAAGCTTTGCCTCTGGGGCACCCAGCCGGGGAAGCACGCCACGTAACATCCAGCTAAATAACGGCTTCAGCTCTTTATCACCCGGGCCGTATACGGCAGTCGGACGAAATATGCCAAGAGAAATCTCTGAACTCATGCTGGTCAGTTGCTGTTCGGCAACATACTTAGAATTTGCGTACCAGGAGAGTTCAGGGTGGCGGGCGGCCAGTGAGGACATAAAAAGGAAACGCTTACAGCTGCCACTTTTCAGCGCAGCCTGCATCAGGTTCAGGCTGCCGGTGACGTTACAACGAATAAATGTTTCTTCCGCATGTCCACGTACCTGGCCTGCACAGTGGACGATATACTCTGCCCCGCTGACCAGTTCATCTAAAGCACACTGGTCTTCAAGAGACCCGGTAACCCAGGTCAATTTATCTTCCGGGGCTTTCAAGGCCGAACGTGTCAACGCCCGCACATGAAAACCGTGAGACAGTAAATTGCGCACGATGTGTGTACCAATAAATCCCGTCGCGCCCGTTACTGCCACAGTGCCTGTCATTGTGCTAAACCTGCCAGTTGTCCCGGCATACCCAGCAATTCTGCCAGATAACGCTTCTTCGCTTCCGCGCGCGCTGGCTTACCCGATGACGTACGGGGAATGCTATGTGGCGGCAGCAACTCAATATTTGCAGTCACACCAAATTCACTCTGGATTCGCCCGGTCAGTGAATGAACAATTTGTTCACGGCGTTCTTCTGAGGAGACACGGCATTGAATCTGCAAAATGATTTTTGCCCCTTCATCATGCTCGTCAGTCACAAAGGCGATGGCGTCACCTGAGCGAATTTCTGGTTCTGACTCAGCGACATATTCAATATCCTGCGGCCAGATATTACGACCACGAATGATAATCAGGTCTTTTTTGCGTCCGGTAACAAACAGGTTGCCATCGAGCAGATAACCTAAGTCCCCGGTATCCATCCAGCCAGTGGCCTGAATCTGCTCCTGCGAAGCTTTATCGCGGAAATAGCCACTCATCAGGCTGGGGCCTGAGATAAAGATGTGACCAACCTGGCGCTCAGGGAGGTGTGCACCTGCCTCGTTGAGAATCTCGATACGGTGACCAGGCAGCGCTTTGCCGCAATTGACAAAGGAGGAGACGGCACGGGTCTTTTTCCCCGGTGTTACCGCTTTGCCCTGATATTCAAGAATATCGCGATCCACCTGATCGACGGCGGCACTGGTGGCTTCATCGAAGAAACTCACCGCCAGCGTGTTTTCTGCCAGGCCGTAGCAGGGCATAAACGCTTTGCGGTCAAAATGGATGTGGCTGAAATGCTCACTGAATTGATTCAGCAATTCTGCCGGAATCGGCTCAGCGCCCATGCCCGCGACACGCCAGCTTGAGAGATCCAGTTCTGCCAGCTCTTTTTCATTGCTACGACGTAAACATAAATCGTAACCAAAGGGTGGCGCGACAGAGACGGTTCCGCGATTTTTACTGATGAGCTTCAGCCATTGCATCGGGCGCATCGCAAAGTCTTGTGTGCGCAGATAATCAACGGATAACTGGGTAGCTACCGGGGTCAGCAGGAAGCCGACAAGTCCCATGTCATGGTAGAACGGCAGCCAGGATACACAGCGATCTCCCGCCCGCAGTTTGATGCCATCGTGGCTGATAACCTGCAGGTTAGCCATCACGGAACGTTGTCTGATGATAACGCCACGCGGAAAACGCGTACTGCCTGACGTGTATTGCAGGTAGGCAATGTCGTCTGGTTGAGGAAGCGACAATTCGACATCCTTCTCAGCCAGGGCGTGGAAATCCTCATCGCTCAGGATGTGAGGAGGTGGTGCATCCATGGCGGCAGACTTAATCAACGGCACCCATTCTTCACTGCTGATAATAGCCGCTGGATTACAGCTACTGATTAAGCCTTGAAGTTTGGTGATATATGAAGCGCGTTGTCCCACTCCCATAGGAATGGCTAAGGGAACCGCTACTAAGCCAGCATATTGACATGCAAAAAAAGCTTCCACAAAACCCACACTGGTTTCAGCGATAAGCGCGATGCGATCGCCTTTGCTGAGGTTCAGTGATAACAGGCGTCGTGCTCCTGCCATTGCACGTTGTTTCAGTGTGCGATAGTCAATGGAGGTAATCAGCTGGTTGCGGCGATCGTAGAAGTTCATTCCTGTACTTCCCTGTGCAGCATAATCCAGCGCTTCCACCAGAGAGGGGAAGTCGGCATAACGCATGGGAAGAGAATGAGTGGAACTTGTTTCAGACATATACAAATTAGCCATAGATTCAAAATCACAAAAACAATAACAACCTGGTGTGTCGAGGTTATTGGTTTTAATGTGAGTGTGTTTTAGAAAAAATGTTACTCAACCACGTTAACTTCACATACAGTGCTTTCGTCAGTTTGAGTGACTCCGTGACGACAGGCGGGATTGATTAACTGTCTTGAATGCGAAGCCTTGCGCTGAAGCTGTTTAATTAGTAAGCCTGCGTCGGACGCAATATTGTTCTGCAACTGTGCGCAGGCAATTCGCGTGTCTCTGACGAAGACGTTGAGTAATTTTCGCTTCAGGCAAACTTAATCCAGCATGTTATTATCCATATCTAAACGTATCCTAAACAGGATGCCCGAAGAATTTTAAAAGTAAATACTTCATTTAGCTGAAGGGTGACGAAAAGCATAAACTGTCAAAAAAATGTAAAGGACAAGCATGATAAAGCCATTTGACTTAACTTCCTGTTTTTCTGTCTTAAAAATGGCACGAAATAATAAAAGCATCATTTGTTTAACACTGACGTGCCTTTTTCTGGCAATAATTCCGATTGCGCTGAAAAGAGGCTGATGCCGTTTTCGGCCTTAGACGGTTTCCTCCTGATTCGTCGGCTATCGATTTTTCTTATATCTAAAAGTTAAGCAGGGTGTGAGATAAAGCTATCTCAAGGCGGAGCATTTTTTATCGTTTTGTTAATTTATAAATTCTTACATTTTTAAGGTTTTCTATGATTCGCATTGAGAAAGTTCAGGGAAAGAGTGAACTTAAAAACTTCATCAATTTTCCATCCACCCTTTATCCTGACGACCCAAACTGGATTGAGCCGTTGTATCTGGAGCGTGAAGAGCATTTATCAAAAAAGAATCCAGGCACGGAACATATAGAATGGCAGGCATGGGTCGCGAAAAAAGGTGATGAAGTTGTCGGACGGATCACCGCGCAAATCGATTCTTTACACCGCGATCTCTACGGTAACGACACTGGACATTTTGGCATGATCGATGCCATCGATGATCCTGAAGTATTTAGCGCATTATTCGCTGCAGCTGAAGATTGGTTAAAGTCAAAAGGTGCATCAAAAATCACCGGGCCATTTAGCCTCAATATCAACCAGGAAAGTGGTTTGCTGATTGATGGATTCGATACGCCACCTTCAGCGCTGATGACGCATGGTAAACCTTACTATGCTGCAAACGTCGAGAATCAGGGATATGAGAAAGGCATCGACTTAATCGCTTACTGGATGAAGCGTACTGACCTTAACTTTTCACGTTCACTCACCAAGCTTATGGGGCAGGTACGTGAAAAGGTAACAATTCGTTGCATTGATCGTAAGAAATTCGGCGAGGAAATGCAGGTTCTGCGCGAAATCTTCAACTCTGGCTGGCAGAACAACTGGGGTTTTGTTCCATTCACTGAGCATGAATTCGCCACCATGGGAGACCAGCTGAAGTTTCTGGTGCCTGACGACATGATCTATATCGCTGAGGTCGATTCTGTTCCCTGCGCCTTTATCGTCGGCTTGCCCAATATCAATGAAGCCATCGAGGGATTGAATGGACGCTTACTGCCGTTTGGCTGGGCTAAATTGCTGTGGCGTCTGAAAGTGAGTGGGGTACGTACGGCCAGGGTTCCTTTGATGGGCGTCCGCCAGGAATACCAGTTCAGTCGTATGGGGCCGATCATCGCGTTACTGCTGATTGAAGCGTTACGTGACCCGTTTGCGAAACGAAATATCGATGCTTTAGAGATGTCCTGGATTTTAGAAACCAATACAGGTATGCGCACAATCTTAGAAAAAATCGGTGCTGCGCCATACAAAACCTATCGTCTGTACGAAAAAACACTCTGAAGTCAGGCTTCCCGCTTGACGGTATCTAAAGCGGGAAGCAAAAAGTCACTAATAGATTAGCGAAACGAAAGATATTCATCTGCGCTTTTCATTATTTCCGGGTATAAAAGATTAACTATGAATGCACATAATAAAGAAAAAGGTCTCCCGCGTTTCGTAAACAGCATACGTAACTCGTGGGATGGTCTTGTTGATGCCGTTCATACCGAAGATGCTTTTCAGCAGTTACTGCTGGCCACGTCAGCATTACTTGTGGTCGCGATGTCTTTAGACATTACAAAGATAGAAAGGGTGTTGTTAATCGCCAGCTGCTTTCTGATGCTAATAGTAGAATTGCTGAATACGGCGATTGAAAGCGTGGTCGATCGTATCTCGCTTGAGTTGCATCCGCTGTCGAAGCGAGCAAAAGACTTGGGTGGGGCAGCACAGTTAGTGACCGTGGTGCTGGTCATCATTATCTGGTGTACTGTTCTCTTCTGATCTCTCCGCTGATAAAAAATACTGCCTGGCATGCCTGAAATAAAAGACAGGGTGCCAGAATGTCCTTGCCTCGTTCGTATTTGTCATTCCCCATCCGTCGACCCATTGCAAAAGTGCAAAAAAAAGTCCGGCTAGCGACCGGACAAAAGATACAATTGACTAGTTATCTTGTCTGGCAGATGAGTGCCAAACGCCAATAATTTACCTGAAGTAAAATATAATTAATTGACGTTTAGTGCACAAAACAAAGATTCTTTATCTTGCCCTGTTGGCATTTATTCTAATCGAAGTATGTCGGCATATTTGTGGTTGCTATATCGAAACTGACCTGAATCTGTTTTGGCACAATTCTGGTTAAAGAAAGATCAGGTAATTCGTCCAGAGCAAAAAAACCAATATCCAGTGACTCATGGCTAATGGCGAGTTCGCCACCGTTTTCCTCACATAAGAATATCAGCTTATAAATATGCCAGGGATGCGGAGGGTGGCCGTGCTGGTTACGATCCCAAACTCCCAGCAGTTTGGTCACTTTGACGTTCAGGCCCGTTTCTTCAAGCACTTCCCGGCAAACCGCCTTAGCCGGACTGTCTCCCACATCGGCCCATCCACCGGGCAGGCTCCAGAGTCCATCTTCCGATTCCCGCACCATCAGGATTTTATTCTCACGTATGATAAAAGCCCGCACATCCGTTTTAGGTGTGGCATAACCTTTTTCGGAAATATGCGTAATATCTTCCCTTGCTATATCAAAATTTGCTGACAGTAGTTCAATGGCTATTTCCTGCAATGCTTCGTAACGCTCTTTATCAAAGATATCTTTTGAATAAGTCAGACCAGACTGAGACAAAGCCAGAATCTTTTGTGCCGTATTGACTATATCGGTTTGTGACAGTTTTTGTGTCATATATCCGTCCGTTAACAACTTGAGCAAGTATGTCAGCTTAGCCTATCGTGGGTAACTGAGTTACACAAGAGTGTTTATTTGCGTGACGTTGTCACGTAAAATCTGACGCCAGAGATAAAAAAACACCACTCTGCGCTAAGCAGAGTGGTGCATCACGCAAGAAGCACAGGATTTATTAAGGCTGCGTTACCTGAATGACGACCTTACCGAAATTTTTTCCTTTTAGGAGTTTTCGGAAAGCATCAGGCGCATTCTCAATACCTGTTATCAGTTCTTCGCGGTAGGCGATCTTTCCTTCAGATAATAGTTTTTGCATTTCCTTCGCAAAATAGCCAAATTGATCACCAAAGTCGTCAAAGATAATAAATCCTCTCATGGTGATCCGGCGTTTGATCAGGCTCATCATGATGTAAGGAGTACGATCCGGTCCATCGGGAAGATCCGTTGAGTTATAGCTGGCAATAAAACCACACACGGGAACCCTTGCCGCAGTATTCAGCAGTGGGAAAACAGCATCAAATACTTTACCGCCAACGTTTTCGAAATAAATATCGATACCCTTATTACAGGCGTCAGACAGTTCTTTCTCAAAATGGGGTGAGGTATGGTCAATGCAATGATCAAACCCCAGCGTTTCAACGGCGTAGCGACATTTTTCGGCACCCCCGGCAACACCTACCACCTTACAGCCCCAGATTTTCCCGAGCTGACCTACAGTCGCGCCAACCGGCCCGGTTGCTGCGGCTACCACCAGCGTTTCGCCGGGTTTAGGTTTACCAATTTCAGACAAGCCCATAAAGGCGGTGAAGCCGGGCATACCCTGAATACCTAATGCGTAGGAAGGTTGCACAATGCCGTCATCCAGCCTGGTGACATGCTCGCCATTCGAAATGGCATAGGTCTGCCAGCCACCCTGATTCAGTACCCAGTCACCTTTATTAAAACCCGCAATGTTTGAAACTTCGACTCTTGATACGGTACCCCCCACCATGACGTCGCCGATTTCAACGGCAGCGGCATAAGAGGGGCCTGCATCCATACGGCCACGCATGTAAGGGTCTAAAGAAAGATAGACGGTTCGGAGTAACATCTCACCAGCCTGAGGGACCGGAATGGGGTTTTCCGTCAGCGCCAGAGTCTTGTCATCGGGTTCGCCATGAGGTCTTGATGCCAGCACCCAGGAAAGGTTTTTATCTGCGGTTACAGTCACTTTTATTCTCCACATTCGCTTATCTGTCTGACGGCTTTGAACCGTTTAGCTAAAGACAGTGTAATCGCGAATATTTGGTGTGGCTAAAAAGGGGATTTAAGAGGGGGTATAAATAAATTTATGTATAGTTCCAGTCCTGCACTTGCCTGGTCAGGTATAGTATCGGAAGGGAATACTATTACTAATTAAGCGTCGGCGTAGTTTTGTTTGAGAGGAATCTGGCATGCGTATCCGTTGTTCAGCCCGTCTGCTGGTTATTAATGCGTCTGGTAAGATTTTACTTTTTCGTTTTGCCCACAAAAATGATGCTCTGGCGGGCCATTCTTATTGGGCCACTCCAGGCGGTGGCGTCGATAAGGGCGAAACTTTTGAACAGGCAGCCATCAGAGAGCTTCGTGAGGAAACCGGCATTCAGCGGGAAGATGTTGGACAATGTGTCGCGCAAAGGATGTTTGAAATGACGCTCCCCAGTGGTGAAATAGTTCTGGCGAAAGAACATTTTTATATTGTCAGATTGGATAAAGATGATGTTAACACCAGTGGGTGGAGTGATAATGAAAAATCCGTTATTGAATGCCATCACTGGTGGGGAATTGACGAGCTCAATGAAACTCAGGAGAGAGTTTATCCTGAAAATATTGTGATGATGTGTTCTTGAATCGTATAAAATGGCTCAATCCCTGAACATATAAAAATGCAAACACCGCATTTATATTACTAATCACTGTAATTAAAATTGACTGTGGCCTGTGAATATTGCAAACAATCTGGTCGCATTGGTGATAGGGTGCAGGGCAGATGAAAAGGGAAGCACTGATTCTCTGAAGGGCTGAAAAGGAAAACCCCAGCAGAGCCGGGGTATCCAGAACTTTTGCCATCTGTATCTTCACTAGAACCCATGTGACATGGGGGAAGAATCCGATACCGGCCAACGTTGTGAGAAAGGGTATCGCAGCCAGTCCCCACCGTCAACCTTACGGGCAACTTGAAAATAGAAAAGGAAACGCATATGCCAGGGAGTATTCATTACCCGCCTGTTCTGTCACTACTCTCAGAAGCCAGGCTGTCGGCAGTACCGGCTTTATTTGGACTACAGAGTGACATGGAAAAATATGGTTTTTGCATCTGGCAGCAGCATGCTGCTGCGTCTCTGTATCCATTGGTCCAGCAACTGGAACTGGTACTCCGCAACGCGATTGATGGCACTGCCCGAGCGCGCTTTGGTGACTACTGGTGGGATAACATCCGTTGTGATGCTACCAGGGAAAATGCTGGCGTGTTCCGTGATAACATCCGCAAGGCAGAAAAAAAACTACGGCGGATGTGGCGCAAGGCGGAGGCATCACGACCAGGCCTGAACGATCTGGCTAAGGTAATGACGCAACCACCTCCACTTACGCATGACGATATCATTGCGGCAACTGACTTCCACACCTGGGAGGCGATATTGGTTGATGCATGGGCCGCTGATACAATTATGGAACAAGGTGACTTTCTCTGGCCACTCTCGCTGACCAAGGTGTTCCGGCGACTCGATACCATTGACTGCAACCCTAAGGTCGCACGACGTAAGCTCATTAACCTGATTAATGAGCTAAGGGAATATCGCAATCGACTTTTTCATCACGACTGTATCTGGATCAAGTCCCGTACCACGGATGCACGTACCGCCATCGACTCCATAAGGGAAAAAATTAACCTGATGGAAAAAGTGCTATATGCAGTCAGCCCGGCAACTGTGGCAGCGCTGAAGAAGTGGGGGGTATTTGAAAACGCAAGGCGCATCTGCTCAACGCAGGAGCTGAGCATTTATCTTAACCACTCTTATCCGCAAGTGCAGACAGAAGAGCTTCCGGTGTTTAACCGCTACCTTAAGCCAGCGCGAGATGGCTGGGCCTCCGCCACAATAATGGTTGAAGACAAGACATGCGTACTGTATCGATTGCGTTAACCGGACATTAAGACGCAAATAATTGGTATATGTCTGTTGAGGGCTGTGCCAGGAGAGAAAGTGAAACGTGTGGCCATCCCTCAGGCAGGCACCATTGAGAACGATAAGCTAAAATATCAGAGCTTCTATTTAATTTGCAGATAATTTCTGTCCCTGAATCCCCTGTAATATATTGTTCTTCAGCCAGTCATTCGATGGTTTTTTCCCGCTGCGTTTATGGGAATAGATTTTCACAGTGAAATGTGGAGCATAGAAAGGCAGTTTAAAAATTTTAACCTTCGCGACCTGTTCAATTTTTCCCGCAACGAACGTAGGAATTGCCATCAGCAATTCGCTCTCAGCCACGATAAACGGGGAGCCCAGCATTGACGGCGTTTTCAGGGTGATACGTCGTTCCAGGCCCATACGTTCGAGGTGGGTGTCGAGTAACCCTTTCTTCTCGTTCCAGGGGGTGACGACCAGATGCCCCGCTGACAAATACTCATCCAGCGTTAGCGTAAGACGACGGGTATTACTGATTACGACGAACTCGTCGCTGAATAAATTAATTTCTTCCAGATCCGGATCTCTGACTTCATCAGGTTCACTGAAACTCAACGCCAGGTCAATTTCGCCTGCCAGTAATTCCGTCAGCGCCGGATTATGAGGTAAATGACACAGCTCAAAATTAATACCTGGCGCTGTTTTTTGCATTTCGCGCATCAGACCTGGAAAAACGCAAAAAGCGGTGTAGTCGGTGACGGCAATACGAAAGGATTCATTGCTTCTGAGTGGGTCGAAGGGTTGTACCGGGCTGAGGTGTTGATTCAGGGCGGATAATGACTCAGCAATGTGTGGTGCCAACTGGTGTGCATAAACGCTGGGGCACATCTTGTGTCCTTCGCGATAGAAAAGTGGATCCTTCAGAAACTCACGCAATCGGGTTAAAGCATGACTCAATGCCGACGTGCTCATCGAGAGCTCAGCAGCTGCCAGCCTGACTGATCGGTGCCTGTAAACGGCATCGAAAATGGGTAACAGGTTGAGATCAAGGCGACGCAGAACATGATGCATGAAATTCACCATTTATTGATTTTATTGCACTTAATTCATTGAACAATACCGATTATTCTGACAGTCATCAAACTGTATAGATAAGAGAAAGTTTATGAGTGTTATTATTCGGCAGGCCGGTCTGGAAGACACTGATGCCATTTATAACATTATCAGTGGGTTATCTGTTTACAGGGAGGCCCCGCATGACTCCGTTCCGGATGTTGAAGAAATCAGAAAGTCCCTGTTTTCACCGGAAACGACGGAAGAAGCCTATATCTGTGAAATTGATGGTGTTATTGCGGGTTATGCCATTATCTCGATGAGCTACTCGACCTGGCCTGGACGCTACAGCCTGAATATGGAAGACCTGTGCTTTACACCTGATTATCGCGGGCGGGGCGCAGGCAAGGCCATGCTCCAGTATATTGCACAACTTGCTGTCAGCCGACGCTGTAGCCGTATTGAATGGAATGTCCTTGAGTGGGATAAATCCGCGAAGGATTTTTACCAGAGCATTAATGCGCTTCCCCTGAACGAGTGGGTGCGTTTCCGCCTGGATGGGCCCGCGCTGGAAAAATTCGCGTCGAGCGAAAATATCTGAATTGCCGTTCTTCAGGCAAAAAAAGACCGGCTGATAAACCGGTCAAATCTTGCACCCTTAGTCTTGTCCGAAACAGCCATGATGTGATGTGTGGCGGTTTCTTGATTGTCAGCTCTGCTGGCTGACGGTTTTATGCTTCAGCTGTCCCTCTCAACGGGGATCAGAATGCAAAGCAACTGCAACCGAGCGCACCCCAGAAGGCGTTCTCTTCAGATACCGGCAAATTGGCACCGCGTGCAAAATCATGCGAATGGCTGTGGACACCGCAAGGTCCGCTGCACTGGTGAGGCATCTGCTGCATGCCCACGCGGGTGTTGGCGGTAGGTGGTGCGCTGCGGTAATGACCCGGCACTTTCACCACCGGTGACCACTCAGGCAGAACCGGAATAGATGGCGGTGCTTCACTGCTGAACGACCCTGCGGCATAAACAATGTTGCCGTCCACCACGGTCAGCACTGACTCAATACCTTTGATCTCTTCTTCCGGCACGCTGAAGTAATCCTTACTCAGTACCACCATGTCGGCCAGTTGCCCGGCTTTGATCTGTCCTTTTTTACCCTGTTCACTGGAGAACCAGGCACTGCCCTGGGTCCACAACATCAACGCAGTGTCACGGTCCAGGCGGGCGTTGACGTCATACATCTGCATGCCGCCTACCGTCCGGCCAGAGACCAGCCAGTACAGCGCGGTCCACGGGTTGTAACTGGCTACGCGCGTGGCGTCGGTGCCGAGACCAACCGGTACGCCGGTTTCCAGCATACGCGCCACCGGCGGGGTGTGGCGGGTGGCTTCGATGCCGTAACGCTCGGCAAAATATTCACCCTGAAACGCCATGCGATGCTGCACGGCAATGCCGCCGCCCAGCTCTTTAATACGATCGATGTTGCGCTGAGTTACCGTTTCGGCATGGTCGAAGAACCAGTGCAGACCATTAAACGGAATATCGCGGTTTACCTTTTCGAATACGTCCAGCATGCGGCTGATCGATTCGTCATAGGTGGCATGCAGGCGGAACGGCCAGCGATGTTCTACCAGATGGCGCACCACGCGTTCCAGTTCGTCTTCCATGCCAGGCGCAAGATCCGGACGCGGCTCAAGGAAATCTTCGAAATCGGCGGCAGAGAACACCAGCATTTCCCCTGCGCCATTGTGGCGGAAGTAATCGCTGCCCTGGCCGGGCGTCAGCATATCGGTCCATTTTTCAAAATCTTCCAGTTCGTGGCCCGGACGCTGAGTGAACAGATTGTAGGCGATGCGGATGGTCATCTGCTGCTTCTCATGAAGCTCAGCGATCACGGCATAATCTTCCGGATAGTTCTGGAAGCCACCGCCTGCGTCGATGGCGCTGGTCAGGCCAAGACGGTTCAGTTCACGCATGAACTGGCGCGTAGAGTTAACCTGTTGCTCAAGCGGCAGCTTCGGCCCTTTCGCCAGCGTGGCGTACAGGATCATGGCATTGGGGCGGGCAATCAGCATGCCGGTCGGATTGCCGTTGCTGTCACGCTGGATCTCACCGCCCGGCGGGTTCGGTGTATCTTTGGTGTAGCCGACGACTTTCAGCGCGGCGCGGTTGAGCAGGGCGCGGTCGTAAAGGTGCAGTACGAATACCGGTGTATCGGGCGCGGCTTCGTTAATCTCATCCAGTGTTGGCATGCGGCGCTCGGCAAACTGAAACTCTGTCCAGCCACCCACCACGCGCACCCACTGAGGGGAAGGGGTACGCAGTGCCTGCTCCTTCAGCATACGCAACGCATCAGCAACGGAAGGAACCCCTTCCCAGCGCAACTCAAGGTTGTAGTTCAGGCCCCCGCGGATTAAGTGCAGGTGCGAGTCGTTCAGACCCGGAACGGCGGTATGCCCCTTAAGATCGACAACCTTGCTGCCTTCACAGTGGTACTGCATGACGTCGGCCAGACTGCCCACCGCCAGAAACTTGCCGTCGCGGATGGCTACGGCATCAGCAACCGGATTTTCGCGATCGACTGTGTGAAACCTGCCATTGGTGAGAATGATGTCGGCTTTACCAAGGGTAACCATAAGATCTCCTGAATTGAGTTGTCCGAAGCAGCAATGATGACCGTGGACTGAGCATTGCCCCGCTGAAAAGCAGGATATAGGGGTGTCAGGATTATGGTCGGGCGGTCAGGAAGGCGTCTAGTTATACGAATGGATAAGTATACGTTCGTATAATTATATTTGAAGATAATAGTCTGAAAATAAAAAGGTTCCTACACTGCGCCATTAAGGAAATTTGCATGCAGCAGTCGCAGCGCATTGTTGTCGTCGATGATGAACGTTCTGTACGCAATGGTCTGACCAATCTGCTCCAGTCTGAAGGTTATCTCACAAAAGCCTTCGGGTCGGCGGAATCTCTTCTTGGTGATGAAGCCACGATGGCAAATGCCGCGCTTTTTATCATTGATGTACAACTGAAAGGCATGGATGGTTTCGAGCTTTTCATCAATCTTACCCGGCGGCTCATCAACCCACCGGGCATTATGATTTCGGGTAACGGCGATGAAAACATGTTGCGCTATGCCATCAACCTGGGCGCGATTGCGTTTTTGTCAAAACCCATTGAAATTGATACGTTGTTTGAACATATCCGTCATGAGTTTTCCTCAAGGGCCGCACGCCAATGAGTATCCATCCGCAGGCGTCAGATGCAGTCGAAAACGATGAAATAACGCTTCCAGCCGAAATCAGCTACAGCACACTGGCACAGGAAGGCAACATCGACTGGCTCCTGTGTCGGCATACTCTCTCGGGTGAGACCTTTGTACTTGCCACCCCAGGCAACGAAGATTCGGTTTTCCAGGTTACGCAGTTACTGAAAAACGAATATTCATTGCGCACCCGGTTAGCAGAGAACTGGTCCCTTAAGCCTCAGCAACAGACGCATTTTCAGGGGCGTTACGCCCTGATTTATAAACCCTTTAACTATCGGACTCTGGCAGATGTTCTGTGCATGCCGCCTGGCAGCATTACTGAATTTCTGAGCCGTGCAGCGATGCTTTGCACGACGCTGAGCATGATGCATCAGCAGGGGCTGGTGCACGGCGATATTAAACCGGCAAACTTCTTTTATACCGACGACAGTACCGTACATCTTGGCGGTTTCGGATTGTCATCGGTAGACAACGGTATCCTTCAGCAACCCAGGTTGTCGGTTGCAGGGGGCACGCTGGCGTATATGTCTCCTGAACATACCTCCCGCTCAGCGCATCCGGTAAGTCGGGTAAGCGATCTGTACAGCCTGGGCATGGTGCTGTATGAACTGCTCACCGGCAAGCTGCCTTATGGTAGTGCGGAAGGTGGGCACGCTGAGTGGGTGCACCATCACATTGCTTCAGAAGCAACACCACCCCATACGCTGCGTCAGGATGTGCCTGTCATTTTGTCTTCGATTATCTTACGGCTGCTGGCTAAATCCCCGGAGTACCGTTATCAGACGGCGGAAGGGGTGCTGGCTGATATTCGTCGTTGCGCATCCACCCTGATGCCAGACGGGATTATTGAGTCCTTTGCGCTGGGAATGCAGGATTCGCAGCCTGCAAATTTATCTCCCGATGCCCTCTGTACCGACCATCCTCAGGCGACTGACATCCTGGCGGCTTTTGATGAGGTCAGCAAAAGCGGTAAACACAGCCTGGTTGCGATCAGTGGCGCGCCGGGGGCCGGTAAATCTTCGCTGATTTCCTCGTCTCTGAAGCTTCTGCGCAGTAAGACAGCCTTGCTGACGGTGGTAAAGGCGGATCAGCATTCGCCGATATTACCTTATGCGGTTTTTACCGCTGCCTTCCGCACGCTGGCTCTGCATGTGCTTGGCCTGCCCACGGAAGAAATGACGCGCTGGAAAGCGCATCTCGTTCGCCTGTTGGGTGATTATACCGGGCTGGCGGTCAATCTGGTGCCGGAGCTGGAGATATTACTTAATCAGAAAGCGGCAGTGCAGACGCATACTCACACGCTGGATACCAAAAATCGCTTTAATCTGGTGGCATGCAACCTGGTTAAAGCATTTACGGCACCCGGACGGCCACTGGTCATGCTGATTGATGACATCCACTGGGCCGATCAGGCCACGCTGCACTTGCTGCAACATCTGTTGAGTTCCAGCGAAGACATTCCTCTGTTGCTGGTTATCTCCTGTCGTGACAATGTCTCATTACCCAGTCCGGCGATAGCCGGAAATCTGAACCGCATACGGGGTTGTGCAGCCCGCATTGTGGATATCACGCCAGAACCCCTGTCAGAAAAAAGCATAGCCACCTGGCTGGCGGGGCTGTTTCATACCCGGAGCGCAGCAACGGCGGATCTTGCGCAGATCATTCATGAAAAAACCGCAGGCAATCCGCTGGCGACGCACGATTTTTTCCGCCAGGCAGTACGAGAGGGACTGATTAGCTACAATGTGCCTTTCAGCTGGTATTGCGATTCACAGGCGCTAAAAAACGCTCATTACACGGCCAACGTTGCGGCCAGCGTATTACAGCATCTGGCAATCCTGCCGCTTCCGACGCGTCATCTGTTGTGCAAATTGGCTTTGCTGGGAAGTTCGGGGGATCTGGACCCGCTGGGCAAAATTCTTGATGTTCCGGTGCCGGATATTGAGCTGACCCTGGTGCCCGCCGTGACAGCAAGGCTGATTTCTCTGAACGATGCGGGATACGCTTTCATGCATGACAGTATGCATGAGGCTGCTCTGAATCTGCAGGGAACGGAAGACCGGGACGCGTTCCATTACGCCGCCGCACGTTACTATATGCACGAGTTCAGCGTCGATCTCTCCAATGCATTACTTTTCCGGGCGGCGCATAACCTGCTTTCTGTCAGGAATCTGGCGCTGTTGCTGCATGATGCAGAGACATTCAGCCAGCTGCTGTTGCAAGCGAGCCGACGGGCGAAAACTACCGGGGATTATGTTTCGGCACTGCGCTATCTACAGACGGCAGGGCTGATCAATGAAAGTGCGGGTATCGCTGAAGGGGGTGAATTTCTGCTCGAAAAAGCCGAGTGCGAATTCCTCAATGGCAATCTGCCGGTGGCGCTGGGGTTAAGTAGCAAAATACTGACCTCTCCCGGGGAGGTAACCGATAAAGCTGAAGCCGCCTGCCTGATCGCCGAAATTCATATGCGTCAGTCGGACAGCAAGCTTGCGCTGGAAACAGCGCTGGCCTGGCTGGCGGTGTTTGGCATCCAGCTTAATCGTTATCCGGACAAAGCAGAGTGCGATGCCGCAAGGGTCCTCCTCAAGGAAGACGTAGGCAAAAATCCGTATTCCCGTTTCCGTTCATTACCGCTGCTTGAATGTAAAAAAACCGAAGCGGTGATGAATCTGATGGCCAGTGCCAGTACCTTTGCCGCCTTCAGCAATCCGCGTCTGCATTTTATGATCCTCTGTCAGCTGCTGCATCTGACCATGGCCCGCGGCCTGAGTGGGGCATCGACTCTGGCGTTATCCTGGTATGGCGTGGTGTGTGGTGATCAGTACGATGAATACAGCCGGGGATTTGCCAGCACGCTTCTGGCCCGGGAGCTGGTTTATAAACATGACTTCATCAGCTTTAAAGCGCGAACCTTACTGCCACTGGATCAGGTCAGCATCTGGACCATGCCCCTGACTTATGCCATTGAGCGAGCCAAAGCGACTTTTGACGTTGCGGTTGAAACAGGGGACCGGACGTCAGCCTGCCTTGCGTTGCGCCATATCATCATGAACTATCTTGCGCGTGGTGATCATCTTGACGGTGTGCATACGTCCATCACGCGCGGGATGCTATTTGTCCGCAAGGCACAGTATCGCGACGTGGAAGTGATTCTGGGCATGCAACTGGATTTTGTCCTGTTCCTGCGCAAGCCACGCGGCACTACCTTTTCAGGCGACAATTTTCTGACACCGGTGCTGGAAGTGGTGCGGCCTGAGCATGCTATCGAGCCAATGTATCTGATGCAGTTCTGGTCCAGGTTATACAAAGGCATGGCGCACTTTTATGCCAATGAATATGCGGCGGCCGAACAATGCTTCCGGGACGCGGCACCTTTCACCGATGTCATTCCCGGCCATGTGCATATGGTCGACTTTCATCTTTACAGCGCCCTGGCAGTGACCATACCGTTAAAGTCAGGGGCCATGGACGATCGGTTGCGTCAGCGACTCAAGCCACATCTCGACAAGATCGTCACCTGGGCGAATGAAAACACGAAAACATTCTCCGACAAGGAAGCACTGCTGCGCGCAGAGTTACTGCGTCTCGAAGGAGAGACGGCGCTGGCAGCGGAAAGGTTTGAAATGGCCATGACGTTGTCACGTGAAGGCCAGTTCCATCATATTCATGGACTGGCCTGCGAGCTGGCCGCGCGTATGGCCTATGCCAGAAACATGTCGTTTGCCGGTGATGCCTATATTAAAGGCGCGATATCAGCGTGGGACAGCTGGGGGGCAGGTGCTAAGGTTCACCAGCTGGAAACGCAGTATCCAGCATTGGGCAGCCACCATACCCAGACCGCACTGAGCACCGTGTCTTTTGAGCAAAGCGCAGTTATCAGCGATCTGCAAAGTATGGTGACCGTGATGCGCGCACTGACAGAAGAGATCAACCTGGATCGCCTGATTCATATCCTGATGATGATGCTGGTTGAGCGCGCCGGGGCGCAGCATTGTATGCTGATACGACTGATTGACGGCACGATACCGGAAATTCAGGCCAGGGCATCCACCACCGCTGAGGGTGTCAAAGTCAAAATTGTGCGTGAACTGCCGGTCGCGACCGACCTGCCGCTTTCGGTGCTCTCTGCGGTGATCCGCACCGGACAGGAAATCCGCACCGGTAAACCCGAGGTGTTCAGCCCGTTCAGTCAGGATAATTATCTCATCGCATCCGGAGCTGCGGTTATGTGCGTGCCGATGTTCAGACAGGCGCAAATGGTGGGGGTGCTGTATCTGGAAAATCGCCTGATGCCGGATGTATTTACTGCCGACCATTCAAGGATTGTTTCGATGCTCGGGGCACAGGCTGCCGTTTCACTTGAGACCGCCCGTTTGTATGCTGAACTGGTGGATGAGAACATCCAGCGCCGCAAAATTGAAAAGCAACTTCGCGCCAGCCAGACCTCACTGATGCTCGGTGAAAAAATCAGTCATACCGGGACCTGGCATTGGCATCTGGAGCCGGACGTTGTTTACATTTCTGATGAATACAAACGCATCATGGGGCTTCCTGAAGAACAGACGATCACCTCTATGGCGGAGTTTCAGAGTCGCGTCCATCCCGATGATATTCTGTGTATCAGAGAGTTGATTGAAGCCAGCGTGCAGCAGGGCGTGGTGATGCAGTCGGAGTTTCGCATCATCCGTGATGACGGCGAATGTCGCTATATCAAAGGTATCGGGGAGCCGAACGAAAGCTGGCCACAGGTCGCCGAGTATTTTGGTACGCTGACGGATATCACCGCTCAACGCCAGTCAGAGGATGCGGTGAGGATCGCCCAGGCGGAACTGGCCCGTGTCGCACGCGCCACCACGGTGGGTCAGCTGACCTCTTCCATCGCCCATGAGCTGAACCAGCCGCTGATGTCGATTGTATCCAATGCGGGTGCCAGCCAGCGCTGGCTGAAGCGTGGCCCGGAGCATCTTGACAACGCCAGCCATGGCCTCGATGAAATCATCCGCGAAGGACGGCGTGCTGGCGATATTATTCGCGGGCTGCAGGCGCTCACCCGTAATCAGGTGGCTGAATTCGCTCCGGCAAAACTGCATCTGATTGCGCGGGATATCATCATTCTGTCGCGTCTTGAGCTGGAGCGCCGGTTCGTCTCTCTGGAACTGGCGCTTGCCGCGCAGAATGATGCGGTTTTTTGTGAGAGTGTTCAGATCCAGCAGGTGTTGCTGAACCTGGTGATTAATGCGATCGAAGCCATGGCGGACAACCCCGGGGCGCGCATTTTGCAGATTTCTTCCTCCCATCCCGCCAGTAACCTCATCCGTATTGAGGTAGCCGATAATGGTTCCGGTCTTTCTGATGAGGTAATCGGCAAGATATTTGATTCCTTTTACACCACCAAAGCGGAAGGAATGGGCATGGGGCTGACCATCAGCAATGAGATTATTAAGCGTCACGGTGGGATATTAAGCGCAGAAAACCGTCAGGGCGGGGGGAGCCGATTCTGGTTCACGCTACCTGTGGAGGGAACTTTTGCACACTGATATCCGATGATAATCATCCGCGCCTGTCAGCATAAAATGAATGAAATAACGCCTTTCATGGATATTTATAAAACAGGCGCTGTTTTTGCGATGGGTTCTCACACCAAAAAGTTTTTCAATTATCCCTTTGTATAACTATCCGTTCGTATACATATCCTTTCGTATAACTACCTTTTCAGGAAACCTCCCCGGATAATCGCCGCATAATTAATTCCAAAGTGTTTCAATGCCACTGGGATGTTTAATATCCAGACTTTTGCTGGTCGATGTTTTAATCCATCCTGAAGGGGAATAAATGAAAGCAAAATATTTGATGCTGATGGCACCTTGCGTCTTTATGACAGGATCTGTGTCCGCTGCCGAGATTTACAATAAAGATGGTAACAAGCTTGATCTCTATGGTCTGGTTTCCGGGCTGCATTACTTCAGTAATGATAAAAGTCAGGATGGCGATCAGTCTTATATGCGCATCGGTTTCAAAGGACAAACGCAAATTTCAGATTTGCTGACCGGCTATGGCCAGTGGCAAAGTCAGTTTAATACCAACCAGGCGGAAAGCGATGGCGACTCGATGTTCACCCGCCTCGGTTTTGCCGGTATTAAAGTGGGCGATTATGGCTCGTTTGATTATGGTCGTAACGTTGGTGTCCTGTATGACGCGCTGAGCCAGACGGATATGGAGCCGGAATTTGATGCGCAAACCTATAACACCGATCAGTTTATGTTTCGTCGTGGTAATAACCTTGCGACTTACCGCAATACCGACTTCTTTGGCTTAGTTGATGGCCTGGACTTTGCCTTACAGTATCAGGGGAAAAACGATGGCGGCGGGGAGCCAGGCGCCCGTGACGTATTACGTCAGAATGGCGATGGTTATGGGATGTCCGTGGCTTACGCTTTCGGCAATGGATTCAAGGCGGTGGGTGCCTTTACCAGTTCGGACCGAACCAACGCGCAAAACGATACCGCGGGCATTATGGGCCGTGGAGACAAGGCAGAAGCCTATTCTGCGTCGCTAAAATATGATGCGCACAATGTGTATCTGGGCGTGATGTATACGCAGGCTTATAACGCCTCACGGTTTGGCAGCAGCTCAGGGGCTGGGGTGTATGGTTATGCCAACCAGTCAGATATTTTTGAAGCCTTCGCCCAATATACTTTTGACTCAGGCTGGGTACCTTTTATTGCCTACAACCAGGCGCGCGCGAAGAATCTGGGGGCGGCGGGTAATGGCAGAACGTATGGCAATCAGGATCTGGTTAAGTTTGTCGATTTTGGCGGCTCTTACCTGTTTAACCAGAATATGCTGGCTTACGTTGATTACAAACTCAATCTGATTGATAAAAGCGACTTCTCTGAAGCAGCTGGGGTATCAACGGATGACATCCTGGCTGTGGGCCTGGTGTATCAATTCTGAGTGAGTTGAAAGATTAAGGAAATTAGCGCAGAGAAATGCCTGCTCTGCGCAATTGAATATCCTTACAGATTCCGGAGCCTTTTATTATGTTGCCGAGTGCTGTCGCTCAATCCACAGTGAAACTTCTGGTGTACCGTCAGAGCGTGAATACACCGCAGACAAAAGTTAATTTGAGTCTGATTCAAAACCGGGTCACATTGAATGTTCTGATTCCATCCGCGCAGGGTGAGGGAAATTCGTTCCGGATAACCGGTGGTGTTTCAGCACAACCAGGGCTACGCGATGGCGTGATGTTCTCGGTTATTCAGGAGATGATTGCATGGATAGACGATCATCTTGATCAGGCGTTATCGGTTGAAAAGATATCTGGCCGAAGCGGGTATTCAGTCTGGCATTTTCAGCGAAAATTCCTGCAATTGACGGGTCTCAATATCTATGAATATGTGCGTATCCGCCGGGTCATCAATGCCTCATTAGCATTAATTTGCAGCAAAAAAAGGATCCTTGAAATTGCTATTGAAAATGGATTCAACTGCCAGGCTTCGTTTACACGCACAGTCAGAGAAGTGACCGGCTTCACTCCAGCGAAAATCAGGCGTGAGTTCACCGATGATAACCCGGCGTGGATAATGATTATTCAAAAGCTGATCAGCCCTTAAGTGCGGGTCAAACACGGAAATAGCTGACAAATCAGACTGAACCGGTATGGTAATGTTTTGGCACCGGTTGGCAACGACGATGCAGTCCGGTTGCAAAATCGCTAAAGGGACAAAATTATGCGCAAGCTTTCTATTGCGGCAACGCTGGCCGCACTTGTCATGTTAACCGGTTGTGCCAAATCGCAGGTTTCCACCCAACCCACGTCTGCCGAAGTAAATCGCCAGGTTGTACTGGCATTTTATGAATTAGGGCTTAACCAGAAAAATGCAGATGCCGCACTGAAGTATGTGGGAAGTGAGTACCGGCAGCATAATCCAAATGCTGAAGATGGACCGGCGGGATTCAGGAAGTTTATTGCATTTCTGAAACAAAAATATCCGCAGTCTCATAGTGAAATCGTCAGCAGCTTTGTTGATGGTAACTATGTCATCCTGCATGTCCACGCAGTCAGAGAGACGGGCACGCGTGGGAATGCCATTGTCGACATTTTCCGACTGGAAAATGGAAAAATTGTTGAGCATTGGGATGTGACCCAGGCGATTCCGGAAAAGACGGTAAGCGGTAACAGTATGTTTTGATTAGTATGCGCTGAGGCGGGGTTTAATGAGCAGAATAAGGGGAGGGTAAAAAATGAGAACGCTTGATGACGCGATTGCCGCACGCTCTCCGGAGAGCCAGGCACGTATTCGTGAAATGGCTGACGAGATGATCCTGGAAACCGGGCTGCAGATGATGCGTGAAGAACTGCAGCTGTCACAGAAAAACGTCGCCGAGGCGATGGGGATCAGCCAACCTGCTATCACGCAGCTGGAGCAGCGCGGTAACGAGCTCAAGATTGTCACGCTTAAGCGTTATATCGAGGCAATGGGTGGAAAGCTCAGCCTTGATGTCGAACTCCCAACTGGGAAACGCGTGGCGTTTCATATCTGATCCCGTGTTTTGATTTACAGCGCAGCTCTTTCTCGGTAACGGATTCGCGCTGGTGCCTGCGCTGCAGTCTCATATGATGAATATCGCGGGTGACGCGCAGACACTGGTTTCTTCACTGACGCATAGCGCATTTAATATTTCCAATGCGCTGGGGGCCGCCTGTGGCGGACTGGCAATTGCTGCGGGTGGCTCCTGGATTTCCACAGGTTGGGTTGGCGTGGTGTTCTCAGCAATAGCGCTGTTGCTCATGTATCTCTTGGTTCACATCACCAGAAGGAGTCAGAAATGACAGATTCAGTCATCGCAGCCGGCCGCGTGGTGGTCAATCCTGAATTAAATTCAGAAATTGTTTTCCTAACATCGATGCAGTGGCGTTTGGTCGCCTGTTTATCTCTAATCCGGATCTGGTCGAGCGCTTACGATATGGTGCTGAGCTAACCATAGCAACGCGCGAAACCTATTATTGGTTAAATCAGTTTCTGGCCTGTTTAGGAATATCCTTATTATTCTTCATTCGCTCTTAACTGATTTCCAGAAATCTCTTTGAAACCGGATAATAGGTTATTTTATTTTTCCCGCTCCGTTTAGATTGATACAAGGCTGAATCAGCTGCGGATAACACGCAGGAGGTGGTTTGCTGCTCCTTCTTTTCTGACACACCGATGCTGACTGTGACTAAGGTGCCTTCGATGGAGATCAGGGATATGGATTTTTTTATTTCTTCAATGATGCCATTCAGATGGTCATCTCCGGTAATGATGACTGAGAATTCTTCTCCACCAGAACGCGCGATAAATGTTTTGTCATCAATGAAATTTTTAAGAATGGCACCAACCTGTCTGAGAACACTGTCTCCCATATCATGACCGTACGAGTCATTGATTTTCTTGAAGTCATCAATGTCCATGATGCAGATGACACCCGCAGTATTTTCAATTTCCTTTAACTTCAGGTTCATATGACGCCTGTTGGGAAGGCCGGTCAGCTCATCTGTCAGAGACAGGCCTACGACGGATTTATACCGTTCGTTGACAAAGTTGATAAAGTTGTTGAACGAATAAATAAAGAGCAGGATGGCCGGTGCATACAGCACAGCAGCGATAAGAGAGGTTGTATCCCTGTCAATGACTTTCAGACCGCCGGCCATAGATGCCAGAGTGGAGTTTAAAAGAAGGAAAAGCCCTATTCTGAACGTGGTGAAATGTCTTTTCTGTAAGTATATTTTGAATGATCTTCTTATAAACCAGGTGAGCAGGAAAATCGTTAGGAGATTAATTATGAAATAAACATTAATATTTGATGTTTTTTCTTTAATGATCGCCAGTAGCACGATTGCTGAGCCGAGGGTAAACGCATAGGAAATTATCATCCTGTACAGCAGGCCTCTGGAGCTCCCAACTTCATGAATCAATTTACTGTGTAACCTGAAGGGCATTTTTCCACCTGAACTAAATCATTTCATCGTTAATTTATAACATGGAAGGCAATTATAAAAGTTAAGGTTTTGCAAATAGGAGTCAAGCATAAAATGCGTTTTTCTTTGGGTGAGGCCGTTTTGAAAAATGACTTTAAGCGATCGCGTTCAGGTAGGTACATAATAGAAGAATAAAATGGAATATTCTCTGAATGTTTTTTTCCAGATTCTCCAGCTGTATTTTAATCAGAGGATTTTTACCATCGTTTTTGTCTCTCAGATACTCTGCAGACAGGTTTATACTCAAGATCGGATATCCTGTTACTCCTCTATTATGGCTTCTCCGGTGTGGCAATCCTCTCTTCAAGATTGGGGGCATGAACGGAATTTAAGATGCCATTAAGAATTTAATGTAAGGAAATAGTTGAAAATGAAAGGGCTGTGGATTGCAGGGGTGAGCGCCTTACTATGCTCGTGGGCAGCCGGGGCACAACCCGTTACCGTTACCGATCTCGCCGGGCGGCACGTCACTGTTAACGTGCCGGCGACGCGGATTATTCTGGCAGACAGTCGCATGCTCTTACCGATGAGCCTGCTGCATCCGGGTAATGGTCTTAAAGGAATCGTCGGCTGGGATGATTCACTCCAGACCCGGGCACCAGATATGGGCCGGTATTTTGCGCACCAGTATCCTGCGCTGCCGTCTATACCGGTTTTCATCAATCCTTACCGCAGCAGTTTTAACGTTGAACAGGCGATGACGCTGAAGCCAGACCTGATTGTTTTCGATACGGGTATTCTGGCGAAACTGAAAAGTGAGGGGACGCTGGCTTTGCTGGAAAAAAGCGGCATTCCGGTTGTGTTTATCGATTTTCGCCAGCAGCCGTTAACCCACACTCCGGTCAGCATGCAGCTGTTGGGGGAGGTAACCGGTGAACAGCAGAATGCCGGACGGTTCATTCAGCGCTGGAGTCAGTTACTGGATCGTACCCGCCAGCGTGTGGCAGCGATCCCCAAAGCAACCTGGCCAGGGGTGGTGTTTGAAAATCATGCCGGTATGACGGGCATGAACTGCTGTGCTGTATTTGGACGTGACAGCTTTGGTGAGTTTATTCCTGAAGCGGGTGGCCGCAATCTGATGGCGGACAAGGTGCCGCCGCAGGGAGCAGATATCAGCCCTGAGCTGCTGATTGTGGCCTGTCCCGATGTGTATCTGATGAGCGGTACCGACTGGAGCCAGCGCGGAGGACCTTCTCAGGCGGTGCCGCTGGGATATGAAGCCACCCGCGCAGATACCTTACCAAAACTGCAGAAACTGATGCAGCGGGAGAGCGTGAGTGTGCTACCCGTAGCAAGAACCAACCGGGTTATGGCGATTTATCATCAGTTCTACGACAGCCCTTTTAACGTTGTGGCGCTGGAAGCGATGGCCAAACTTTTTCATCCCCAGCAGTTCACTGATGTCGATCCCCAGGCCGATTTAGCGTCGCTGTACCACGATTTCACCGGGATCCCTTACAGCGGGCTGTTTTACGTCCAGCCCTGATGCAGCAAGCCCGTTCAACTGAACGGGCTTGCTTTTTGCTATCAGAACTTCAGGCTGACTCCTGCCGTGACAGAACGCCCGGGAGCGGGCTGACGTCCCCATGGGCTGGTATCGATACCGCGGAACCAGTAGTCGCGATTAAAGATATTATTGATGCCAACATAGCCGTTCAGCACGGTGCGGCCAGATTTATACAGATCGCGGCTGACCTGCGCATTCCATACCCAGTAAGACGGCATCTGACCAACAGAGCCTGTGCTGTTCTCCTCAACGGTGTTGGCGGCATCCGCAAACGACTTACTGAAGTAGTAGCTCGACAGGGAGAAGGTGGTCTCACGCCAGTCGTAACTGCCATCCAGCGTTAATTGAGTTCGCGAGGCGTACGGCACCTCTTTACCGCGATTCACACCGTTACGCTGCTCCGCCTGCAGGTAAGCATAGCCCGCATGCAGCTTGAGTCCTTCCACCGCTGCAGGGCTCCAGAAACCTTCCAGCTCAACGCCCTGATGACGGGTGCGACCGATATTCAGATAACTGTCAGACACGCTGTCGTAGGAAATCTGGTCTTTATAATCGATACGATACAGGCCCGCGTGCAGGCTGACGTTCTCGGTTGGCGTGTAACGAACGCCGCTCTCATAATTCCATGCCAGTTCGGAACTGACATCGCCGCCTTTGACGATCTGCGTAACCTGCGCCGGACGCAGGCTTTTCTGCATATCAGCATACAGGAACCACTGCGGGGTAAGCTGGTAGCCAACAGTCAGGCCAGGCAGCCACTGGGTGTCTGGCGCTGAGGTACGCTGGCCGGTTTTCTTGTCCGTGTATTTTTCACTGACGTTTTCATAACGCATGCCAGGCGTAATGGTCAGAGTGTCATTGAACAGTTTGACGGCGTTGCTGATGTAACCGGCCCAGGCTTTATCATCAAAGTCCCAGTCACGCGTCACCGCTGTCGTGCCAGTCGCAAGGGTACGCTGGCGAACCTGGTAATCGATCTTCTCGCTGACAAAGCGACCGCCCACAATCCACTGCTGGTTCACGTTGTCGCCGTTGATGTCCATGCTAATACGTGGCTCAGTTCCCCAGACCTTAAAATTGCGTGGGGAGTTCTGCACAATATCAGCGGGCAATGCCGGGTTGAAGCTCTGTCCGGGGACTTTGCTCATACCGACGTGGAAATCACGATCAGACTCATGGCCGAAGAACATCCAGTTAAACTCGGCGTTATCAATAAAGCCCAGTGACCCTAACTGCTGGTTATAGACCGCACTATAGCGTTTGGTGTGACCGTCGTAGTCATCCCAGGGGCGGGTACTCTGATGGCGGTCGCGTTTGTAATCGGCGGTCGAGAGGGCACCCGCCAGATCTGCGTGTGCATCATAGTACTGGTAGGAAAGATTTAACGTGGTGTCTTCATTGATGTTCCACAGGCCACGCACGCGAAAGTTCTGGACTTTACTGTCGCTGTGCTCGCGGAACGAACTGCCTTTTACCTGGTTTGCTTCTACCTGCAAGCCAAAATCATCGCTGAGCATCCCACCCGTGCGCAGGTAGGTATCCCAGAGGTTGCGTCCTTTGCCATAAAACGTGGCGCGCTGGGAAATTTCATTTTCCCATTTCAACGGGATCGGTTTACTGATCAGGTTGATGACGCCGCCAACGTTGTTAGGGCCGTATTGCACTGCGGCACCACCGCGAACCACATCAATGCGATCGATGGTCGAGAAGGTCACCGGGAACAGTGACATTCCTTCCTGACCGTAGGGGGCTAACGCCAGAGGGATGCCATCTTCGAGAATCTGCGCACGGCCGCTTCGGCTGTCATATAAACCACGCACCGCTATCTGTGGCAGGACGCCGGTGCCGGTTTCATCCTGTATCTTGACGCCGGGCACGCGCTGTAATGCGTCGTCAAGGGTACGGTTACCGCCTTTGGTTAATTGATCGTTACTGATCACGGTGCGGCTACCTGCCCAGGTTTTAACTTCTTCGGCGCGGGAATCGCCCAGTACGTTTCCCGAAACCGTTAATGTCTGTTCTGCTGCGTAACTGAACTTACCGGCCAGAATCATGGCCATTGCTGCGGCAATCTTTGTGCGTCTCATCTTCAACCCTGAATATTAATGTAAGTATATCGTAATGATTCTGATAAACATTATCATTATCAAACGCGTCTTAACATTCCTGGGATGAACGTAAATCTATGTCAAGAAGAGAAATTCACAGCTTTTGCTGGATAAAGGCAGCCTGCGAAGGGTTCCAGAAATTACAGGAAGTCAGAAAGGAAGCAGGGTGCAGGGACATGGAATGATGACGAACATCTGATGTTCAAAATTTATGAAATTCATGTTCTACTTTTTTGAATTAGCAGCCTTATTTTCCCTTTGTTGCCCATAAAAGCCGGATTCAATCGTGCCAAATGTGTTACCCACCGATAAGCATGCCATAGTATGAACAGACATCTTTCGCTCAAGTGCACATGAATGACTCAGAAAGGTGCTATTAGCAGATTGAACGGGTAACAGAGATAATTGATTAAGGGAATAGAATGTAGACCTAGCTAGCTAGCAATAATAATAGCGCGAACTCTCTGTGTCTTTTTAATGATGAAAAAGCATCTGACGGTAAAAATTATTTTTTAATGGGAAGCGCGATACCAGTACATAATTAGATGACATTCTTATCTCCGAAAGGATATCTGATTAGGGATTGGGGTCGGAAGAAATTTATCAATCTGTGACAGGGATGGAATTGTTAAATGTGTAATATAAAATTTGCATCACAGTGAATTGGGCGTTTTCTTAAATGAATTTTCGTGTTATGTCTGTGTGGAAAAAAGGTTGTTAGCGCCAGTGATATAAGACGGTAATTCACCATTAGCATTGTCCGCTCCACCCAACATGTTGTTTCCTTAAGGTTCTCACACCAGAAAGGACATCAACATGCAGAGCAGAGAGGACTTTTACATGATAAAGCAAATGCGCCAGCAGGGTGCGTACATTGTCGATATTGCGACTCAGGTGGGTTGCTCTGAACGGACTGTCAGACGCTATCTCAAATACCCTGAACCGCCAGCCAGAAAGACCCGCCACAAAATGGTTAAGCTGAAACCATTTATGGATTACATCGACATGCGCCTGGCAGAGAATGTCTGGAATAGCGAGGTTATCCTCGCAGAGATAAAGGCAATGGGCTATATGGGCGGGCGTTCCATGCTGCGTTACTACATCCAGCCCAAACGTAAAATGCGGACATCAAAAAGAACGGTCCGCTTTGAAACCCAGCCAGGGTATCAGCTCCAGCACGACTGGGGCGAAGTCGAGGTGGAGGTTGCCGGGCAGCGGTGCAAAGTTAACTTCGCGGTTAATACGCTGGGGTTCTCCCGCCGCTTCCATGTCTTCGCCGCGCCAAAACAGGATGCTGAGCACACCTACGAGTCACTGGTTCGCGCCTTCCGCTACTTCGGTGGCAGTGTGAAAACGGTGCTGGTTGATAACCAGAAAGCCGCGGTGCTGAAGAATAACAACGGGAAAGTGGTGTTCAACTCCGGGTTCCTGTTGCTGGCCGACCACTATGACTTCCTGCCCCGGGCCTGCCGTCCGCGCAGGGCCAGAACCAAAGGCAAAGTTCTTCGTCCGGTACCGCAGGTTCGACAGCGTCACCCATGTAAACCAGCAACTGGAGCAGTGGATGGCTGATGTTGCTGATCAACGGGAGCTTCGCCAGTTCAGACAAACACCAGAGCAGCGCTTCGCGCTGGAACAGGAGCATCTGCAGCCGTTGCCGGATACGGACTTCGATACCAGCTACTTCGATATCCGCCATGTGTCCTGGGACAGCTATATCGAGGTTGGCGGCAATCGTTACAGTGTTCCCGAAACGCTGTGTGGTCAGCCGGTCTCGATACGAATATCGCTGGATGATGAGTTGCGGATCTACAGTAATGAGCTACAGGTGGCATCACACCGCCTCTGTTCAGCATCATCAGGCTGGCAGACAGTGCCGGAACATCATGCCCCGCTCTGGCAACAGGTCAGCATGGTGGAGCATCGTCCACTGAGTGCGTATGAGGAGTTGCTGTAATGCATGAACTTGAAGCACTGCTGAGCCGCCTGAAAATGGAGCTGAGCTATCACGTTGAAAGCCTGCTGGAGCAGGCGGCTAAAAAAGAGCTGAACTACCGGGAGTTCCTGTGTATGGCGCTGCAGCAGGAATGGAACGGCAGGCATCAGCGTGGCATGGAGTCCCGGCTGAAACAGGCTCGTCTGCCGTGGGTCAAAACGCTGGAGCAGTTCGACTTTACCTTCCAGCCGGGCATCGATCGTAAAGTTGTCCGGGAGCTGGCCGGTCTGGCGTTCGTGGAACGCAGCGAAAACGTGATCCTGCTGGGACCTCCAGGCGTCGGAAAAACCCATCTGGCCGTTGCTCTCGGCGTGAAAGCGGCGGATGCAGGGCATCGGGTACTGTTCATGCCACTGGACAGGCTGATCGCAACGCTGATGAAAGCGAAACAGGAAAACCGACTGGAGCGTCAGCTACAGCAACTGAGTTATGCCCGGGTACTGATCCTGGATGAAATAGGCTATCTGCCAGTGACCAGAGAGGAAGCCAGCCTGTTCTTCCGGCTACTGAACCGTCGATATGAAAAAGCGAGCATTATCCTGACGTCAAACAAAGACTTCGCAGACTGGGGAGAGATGTTCGGAGATAACGTACTGGCAACGGCGATCCTGGATCGGCTGCTGCATCACTCAACCACGCTGAATATAAAAAGGAGAAAGTTACCGGTTAAAGGAGAAACGCAAAGCTGGAGTGCTGACCAAAAACGCAACGCCAATCAGTGACGATGAAATGGTGAAAAGCGGACAGCATCAGTAACGAAAGTATCTGGCGGGCATGAAAATGGCAAATAACGGTCAAAGATCGTGGCGTTGAAAAGGTAGAATAAAATTTTGACTGGCAGGATGGAGTCTATGGCTATTGCAGGGCACCTAATCAGCAACAATCTTCCCAGCGTCAAACAGCTTCAGTGTTTTCTTGCCGTGGCGCATGAGCTGAACTTTCGCAGAGCGGCCGAACGGCTCAGAATGACCCAGCCTCCGCTAACCCGTCAGATCAAGTGTCTGGAAGCCGTTCTTGATCAGCAGCTGTTCAGCCGCAATACACATGATGTTAGTCTGACAGAAGCAGGCCGCTTGCTGGTAATAAAAGCAGAGAAGCTCCTTCAGGTGCTCAGTGAACTGAAAACAGATTCACTTTCATCAGAAAAGAGCCTGCGCATCGGGCTTACCGGGACCCTCAATTTTGAACTGATCGAACCCGTTAACAGGCTGCTGGGTACGCTGGAGGCTGGTGACGATGTTGAAACACCGTATCTGACGTCTGCACAACTGCTTCGGAGCCTGTCGAAAAACACGTTTGACCTCGTGCTTACCGGGGAAAAGGGTATCGGCCATGAAGACATCGTTCAGTATCGCTGGGTCTGCCGCGAGCCTCTGCTGATGGCAATGCCGGCCATGCACCCTGCAAGCCTTAAAGATAAAGTATCGCTGGAAGACGTCAGTGACTTACCGCTCTTCTGGTTTGCAAGAAGCGCCAACCCGTCATTCTATGACAAATGTGAAAGCTATTTTGATTTGCTTAACTTCCCCCTTAAAAAGGTTAAAGAGCCGGATGACTCACTCGTCATGCTCACCCACATAGCGCGGGGAAAGGGATTTGCCCTGATGCCTCAGTCAAAATGTACGTTTAATCTGGAGGGGCTGTGCTACCGCGAGCTGGCAGACCGGGAATCTCAGAAGCTAAATATAGATATCTACGCCGCAACCCGCCTCAATGAAAAGCGGGAGGCCGTCCTGAATGCTCAGGAAGTGTTATGTAATAACGGTTTTTCTTATTGAAGAATGTGTTGCTGCATGCCCCTTTTCAAAGACAGCCTCCGCCCTCTTGGCTGAGATTTTTCAAGTGCTTACTGCCACCACCACCTGTCAGAGGGCCGGCTCCGGTTAGAGGCCCCCATTATCTACATAGCGACTGTATTTTTCGTTTGTCTTTTTTCATTTTAGCTGGTTAGCTTTGAGGATTAATGCCTGATTCATGCTGCTCCACGCCCTTACTCTCTTTTCTGCTTTCTGTTTTTGTTGTATTTAGCACATATCGTGCTTGTTAAATCTGAGAGATCCGGAAAAAGGTAGAGTCGGAAATACGCCTCCGACTGACGGAACACGACTGGTGGTGACATTTTTGAATTGATTGCTTTAATCTTCCGGTTAAACCATAACTTTCTGGGCTGGCAGTTTATTTATGAGAATACAGGTTAGGGAGTTTGCGTCGGATAAGAACCCCCTGCGCTATCTGGTCAGCGTTGATAAGCCGGGAGGACTACAGAGTGAGTACGTTGTCGAATTCAAGGGAGGAGCTGTTCTTGTCCCCTATCTGGACAGTTACTACACCGAGGCAGAACTGAGCGAGAACACCTTGATGGTGGATTTTTTTGATATTCAGGCTCTCTATTCAATCAGTGGCCTTCAGAAATTTGAACGGTACACCGATATGCATTACGACGAGGAAGAGCTTGAAAGACTTTTTGTTGAGGGCATCGCTGTAGCCATTTTAGATCTAGCTAGCTAGAGCAACCATCGTGTTCGCCGCTCCCTATAAGGAGACGCTGGCGCGCTACTACCATCGACTGTTGAAGAAATATGCGGCTAATGTAAACTATACATATAGAGAAGACATTCGAGAGGAGGTAAATTTTATGTACTCGAAACCGACAAACGGTAAAGTTACGCGTCTTACTCCGCGTCTGCTTACCTCTCAGGAAATGTCACGCAATCAGTCAATTCATGAGGCTCTGAGGGCAGAGCTCGTTACCGAACTGAAGCAGACAGGTACGCTTGGTCGCAAGGGACGTATAGTCACGACTTCTGAGTCAAGACTGAAAGCACGATTAGTCCGTTCCTAAGCAGTCCAGCATATTAACCACTGAGACCAGTATTAAGCTGGTCTCAGTCTAAAAAAGTCCTGCGCTGCCCCAGTCAACGTATATCTTTCCCGGTACATTCTTAAATTACTGAGAATGGCCTGAGGCGCTCATCTTTTCAGGGACTTGCTGTCTAAGCTGCGAAACAGAAACCAGGAAGGGTGGCGGGTGATTTCCCTGTGATTACGGTACGCCCCCTGGGTTGCCTGGAGAAGACTGATCGCACCGGTGGCCAGTGTGGAAACTGCCGGGGCTCCCGTGTACCCCAGAACGGCAGGTAAGGTGAGCAGGGCTGTATCCAGCATGCTCTGCCGTTTCCAGGCGCTCAGTTTCTGTCGCAGATCCTCCAGTCCCTCATCGGCAATACGCTCCCGGAAACGCAGCTGCAGCAGGCGGATTGCATCGGCACCGGACGCCTGCTCCATTTCCAGAGCCGCGTCGCGCAACGAGCGTCTGAACGCAGTCACACTCGGCTCGTAATCTGTGCGGATCCGGAAGATGTCCCCGAGCGACAGGTTCTGCAGAAACGGAATGTCAACCTCCAGCATCCGGCGAGAGAGTCGCCCCGGCGCATCAAGCTTCGCCAGTATTTTTCCCTGAAGCGGACATCGTGTGACCAGTGATGCGCCAGTCTGTGCTGACTGGCTGAGATCGGTCAGAAGGCCACGGTAATGAAAATAGATGCTCCGGTTCATGGCCCCGCGCACCCATCTGTCATACCCTTTACGGCTTTCGTGTTTCCCGCCGGTGATCCTTACTGTGAACGTTCCGTCTTCATTTACCTGGATCGGCTGTAGCTCCTGGTAAATATAGGCATTTGTGAATGGACTGAGGCAGTCCCGCAGTTCCAGCATAATTTCACCCGGCAGGGTTTTACCTGATACAAAACGATAATGCCCTTCGTCGCTGACCCGCCTTATGCCCCGTACGGTGAGACTGCGCTCGTAGAGCTGAACCACTGCCGGAGGCATCACACCGTTAAGGAAATGCCGATCGGGATTATCCTGCAGGAGCTGCATCCTGCGCTGCTGATCCTGCCTTGCTGATTCACAGGGCGTGAAGGCAATAAACCCGGCCCGGATCAGCAGAAAATTATCCTTAGCAAAACGGATGAACTGTGCCACGCCGGTCTTGATATCTGCCAGTCTGTCGGTATCACGCTTCTGTACCAGAAGGTCAGTGGCGGAGGCCATCTCCACGCTGTCCAGCCGTAACGCCGCCTCTTCCAAGGCATCGGTCAGTATAATGCGTTCGGCAGACAGTAATCCCGGGCGGTACAGTGCCAACTGATCGTGGCGGGCGATCCACAGGCTGAGTGGCGACGCTTCCGGGGCATGCCACTCACCCCGAAGCACTTTAACCGCCTGAAGATAATTCTCCAGGGCACCCCGTAGCGCATCCTCATTCAGCGCAGCATAATCGGCTGACAGAAGCCTTTCATCCCAGAGAATGCTTTCCGTCAGGGCTGGCAGGTTATTGTACATATGTGTCTCCTCACAGATCCCCGTACAGGGCGCGAAGCTCTGCCAATACCGGTGCCGTGTCAGGCGTGGCCACCACCGTCAATAGAGCCGCCTCCAGCTGCAGGTATTCGTCCAGCGTCATGGCGATGTGGGTTCCGTCCAGACCCAGTATCACACTTTCCCCTTCGCCACGGGGGATATACAGCGACACCAGGCTGTCCCGGGCGTTCCACTCGTGCGTGGCTCCCAGCCACGCACGGGCCTGCATATAGCGAACCAGCGCACTGAACACGTCCCAGCCCAGAGCGAGTGACACCCGGCCGGCGCTCACGAACAGGCTGAATGCCGGTGCCTGCCACGCGGTACCTGGCAGTTGCGGATAGCGGTTGCCCCGGACCTGCAGATGCAGACAGATGTCCGACACCGTTGCCGTCCGGCTGAGATCATCCGTCACCAATCCGGTTGCTGCCGCCCACCCTTGCATCGTGTTCTGGTCCAGGTTCTGCGCCCGAATGACCAGCGGGAAGATGAGTTTCAGTCGTGCCGGCGTGCAGATCCGCGACAGCACTTCATCCGGAAAGGCCGCGAGGTTCAGCGCGCCGGAAGAGAGGGGGCGCAGCAGGAATTCAGCCCAGCCCGAGTCCACGTTATGCGGCATGGCCGCCATGAACCTTTCCGTCTCTTCCCGGTAGTTCTGCCCGGTGAGATCAAAGGCCCGGTTGATGTAGGGCGTGTCCACGGCAATTCCGTTTTCCGAGGCGTGAACCAGCGCCCCGAAGGTGATGTTCAGCAGCGCCTCCATGACCGGCCAGCTCATGAACGCACTGCCGGTCTGGCAGGCGGCATGTGCCCGGGTAAACAGCCAGCGCAGCTCTGCGGTTTTCAGGGACTGACGCCCGAAGGTTTCTCCCCGGATCACCTTCCGGTAGAGTGACTCCAGTGTTCCACCGGGATCGGCCTGCAGGGCAAAATAGGCGTCATCGGGTGAGGTGGTCCTGAGCGCGCCATCGAGGAGTTTTTCGGTCAGGGCGTTTACCGAGGTGTCTTCCGCAGAGGCGCGGGACTTGAGACCCTCAATCAGTTTTTTCGGGAACCGTAATGTCAGCTGGCTAAGCATGATGCTGTTTTCTCGCAGATGGTAATTATTATGAATAAGAATGCATCAATAAAAATAATTTTGCACTCAAATATTATAATGACATGATGTCATTATTAAGTGACGAATGTGCCGTTTCCCTTTTCTCCGCACTGAAGATCCGAAAACTCCCGGTTCCGGATCTTCTTCAGATGCACCGGCGCGCAGCGGCGCAGAAACACAATATGTGCCACGCTGTCAGATGTATATTCTTCAACATGTTGTGTTTATCCCTCGCTCCGTGACCGCACGCCCACCACCGGAAAAGGGCGCTTTGCTTATTCCGTGTGCGTGGTACACTTCCGGAAACTGTGAAATAACAGAAAAACCGGATCAATCCGTGACCGGCTTCCGGTAATTTAATTCTGTGGCTATACCCATGCTTATTATCAGGTGGGTGATTATCACTAAGTGCGATAATGCGAAAGGAAAGGATGGCGTCAGGGGGCTAATGATTTCAGAGCGGGACTATTTAACTGCACACATTGATATTCTATTGGGAGATAAAGTGGAAGCGGACGAACTAATTGATGTCCTGATTGCAGACGAATATACCCACGCGTGGATTTACTGGGCAGATCTTCCAACAGACGATGATGATACCTGGATGACAGAACGGCTGATTCTGGATGCAGATGGAAACATCATTGCTCGCCAGATTTGTCCGCCATTATGTTATGGCTGGTCTCAAGTAACCTGGTCGCTGAGGCCCCCCTTATTCCCGATACCCAACAACGTCATGGAGCTCGATCTTAATGACAGAGACGAAGCCATCAGTACGGTTTTGTTTTTCGGGAACATATGAAAACGGGTGGCGGGATTTCTCATCAATAAAGGAACAACTATGGCTGACTGGTTTATTGCCACTGAAGGGGTGAAAGTCGTGAAGGACAGCGCCAGCCTGTGGCCACAGATCATCACGGCGGTTTCCTCCGCCGGCGCTGCGCTTATTGGTGTGTGGTACGGGCAGTGGCTGATTACCCGGAGGGAAGCAAAAACAGCAGCAGCCAAAAAAGACAGTGAACGTCTGTTTATTACCACCGAACTGGTTTTTATCCTCGAAGAATTTGCTGAGGGCTGTGCCCGCGCGGCAACCGACACCGGACATGCTGATAACGAGGGCATATTGAGAGTCTCAGCAGAGCGCCCTGACATTGATTTGACGCAGGTTGCCGGCGACTGGCGTGTCCTTCCCGCTGCATTGATGTACCGTATCCGTGAACTTCCGATTCTCGTGAATGAAGCGGATAAATATGTTGCCAGTGTCTGGGAGCATGACTGGCCACCGGATTATTCACGCACGTTCGAAGAGAGGCAGTACCGGTATGCCCGGGCAGGACTGAAAGCTCTCTTCTCTGCAATACGTCTGCGAAGGCTGGTCGGCCTCCCCGGTACGCGCCTTAATGCCACGCCCTGGTCTGCACAGCCTAAGCTGTGGAATGCCTGGAAGGAGGAGTGCAGACGTCGTTCAGTGACCAGCAGGCCGGCGCCAGAATTGGCCGTCCTTTCAAATATCCAGAGTCAGCCCCCTTCCGGAGAGCAGATATGACATTTACGGCCGTACCCGCGCAACACACACCGGTTTCACTCCCGGTATCCATCGACTATCCGGCTGCGCTGGCGCTGCGCCAGATGGCTCTGGTGCATGATGAGCTGCCGAAATACCTGCTTGCACCGGAGGTGAGCGCCCTGCTCCACTATGTCCCGGATCTGCACCGCAGGATGCTGCTGGCCACACTCTGGAATACCGGCGCCCGCATCAACGAAGCGCTGGCCCTGACGCGGGGGGATTTTTCACTGGCGCCGCCGTACCCGTTCGTGCAGCTGGCCACGCTGAAACAGCGCGCGGAAAAAGCCGCCAGAACGGCCGGCCGTGCGCCGGCCGGCAGTCAGGCGCACCGTCTGGTTCCGCTGTCCGACAGCCAGTACGTCAGCCAGCTGGAGATGATGGTGGCCACCCTGAAAATTCCGCTGGAAAGGAAAAACAGACGCACCGGCAGGACGGAAAAGGCCCGTCTGTGGGAGATCACCGACCGGACGGCACGGACGTGGATCAATGAAGCCGTGGTCGCCGCTGCGGCCGATGGCGTCAGGTTCTCGGTGCCGGTGACGCCGCACACCTTCCGCCACTCCTATGCCATGCACATGCTGTACGCCGGGATTCCGCTCAAGGTACTGCAGAGCCTGATGGGGCATAAAAGTATCAGCTCGACAGAAGTGTACACGAAGGTGTTTGCGCTCGATGTCGCCGCGCGGCACCGGGTACAGTTCCAGATGCCCGGCGCGGAGGCCGTGGCCCTGCTGAAAGGTCACTTATAGTGTCTGTAGTTGGCCGAACATTATTCGATTACATATGGACATAATTACCTGAACGTTCAGGCTGGCGTGGTTTTTAGCTGTAATGACTCTGTTTGAGCTGAAAGTGGTTCAGATTGGTCATGGTATGGCGATATTTGGTCCCATATTTCTGAAAACTGGTTCAAGTGGCATAATAATCAGAAAGTTCACTATGAAGGATAGTTTGAAGCAAAAAGTTGGAATGTGCGGGCGAACATCCTGCTCGCCAGATTTATTTTATGCGGGGTTCTTACCTGGCCCACTCACGCGGAATACAGAAGTGAAAATCAGGAAACTCTTCATAAATAGCGTTCTGTAGCATTCTTACCCGTTCTGACAGTCTGCGTGAATCAGACATATGCCGCCACTCGCCCTCGATCGAATTTTTGTCAGCATCAGGGAAATTCAACGTGATATAGACTTTACCATCACGAAAAATGGCACCATTTGTAAATGTACCTAAACCCTCATTAACTACATTATTTATCTGATTTTCATCAAGTTTCATAATCTTGCATCCTCTCATTTGACTAGACATCTGATCATACCAGTGACCAGTATTTACTGAAACTGAGAATGAAAAAACGATTGTTGGTATCTGACAATTCATCACTACCAGTTGCTGCACGGGGATTAACAGTCCCCGTGTTTATTCAAGTCACCACTTCTTTCTGATGCCATCCACACAGTAGCTGTTTGTGAAATTCCTGCGGTGTATTCAATCACCTCAATAGCCATGTACACAGCTCCATCAACTTATACCGCTACAGCGTGGCAACAAAACTGACCGTAGATGGTTGTTGCTATCGCGCCTCTCTGTATTTTTTACGCACAACTTTGCAATTTTACATTCACTTTGCAATTTTGGTGTTGCTTTGCATTATTTTTCAAGATTTAATGTTTTTATGCAAAGTTAACTATTTGGGGTGAATGATGGGATTGATGGACACGCTTGACCAATGCATTAAGGCCGGACATGAAATGACCAGAGCTATAGCCATAGCTCAGTTCAATGATGATAGTCCGGAAGCGCGAAGGATTACCCGTCGATGGAGAGTAGGAGAAGCGGCAGATTTAATTGGTGTCTCGTCTCAGGCAATAAGAGACGCTGAAAAGGCAGGCCGTCTTCCACATCCGGATATGGAAACAAGAGGACGAGTAGAGCAACGCGCTGGCTATACGATCGAACAAATCAATCATATGCGGGATGTTTTTGGTACCCGCTTACGACGCCCTAAGGATGCTTTACCGCCGGTCGTTGGTGTCGCTGCTCATAAAGGTGGGGTATATAAAACGTCAGTATCTGTGCATCTGGCTCAGGACCTCGCTTTAAAAGGATTGCGGGTACTACTTGTAGAAGGAAACGACCCCCAGGGGACGGCGTCGATGTATCATGGATGGGTACCTGACCTGCATATCCATGCGCAAGACACACTTCTTCCTTTTTATCTGGGTGAAAAAGACGACGCCAGCTATGCGATAAAACCGACTTGCTGGCCTGGACTTGACATTATTCCGTCTTGTCTTGCTCTGCACCGCATTGAAACAGAGTTGATGGGTAAATTCGATGAAGGAAAATTACCAACAGAGCCGCATTTGATGTTGCGTCTGGCTATTGAGACTGTGGCCCATGATTACGATGTCATTATCATCGACAGTGCACCAAATCTCGGTATTGGCACCATCAACGTTGTATGTGCTGCTGATGTTCTGATCGTCCCGACTCCAGCAGAGTTGTTCGATTATACGTCTGCCCTGCAATTTTTTGACATGCTGCGCGATCTGATGAAAAACGTTGATCTTCAGGGTTTTGAACCTGATGTCAGAATTCTGCTTACCAAGTACAGTAACAATAATGGATCACAGTCACCCTGGATGGAAGAGCAGATCCGCGATGCTTGGGGAAGTATGGTTCTCAAAAATGTTGTACGTGAGACCGATGAAGTCGGTAAAGGGCAAATACGCATGAGAACTGTATTTGAGCAAGCGATTGATCAGCGCTCTTCAACAGGAGCATGGAGAAATGCCCTTTCAATATGGGACGCAGTATGTAATGAAATTTTTGACCGTCTCATAAAACCTCGCTGGGAGATTAAGTAATGAAACGGGCTCCAGTCATTCCCAAAACTTCTGTCAAAACGACCGCAAATGTTTCCGAACAGGCTACCACTGGACCCGCAGCACCGATGGTTGACTCGTTAATTACACGGGTCGGTGCTATGACCAGAGGAAATTCTATTAGTCTTCCAGTATGTGGGCGCGATGTTAAATTTATCCTTGAATGTATTTCAGGTGATAAAGTTGCGGAGCTTTCTAAAGTATGGGGCGGCAATGAGCGTGATCAGGAACTTCTTACAGAAGAAGCGCTCGATGATTTAATACCCTCCTTTTTGCTTTCTGGTCAGCAGACACCAGCGTTTGGTCGGAAAGTCTCAGGCCATATTGAAGTTGCCGATGGTAGCCGTCGTAGAATGGCTGCAATCCTGACATCCAGCGACTACCGTGTGCTTGTAGGTGATCTGGATGACGAGCAAATGATGGCACTTTCCCGGCTCGGAAATGACTATCGCCCTACCAGTGCATTTGAGAGAGGCAAACGCTACATATCTCGTCTCGAAAATGAGTTTTCTGGAAATATTTCTGCTCTATCAGATGCAGAAACTATCTCACGTAAGATTATTACTCGTTGCATTAATACAGCAAAATTACCTAAATCCCTGATGTCTATTTTTGCTCATCCAGGTGAACTCTCGGCAAGGGCGGGAGATAGTTTATATAAATCATTTTCTGATAAAGAGCAGTTGTTACAGGAGTCGATTGAAAATTTGCGCGCCAGAAAAAAAATGGGGGCAATCTTCGAATCTGAAGAGATTATTGAGTTCTTAATGTCGGTTTTGAAAGATAAGTCGAATACTCAATCTCCACAGACTTCGCGCCATCAATATGCTCCTGGAGCTACCGCTTTATATAAAGGACAGAAAATTATATTGAATCTCGACAAAGATAAACTCCCCGCTAAGTTGATTCAGAAAATTGAGGAGATTTTAAAAGGGTTGGAAAAGAATGGCGAATAAAGGGTTCCTCTACTGGAACCATGGTCCCATCTGCCACCTGATATCAAAATAAGGAGTGGTGGGACCGTGGTCCCACCTGCTAACCAGATACCAAAATCGTACGTGCTGGGACCGTGGTCCCACCTGTCAACCTGATACCAAAATCGTACGTGCTGGGACCGTGGTCCCACCTGCCAACCTGATACCAAAATCGTATATGCTGGGACCATGGTCCCACAGGCCAACCTGACTACAAATCACATAAGCACAGCAAGTCAGTATACGCGGGCTACAGGAATATCAGTCCAGCGGGTTGTATAGGCCGGCGATAACATATTCCGCTTCATCTGCCACCCCGTGTTCATACCCTGCCCCGCAAACCCGATGTTACCCAGCCCGGACTGGTTGATGCCATCAATTGCTCTCATCAGTTTTGCACTGTCCGGCCGTGGGCGCTCCTCGCTGAACAAACTCAGCTGACTGATGCCATGCGGGATAAAGTCATCCAGCATGATCCCAGCCTTCATGTAGCGGTGTCCCTCTTTCCAGATACGGTCCAGCGAGCGCATGGCCACTGCGATGATGTCCCGGGTATCCTGTGTGGCCAGCGCCAGTTTTTCGCCGGCGCTGTTTCCGTAGAAGATTTCATTCACCGCGTGGGGGAAGTGCGGATGAACACGCTGACGTGCCGGCAGAACTGCCGTTCACCACGTAGTTTCTCTGCCGCCCGGGTGGCATACTGGCACAGTGCCTGCTGCATGGACGTCTTCGTGGTGATGCGTTCCCCGAAGGAACGGCTGCAGACTATCTGCTGCTTTGATGGCGGTAATTCTTCCAGCGGAATGCAGGACTCACCATTCAGTTCGCGTACCGTTCTCTCGAGGACAACTGAAAAGTTTTTGCGGACAAACGACGGATGAGTGCGCGCCAGCTGCAGGGCCGTTTCGATACCCATCGTGTTCAGCTTTTTCCCGATACGGCGCCCGACGCCCCAGATCTCCTCCACTGGCTGACGGGCAAGCAGGGCTTCCGTTCTTTTCGGATTGCCCGGTGTCAGCGCCAGTACGCCCCGGAACTGTGGCCACTCTTTCGATGCCCATTGGGCACTTTTAGCAAGCGTTTTGGTTGGCCCCATGCCCACTCCGATCGTCAGACCAGTCGTGTTCAGTACATGTTCACGCAGGCGCTGGCCGAAGTGCTCAAAATCCTCACAGCCGTCAATGCCGGTCAGGTCCAGGAACATCTCGTCAATGCTGTACTGCTCCACTTTCGGCGTCATTTCTTCCAGGGCGGTCATCACTCTCACGGAGATCGAATGATACAGCCCGTAATTTGAACTGAAGGCGTACACTTTCTCAGGAAAATCAGTGTGTTTCATCTGGAACCACGGGACTCCCATTCGTATGGCCGATTTTTTTTGCGGCTGCGCTGCGGGCAATAACGCAGGAATCGTTGTTACTGAGCACTACTACAGGTTTACCCCGGAGGTCGGGACGAAAAAGAGCCTCGCAGCTGGCATAGAAGGAGTTAACGTCTGCCAAACCAAACATGGGCATGGTTACCTCCTGCGTGCACGCGTGCTGTTGAAAAACCAGGTGACGACGCCGAACAACTGCAGCGACTCCGGATAAATGGTCGCATAGTCCGGATTCATCGGCAGCAAGGCGAGGCGAGGCTGCAGTTGCAGGCGTTTGACCGTGAATTCACCGTTCACCTCGGCGATGACGATGTCGCCGTGCGAGGCCTCTTCGGCCCGGTCTACAATCATGATATCCCCATCAAACAGGCCCAGATCCTGCATGCTGCTGCCGCTGGCCCGCACGAAAAAAGTGGCGGCCGGGTGACGAATACAAAGCTCATTGAGATCCAGTTCGCTCTCAATATAGTCCTGGGCCGGGCTGGGAAAACCGGCAGGACAAAGATCGCTGAACAGTGGAATGGCAGATAACTTAGGGCTGGATGCCGGGGTAAGAATTTTTAACATGTAGACCTCAATAATGCTGTATATGCAAACAGTATTATTTCTTGGTTTTCACATGTTTCAAGCCCAATCTTTGCTTCGCTCTCTAATGAGTTGAAAAACCGCCATAAATAATTCGGAGTTAGTAACCGCAGGTAGTGGACTTTTTTTCCGGGGAGCGGGAAGGGGAGTCGGTGACGGCTGTGGTGCGGGCACAAGATATGATGTGCCGGTCAGCTGCGGTCGATACCAGATGTTGATTATCCACAGAAACGGGGGATAACAATGTGGGTAAGGGGCAGAATTATCTGAGTATCTAACGGGAAGGGTAATATGCAGGATAGAAGCAGGTTTGTACGGGCGAACGTCCTGCTCGCCGGATTTACTTTATGAGGTGCCACTACCTGGCCCATTCGCGCGGAATACAGAAGTGAAAATCGGAAAACTCTTCATAAATAATGTTCTGTAGCATCTTCACCCGTTCGAACAGAGTGCGTGAATCAGACATATGCCGCCACTCGCCCTCGATAGACTCTTTTTCACCATCCGGGAAATTCAGCGTGATATAAACTTTACTATCACGAAAAATCACACCGTTTGTAAATACACTCAAACTGTCACTGACCAATTGCTGTATCTCATTTTCATTAAGTTTCATACCATTACAGCCTCTCCTTTACTGGATATCTGATCATACCAGCGACTTGGTCTGGCTGAAAAGGATGTCGCTTCGCTCCGCTGATTTGTTATCTGAGACTTTCCCCGGATGCAATAACCAGAATTCTGTCGGTCTCCTTATTCACTGTGCCGTGAGCTAACTTTAGCCGGGCCGCATCGTGTTCAAGGGAAGCGATGCCGTTCAGTCACCCGTTCGCACACGTTGTGGCGCATTCAGCCCACAACGTGCTTGCGCTGCGGCTTCCTGTCACGCCCTTGTCCCCTCCGCTTTTCGCCCGTCTGCGTTTTGCTCACGGCACAACACCGTGCCGCATCTGTGAATGAGGAGACGCTCATGCCGAACTGGTGTGCAAACCGGTTATATTTCCGCGGTCAGTCTGACCGTATTGATGATATTCGCCGTCTGCTGGAAGGACAGATAGTCCCCTGGTATCGCCGCGCACAGAGGGAAGGGATCCAGTTATTTCTGGCGGGATGCGCCGGTATTTTACAACCCCCGGAGACCGTAGCGTTTTCACTGTACCCGTCTCTTACGGCCAGCGGCAGCGGCATTATGTCCCCGGAAGGAATGGCTTATGCCCGCTGGCTCAGAATGTTACAGGACGGTGTAATGCTGGATATGGATAACAGCCAGCTGTTGCATGAACTTTGGCTGGCCTGCGGTATTCAGGAACGTCGATGGCAGACCCTGACAGAGGCGCAAAAAACAGTGATTGAAGCGCTGTACCGGCAGAAGATCCATGACTGGGGATCGCTCTTGCGACGGAAGAGTATGGCTGAGTGGTGGGACGGCCTGTGTGATGGTGGGGATGAGGAAAGGACTGAGGAACTGGATATGCTGCTGATCCTTCCAACCCGGCTGGACGTAGAAATCAATGGCCTAGCTAGCTAGCGGCCCATGCCATTCCGTCTGTGGCCGCAGTTTATGCAGTGCGTACATACCCTGATGGAGGCAAAAGCATGAGTACGGGAATCCTTCAGAATGCAGCATCAGCGCTGACGCCGGTCACCCAGGCCGATATCACCCGCGTGATGCGTGAATACTGCTTTATCCGCCTCGATAACGGCGATGAGGCGTTTTTTCATAACGGCCACTGGCTGGACGGCGCTGACGCCGCCAGCGGCGAACCTTCTGTTCTTGGCCTGGCACAGCGTGCGGCGCGGGCAGGGGGAAAATTCCTGCACTGCATGGAGCTGCCGGTGCCGGAGGGGGAGTGGTGCTGGAGCGACGTCGCGGAGCAGCTGGCGCGCAGCGCCGTCACGCTGAGCGTGCGCATGGAGCCTGTCGTCACCGGCTGTGAAACACGGCAGGGCCGGGGCGTGCACTTCTGTAGTGACCCGCTGCTGAGCGGCATCAACAGCAACCTGTGGTTTCCGGTGCGCCCGGATGAGGACTGGTTTACGGGGATTGAGCAGATTCTGGTGATGAACGGCGTGGCGGAGAACGTGGTCAGCCTGACGCCATTGCAGGACAGCCCGTCATATACCGACTGGAAAGTTATCTGTAACCGGAAAATTATCGCCTGACAGAAAAAAGGCAGGGGGTGTGCCCCTGCCTGATTCCGTTACCAGTCCGGTAAAACCGGCAACATTACCTGAACCTCGGAGAAGCCGTCCATGTCTTCATCAGTAACTGTAGCAGCTGCCTGTTATCCTGCTTATCACGAACTCTGTTTTGCGGACCTGGTCACCCTGGCCGGGGAGGAGGGCGGGATGCTGCCCTTCGATGCTGATAACGCAGACCGCGTCAGCGCCGCCGCTGCGGCGCGGGTTGCCTTTGCAGAACGGACCGGTCCGGACCATGACGGTGAACCGGCCGACACCGCCGGGATGGCATTTGATGGTCTGCTGGCGACTGCCCGGATGTATCACGAAGCAGAGACGGAAAACGGAGAAGAAGGGCGGTAAAAGCAGGAGCGGCCCGGTGCTGACGCACCGGCCGGTCTCCTCCGCCTGCGTCCGTCCCGGTGCAGCGTTCACGCTTTCCTCCTGCTGATTTTCCCCACGCTGTGCTTTTTCGCCGGTTGTTTTCCGGCATTTTTCCGCGCCAGAACCACAGAGGGAAAGGACATGGCCCCCTGGCGGCTCCCCGGCGATGCCGGGTCGTCAGCCCCGCTCCGCTAACCGGCACAGCCGGTAAGCTCCACCGGACCACGCGGGGCGTGTTCCGGGCCTCCCGGCCAGGGTCTGATGGCTAAGGTCAAGGGGCTGCAACCGGCTGTCGCCGGTGCGTTCACCGGGCGCGCTGCGCCCTTTAATGCCGCCACGCCGTTCCGTCGTGTCGGATGTGTTCCTGCTCATCTCCCCCGATCGTGCAGCCTGTTCCGGTGTGCTCCCCGCGGAGGGCTGTTCGTAGCACCGTTCTCCGTCTGCCCTGAAGGGTACGCTTCGCCGTTCCTCGCCCGTTCGCACTCGCTCTGCTCGCTTGCGCTGCGGCCTCCGGTGACGCCCTTCGTGCATCCCTCGCCCGTCGCTACTCTGCCCTTCGCCGCGAGGAACTCACCGAAACAGGGTTAAAGCAACCGATAAGAGGAAACCAGCATGAACACACAGAACGTCAACACCGCCGCTTCAGAATCTACCGAAACACGGGGGAAGGGACAGGAAAACCGCGACCTGAGTCCGGCTCAGTTTGCGGACCTGTACCTCTGGATCCGTGCAAACGGTGAGTTTACCGGTGTGGCGGGCGTGCACCGGGCCGTACTGGCCGGACTGACGCTCATTGATGAGCCCACCCCGGAGCCGGAAGCCCTGAAGATTTATGTCCACAAAGGGTATCCCGTGGCCGTCCAGGAATACGACACCGGATTTGTGGTCGTCCGGGCGTATTACGCCGCCGCTGCCGGGGAATGATCCCGGCCGGAAAACACGTTGATTTGACCGTCTTTCTCAATATAAGGAATTTTATTATGGTCCGTTTTGCCACCCGCTACGCCGCTCCTACGTCTGTCCGTAAAAATAACCCGCTGACCAATGACGAGCTGATGCGCGTCGTGCCGAGCGCCTTTTCCGCTGAAAAACATGAGTCTCGATCAGAGCGTTATACCTATATCCCGACCATCACGCTGCTGGATAAATTACGTGAGGAAGGTTTCCAGCCTTATTACGCCAGTCAGTCACGCGTGCGCGATCCGGAGCGTCGCGACTTTACCAGACACATGATCCGCCTGCGCCGGGGAAATAATAATGGTGCCGGTGAAGTGCCGGAAATAGTTTTGCTGAACAGCCATGACGGGTCGAGCAGTTATAAAATGATCCCCGGTATTTTCCGCCAGGTGTGTACCAACGGACTGGTGTGCTGGAAATCATTTGGTGAAATCAGCGTGCCGCATAAAGGGGATATTGTGTCGCAGGTGATTGAGGGGGCTTATGAGGTGCTCGGGGTGTTCGATAAGGTTGAAAATAACATCGACACGATGAAAGCCATTCAGGTAAACAGCGAAGAACGCCGCCTGCTGGGACAACTGGCGCTGGAGTATAAATATGAGGGAAAGGAGCCGCCCGTATCGGCAGAACGAATTATTCAGCCGCGCGCCTGGTATGACAAAGGTACCGATTTGTGGACCGCGTTTAATATTGTCCAGGAGAATCTGATCAAGGGCGGTGTCCCCGGCAGAACGGCGAAAGGAAAAAGAACTACGACCCGGCCGGTAACGGGCATTGATGGCGATATAAAACTTAATCAGGCGCTGTGGAAAATGGCGGAGGAGTTCGCAAAACTCAAAGCATAGCGATTAAACCCGGTGTGCGGGGTTATTTTATGGGGGTGTAAACGTCTGCGCTGATAAAGGTTTCCGGCGCGGGCGTTTTTTTATTCTTCTGTGTCATGGTGGCGTAAACCTCATCGCGGGCGATAAGCACGCGATAGATACTTTTAATTATTGCCGCATACTCCCGTCGCTGCTTTATCAGCTTCGGACTGGGGCCGGTGTTATACATCCCGACGCTGTCCCAGTTTCTGCCGTACTGCCTGAAGTTACGCGCCTCGATCCATGCGCCGGTATAAATGCAGATGCACGGATCTTTCAGCAGCCTTTCCCGCGTAATATTAAACTTTTTCAGCTGACTGAAATGAGAGCTGTTGATCTGCATGTTGCAGACGTCATGTGTTCCCCCGCTGCTTCTGGTATTCAGCGCATTATTACGCATGTGCGATTCCTGAATGGAATGCGCCATCAGCAGGCGCGGATCAATACCGAAATCCTTTCCGGCTTTCGTGAAGCACATTTCCGGTTCGGCCTGCACGCTGAATACAGCGGCGAGCCCGAGAACAGCAAACCATTTCATTCTGATAATCTCACGTGCATGCGCATAATGCGCCAGGCGGGTTCGTGTGAAAAATACGCGTTCAGATCATCGCTGGCAAGATAATTCGTTACAGACGCGCACGCGGCGCTTGAGGCAGTCTGATGAAGACCCTCCCGGATATAAAGAATTCATGAGGATGGCGTTATTTAACAAGCCGCTCTCCGGGGTTATCTTTCATCACACCCCACGCAAGATTCTATCTTGCGGTTTTTTGTTTTAATATCATGTTGTTATGTTGTTTTTGAGATAGCATTGAGTCTGTATCTCATTAAAATGTCGTAGAAAGCTACGATATTATGGTGTCGTCAGCTACGACATCATGTCGTAGCTTTCTGCTACCTGTTGTCGTAGCTTCCTGTGATATGGTGTCGAAGGATTGTAGATATTACTATTTTTCATTGTTTTATATGTCGTACAGTGTCACACCCTACGATATGACAGTGTCGGATTGTACTACCTGTATAAGCGGTGTAATATCGCCGGCATACGTGGTTCTGTGTCTGTACGCCCGGTGAAAACGCTGACGGACCCCCGCGCACACATCATCAAAAGAATATTGCTGAGGGTTTATTACCCCGCCATACGGAGAAAATCATGGGAAGAATGGGGATTTACGTTAAGGATAAAATTGAAAAAGAAATCAGGGATATTTATCAGCTTGAAATCCAGAATGGAGCACATCCGGGAGAAGTCAGCATATCTTCGACGTGTAATGAGCTTCTGAGACTCGGACTGATTATGCATAAGGCCAAGAACGCAGAAGACAGTTTCTCCCAGCGGGAATGGAACCGAGAAGTTATCAGGAAAGTCAGTGGAACACGGGAGGGGATTATGCTTCTGCTTTCGATGGTCACTGAAATTTACCTGCATACAACGGGAGAGAAGGGGAATGACCGGATTGAGGAACTGTTAGGAGGCTATCTTGCTGAAATCGGAAAAGCAGAAGATGATGCTGAGAACCGGCACTTTGTAAAACCTGATGCATCAGGGAAAGAGTAAATTTTTATGTGTGCAGGTCCGTGTCCGGGATGCGGGAAGGTATTCATCATTCGTGATAAAAATATCCCAAAATCATCCGTTTTTTTCCCGGGGCGCGAAAGGACGGGCGTTAAATACCTTCCCGTTAACATGCCGGGGTACTGTTTTTTTCACTTATCGCATTCCTGCCCTGCATGCCGTTGTATCAGGAGATAATTACCGTCCTCCGCATTGACTCAGCATTTTTGTTACAAAACGCGCACTGTTGCCTCACCCAGAATTCTTACTCAGTCTGTGTTATAAATAATCATACTGCGTCGGGATAATAATTCGGTATGGGAACTGCGCCCCGGTTAGCCTGGGGGAGATACCACTCCGTTACGGACGGTATTTTTCCTGCCGGAAAACAAACAACATAAACCCGTCGGCCGCAGATTTCCACCGCGCATGTTAATGTCGGTTATTATGAAATCAGACATTATTTATTGCAGACGGATTTGACAGGCATCTGGCAGGTGGAGGTTTGGTGACGGGAAGGAGAATTACGACGCCGTATGTTAATTACCCGGAAATATAAAAAAGCCGGGCATCCTGCCCGGCCTGAAGACTGCCTTACTGCTTTTCTTTTTTTTCTTCCCCGGTGTTATTCGTCAGCGGGTTTTCCGCCATTGCCACTTTTTCCGCAATAAATTCATCAAAGAGAATGGCCAGTTCACGCAGGCGCCTGACTTCTTCGTTCTCCGGCAGCTGCTGCTCCGTGAAATAATTCAGGGAATCCAGCAGGCGCTCCATAATTTCCTGATTCACGCTGCGCTGATTAAATCGCGCACTGATTTCCATATCGCGGCGTAAATTAAGGGGAAAACTGCTGCTGAACGCCCGGTTCTTTCCCGGCACGAACGTTTTCCTGTCCGCCCCGTTATTTTCCTGTACCGCATACTCCCGGCGGATAATATCCAGCCGTGACTGGAGGAACTCATCAAATAATCTTGCCAGCGCAACCATCCGCTGACCCTCATCGGTTTTAATCACCGGCCTGCGCGGCGTGAACCGCAGGGAACTGACCAGGCGACTGATGACCTCATCATTCGTCGTGTACCCCCTGACGCGGGCGGCGACCCGCAGCTCCATCAGCAGGTTCTCCGGCAGCCACAGCTTGCGGTACTGCATTTCTCCCTGTGCGTACTTCCGGGGGCGTCCGCGACCGTCGCCCAGCTTTTCTTTTACTTTCATGTTTTTAAACCTCCTTAAGAGGCGTGCCCTGAGTAAGCGGAAAGCCTACGCGTCTGTCGTCCGGGAATAATCTTAAAAATCTTAAAGTGAAGGGTTAAAAGTGTGACATGAGTCACAGATTTTTTTTTTTTGAGAAAATGTACACTTACGTCGCGTTACGTCTGTTTACGCGCAACGACATTTCCTTAACTCAAACTGAGGGTTTTTTACATGAAAGTTGTCACAGGCAAACCCGCGCTGGCGGAGGGGGCTGCGGAAGCCTGCCCGGCGTTCCGGACCGCACTACCATCCGGTTTTATCGGCACGCTTTACCGCAGCTTTAGTCTTCTCTGGCGTCACCGCGCTAACGTGCTGCTGATCGCCCTGGCGGTGCTGTTCTTCGCACTCCCGCATCTGGTGCGCGCCGAAGACCTGCTCTCCAGCCAGAAACAGGACGCGAAGGATACGTTCGGCCACGGCAGCACCATCGAGTGGGGGCTGTACATTGCCGAGGTACTCATCTCCATCGGCGCCTACATCAAAACCCGCAACCCGATGCTGTTCGTCGGCGGCCTCGGCTTCCTCATCGTCGTCACCCGCGTTCTCTTCAGCCTCGCCGGTTAATCCCCGTCATGGACAGGGAATCGCTTCAGTACCAGTTCCCGGAAACCCTCAATCAGCAGAAACGCCTGCTCGGACTCCCGCCAGAGGAGGCCGGCGTCATCGTTGCGTGCGCCGGCATTGGCCTGCTCTGCGACATGTTCATCGTGATGCTGGTTGTGGCTGGCGCGCTGTGGCTGTTAATCCGCCATCTGAAGAAAGGGCAGGGCACCTGGTGGCTCCTGAACCTCCTTTACTGGTATCTGCCGACCGCGCTGCTCCGGCTGCAGTTCAGGCGGGTGCCCGATTCGGGCAACCGGCACTGGATGCAGTAACCCGTGCGCCACCTCCGGGTGGCGCATATTACCGACAGAAGGAAAACCGATATGAAGTACAAGGTCCGGGAGGGGCGCAACCGTGTGACGGTACTGGCGCTGGCGGGGCTGGGTTCGCTTCTGGCCCTGAGCCTTGCCGCGAACGGCATCACCGGCGCCCTCGCGTGGCACTTCGCCCGCACCCAGAAAACCATCACCGTTCCGATGCTGTTTGACCGGCCGTTTGTCTCCACCGCCGCCTCCGGAGACGACGCCCTGAACGGACTGCTGGTCCGCTCGTTTATCAATCTCCGCCTGTCCGTCACGCCCGAGACCGTGGACAGCCAGCACGCCGCCCTGCTGCGCTTTGTTCCGCCGGAAGACCGTGACGCCATGAAAAAACAGCTTGCCGCCGAAGCTGAGTACATCAGAAAGAACGGCGTCTCCTCCGTGTTCCGCCTTGACGATGAAACCACCGACACCACCACCGGTGACATCATCGTCCGGGGCACCCTGAGCGCCGGCACCACCAACGGCAACCTGAAACTTTCGCTGCCGGACACGAAAAAAGCCTGGCGACTCAGCGTGCACTACGTGGACGGCCTTATCCGCCTGACGGCCTTCACGGAAGTACCCTGGACGCAACCTGACCGCCGCCCGCAACAGGAATGAACCATGAAGAAAACCGTTTCCGTGCTCACCGCCCTGGCAGCGCTCACGCTGATGCCCGCCGTGGCCTCTGCCGTGGTGCCCGGCCCGGCCGGCACCGTATTTGAGAATAACGCGCACCTGAAGGCGCAGATGAGCAACACCAGCCCGAATAAAATCGTCATTGACGGGGAGCTTATCACCGCCGTCACCGGTCCGGAGGGGGCCTATACGAAAGACAGCACCGCCGACGGCGCACTGCTCATCACCCCGCTGACCGGACAGGATTTCACCCTCTTTATCGAAACGGCCGGCGGGGTGAGCGTCTCGCTCGACGTGTCCCCGAAACCCGGCAGCGGCCGCACGCTGGAGCTTATTCCGGCGGACGTGCCGCTGAAGCCGAACCCGGATGCGAAGGCGTGGGAGGAGAGCCAGCCGTTCCCGAAGACGCTGGTCAGCGTGGCGCGCACCGTGGCAAACGGCGGCGTGCCTGACGGCTATACCGACATGAAGGCCAGCCGGGCTCCGGCGTACAACCCGCCTGCCGGCGTCCTGCTCACGCCGGAGCGACAGCTGGCAGGCTCGCACCTGCGGGTGGTGCGTTACCGGATGAAAAACACCGGTTACGTCACCCGCGCCCTCAGTGAAAAGCAGTTCTGGCAGAAAGGCGTGCGCGCGGTGATGCTCTCCACCCGCACCCTGTATGCGAACGGCGAAGGGTACGTGTGGGTGATTTTCTCCACGGATAAGGAGGGCGGGGCATGAGCAGCATCAATACCCTGACCCGCCGCCGGCAGTGGATGATTGCAGGTACCGCGGCTGCGGTGATGCTCGCCACCGGTGGCGGCATCTGGGCGTATTCACGCCACCAGGCTGAGCTGAACCATCCGGCACAGAAATCCGCGCCGGATATGACCGGCAGCCTGGTCAGCACGTCCTTCACCAGCAGCGTGGCCACCTCGGCGCTGCAGCAGCAGCAGAACAAAACCGCCGGGCTGGAGAAAGACCTCTCAACCCTTACCGGGACGCTGAAAACGCAGAATGAGGACCTGAAGAAGCAGCTCAGTACGATGGCAGATGCCATCACTCAGCTGCAGAAGCAGCAGATGCAGGAAGACAGCAAACCGCCTGCCGGGCCGGGACAGGGCAGCACACCGCCGTCCGGTCCCGCTGCGAATGCCCCGGTGGCCACCGGGCCGGCGGGACCGGCACAGTGGCGTGTGGGTGATGCGACCGGCGGTCCGGCTGCGGGGCAGGGTAACCGTTTTTATCCGGCGCAGGGCTTTTACCCCGGCACCGGCACGGTACGCGGCGGTCTGCAGCGGGACACCTTCACCTACGCCTCGCTCGCGGCGAAAAAAACGAACCTGCCGTGGATACCGTCGGGTTCGTTCTCCGAGGCGGTCATGATTGAGGGGGCAGACGCCAACGCCAGCGTGACCGGTCAGCAGAATACCTCGCCCGTGGTCATCACCCTTATCGGCGATGTCTCCCTGCCCAACGGCAAAACGTACAGCCTCGACCAGTGCCGCGTCACCGGGGAAATCTACGGTGATATTTCCAGCGAGCGCGGCGAAGTCCGCACGAAAAACATCAGCTGCATCCTGAAAAACGGTAAACACATCGATATGCCGTTTGACGGGCATGTGGCCTACCAGGGCAAGCAGGGTATCCGCGGCAAGCCGGTTATGCGCAACGGGGCCATCATCGCCAATGCCGGTGCGGCCGGCCTGCTGTCCGGTTTCGGTGAGGGTATCAAATCGGCCGCCACGCCGACCGTGGGTCTGGGGGCCTCGGCGTCTGTGGGCGCGGGCGATATCCTCAAGCAGGGACTCGGCGGCGGGGCCAGCAAGGCCGCTGACACGCTGAGTCAGTACTGGATCAAGCGTGCCGAGCAGTACCACCCGGTGATTGATATCGGCGCCGGTAACGCCGTCACCGTGGTGTTCCAGCAGGGCTTCCGGCTGGAGACCATTGAGGATGCGGACGCGGAGAAAGAGAAGAAAGCCGCGCCACAGGCCAGCGCGCAGCAGACTGCCGCGGTCACGCCGGCAAACAGTGGTGGCGGCAATGCCCCGGTACTGAACCCCGACGAAGTGCTGCGTCAGGCCAGCCAGCTGCGCCTGGGTGACACCATCAACTGACAGGAACAGGAGACGGCTATGGAAAACTGGTACGTGGCGCAGACGAAGTACGCGCAGGAGAAGCGGGCGCAGCAGCAGCTGCAGAGTCAGGGAGTGACCTGCCTGCTCCCGGTCTTCTCCGAGGTCCGGCTGCAGAACGGGGGCATCCGGCGCATCGCCGAGCAGCCGCTGTTCCCGAACTATATTTTTGTGCGTTTTGACCCGGAGGTGGTGCATACCACGGCCATCAAGGCCACGCGGGGTGTCTCAACGCTTATCAGCTTCGGCGGCCTGCCGTCCGTGGTACCGGACAGCGTGATAACCCGCCTCATTCAGGGGTGGGAGCGCGCGCCGCTTACCACGGACGCACCGGCGCACGGCGACCGGGTGGTTATCCGCGACGGCGTTTTCGAAGGGCTGGAGGCGGTGTGGTACGAGCCGGACGGGATAAAGCGGGCGATGCTGCTCCTGACCCTGATGAACCGCCAGGTGCCCGTGCCGGTGAAAAGCCATATGCGCTTTCATATCACCGCGCGGGAGGCCGCCGCATGAACAGGGAAAGCGTAAAAGTGTTTTTCAGCAGTGCCGGCTTTGAGGTACTGGTTACAGCGCTGCTGATGGTGGTGAACGAAACTACGCTGGCGCTTCTGATCCGTACCGGAAATATGCCGGACGGACTGGATTCATGGCCGCTCTGGCGGCTGTCCCTGCTGGTTGCTGCCGGGATCGTGGTGCTGAGTCAAAGGATGGGTAACTCCCTGGGCTGGACCGTGCCGTTATTACTGCTCTTTGCCTGGCTGTTACTTGCGGGATGGTATGCCGGCATTGCGTTCTGGTACTGGCAGATCCCCGTCGTTGACATGCGGGATTTGTGCGTTCCACCTTTATTCGGGATGTTCCTGGCGGGTGGTGCACTTTTTATGCACGGCATGTACGGCATATGAGGGCTTAAAAAATTATGAACAGAAATCAGAGTCCGGCTGCCCGTAAACAGTGGGCACAATACTGCCGAATCCGCCGGATGGTGGCGCTGTGGTCTGCCGGTCATGAACCCTTTACGCCGACCTGGATTGTCTGGGGAGTGACGACAGCCCTGACAATGGCAAGGGTGGGAGGACACATGATCGGACAGGATGCCACGGTACTGAATCTGGCTTCACTGACCGGGTGGTTACTGTCAGCGATCCTGTTTTACCGCTGGCAGGGCCGTCCTCACAACTGGTCAGATATCATAGATGAAGAACTCAGGACTTACCGCCCCGCAGACCGGGCAGCATACGGAGAGCTGCAACGCGATACGGCGGAAACGGGACATCTCACGGCCTGCATGCTGTCATACTGGCTGGGAAAAGAACGGAGTGCGCTGACCCGGCGGGAATACGCGTTTACATCCCGTCAGGTCAGCAATGATGAGACGGAGGATATTCCGTATGAATAACCACACCCGTCGTGAGCAGCTTATCCGGTTATGTGCCCTTCGCGTCCGTTACCGGCAGGCCTGGCAGTCAAAGGCATCTGCCTGTCAGCTGGCGGCACTGCTGACGGAGACGGAACATCAGCAGAAGATATTCGCGGAAGCAGGCAGAGCACAGGAGAAAACCGGTGAGTGTTAATCCGTCTGATGCCCGGGTCGTTATCTGGTTTTCAGTCTCGTATCTGGCACCGGCAGTGATAACACTGACTGCAGGGGGGATATTTTTCAGCCGGAAAATGCTGACGGCCAATGTGCTGATCATTACGCTTATCAATACGTTGTGTTTTTATGTTTCACCCGCTGAATCTGAACCCACTTTCAGGCCTCTCTCCATCGGCGCGTTCAGCATGTATTTTGCGATGATTGGCCCGGGACTGAGCTATAACATCAAAACCGGGCAACCCCGGTTCAGATTCGCCGGACGGGCAGTGGCAGGAATTGTCACGCCATGCCTCTGCGTCGGGGTACTCTGGTGGGCTGCATTAGCGGGGTAGCCGTGTCCGAGAAAAGATTTTCCGTAACCAGTATATTCCGGCCCAAACGGATCACTGATTCCGATGTCGCCCGATCTCACCTTCCGATTTAATTCAACCATCAACACATCCTGCGCGGTATAGCCGCCACTGAGGACTCCATCATGCAAAAACTCTTTGCGTGCGCACTGCTGTGCGCTGCGCTCACCGGCTGCGCCGGCATGAACTCCGACTTTGACTGCAACAAAACCGCCACCGACCAGTGCCTCTCGATGTCGGACGCCAGCCACCTGGCGTCAAAACACCAGAGCCTCGACGACCTGAGTGCGGCGAAGGACAGCGGCCCAAAGCCTGCGGCTGAGGCGCTGGCGACGCCCGGCAACCAGAAGCCCGCCGTGAATCCAGACCGCACCGTCAGTGTGGCTGCGCCCGCACCCCGCCCCGTGGCGGGACAACCGCTCAGCCCCGCTGTGCTCCGGACCTCCACGGTGCCGGTGCACACCGCTGCCGTCTCCGCCGGCAGCATCACGCCGGCAGATTACAGTGGACCGGGGAAGGTTGATGCCACACGTATCCCGGACGCCACACAGCGCCTGTGGATTGCGCCCTGGGTGGATGAGCAGGACAGCTTCCATCAGCCTGCTGTCGTGGAGTTCGTGAAGCAGAAGTCCCGCTGGGACGAAGACTTTCGCGTGATAAGCGAGGGAGAGTAATGAAGACGCATGTTCACTGTAGTGAGGAGACGGCGTTATGGCCGTCACGACCCGGTAGCGGGACGGGCAGGGCGGCTTACCTGACTGCACATATGCCCGGCACGCTGGCATCGGCTTTCGCGCTGCATCACGCCATTCAGTCCGGTGCCGGTGTCAGGGGGGCGGGAACGCTTTGCCGGCATGTCCTTTACCACGGTACTACCGGCCGGGGTAAGAGTAGCGCCCTGCCAGAGAACGTCATGCAGGCGCTGATGACAACACAGACGGGAGGTCGTGATGCTCAGTAACGTTATCGATCACCTCGCCGGTATTCTGAGCAGCAGCCGGGACGAGGGCGGGGCAAAAGCCGCCTCAAAAATGCTGCGAGAAAACTTCAGCTACCCCTCGCTGACCAGCCTGCTGCCTTACCGTGAGTACGATGAGAAATCCGACCTGTTTATCAACGGCCGGTCCGTCGGTTTCATCATGGAGGTGGCACCGCTCGCCGGCGCTAACCAGCAGGTGGTGCAGGCACTGGACGACCTGCTGCGCAAAAAACTCCCCCGTAAAACACCGGTCACCGTGCTGATGGTCGCCAGCAAGTGCGTGGGGGACATGCTGGAGAACGGGCTGAGCCGCGACATGTGGAAAGGCAGCATGGCACCGCGCCTCAACGCCATCACCAGAGCCTACTGGGAACGCTCAGCGCTGAAAGGGCTGGTGAATAACCGCGAGTATCCGCTCTATCTGCGTAACTACCGCGTGTTTCTGGTGTATGCCCACCCGGGTACCGGCGGCATCCGGGTCATGGATGAGGTGGCGCAGATCCGCGAAACCCTGCGCGTGTCGATGATGGCCGCGCACATGGACACCCGGCGGGTGGCGGCGGCCGAATTCCTGACGGTCATTCGTGAGCAGCTCAACTACCGTCCTGGGCAGGTGAATGCCGGTACGGAAAACTGGAATCCGGAGCAGGAGCTGCACCGCCAGTGCGTGGACCACAGTACCGAGCTGGAGGTACACCCGGGTTACCTGCGCCTCACCACGGCGCGCCAGCCCGGTGACAGGCGCATAGAGGATGAGGCGGATACCGCCGTTGCCAGCACGCGCATCGTCAATATGCAGCTGACAAAGGTACCGAAGAAGTTTGCCCTCTGGCAGGCGGCGGACAACCTGCAGAACATGCGCTTTCCGGACCTTGGCATCCCCTGTCCGTTTCTGCTGAGCTGGACCATCTGCGTCGAGGAGCAGGTCAGCAGCCAGAACGAAGCGTTCCGTAAGGAACAGGACATGGGTAAAAAGGCCAACTCCTCCTACGGAAAACTCTTCCCCAACACGCAGCGCACCTATGAGGAGTGGCGTGACCTGCGCATGGGGCTGGCCAGCAACGAAATCGCCATGTGCAGTTTCAGCATGAACCTGACGCTGTTCTGCCCGGATGACGACAGTGAACAGCAGGCCTGTGAGCTCGCCGCCATCAACGTGTTCCGCAAGAATGATCTGGAGATGTCTGCGCCGCGCTACCAGCAGCTGCGCAACTGGCTCACCACCTTCCCCTTCCTGATGCAGGAGGGGCTGTGGGACGACATGAAGCACATGAATGCCACCCTGCGCTGCAAGAGCTTCAATGCGGTGAACCTGATGCCGGTGGTCGCCGAGCGGCAGATGGCCCCTTCGGGCAGCCCGCTGCCGACCTACCGCAACGCGCTGGCGTTTTTTGACATGTTCAGCGAGAGCAACGGGGCAACGAACTTCAACATCGCGGTCACCGGCACCACCGGTGCCGGCAAAAGCTTCTTTATCCAGGAGATCCTGCGTCAGGTACTGAATTCCGGCGGGTTTGGCTGGGTTATCGATATGGGGGGCAGCTACCGCAACTTCTGCCGACAGGCGGGGGGCGCCTATCTCGATGGGGCCACGCTGCGCTTTAACCCGTTTGCCAACGTGCGCGATATTAAGGAATCGGCCGAGGGAATACAGGGGCTGCTGACCGTGCTGGCCAGTCCGAACGATGCGCTGGACAAGGTCAGTGAGACCATCCTGCTCAAGGGCGTCGTGGCTGCCTGGGAGGCGAAGCAGAACCGGGCGCGTATCGATGACGTGGTGCTGTACATGAAATCGCCGGATGTCCGGTCAGAGTACGGCGACCAGCCGACCATCATGAACCGCATCAACGAGCTGGTGCTGCTGCTGGATCGCTGGTGCACCTGGGGAGCCAACGGTGATTACTTCAACTCGGACAAACCGACGCTTGACGGTGACACCCGCTTTGCGGTGCTGGAGCTGCTGAGTCTGGAAAACCAGCCGCACCTGCTGTCCGCCATCCTGTACTCACTCATTCTGGCGATTCAGGAAAAGATGTACCACTCGCCACGCAGCCTGAAGAAGGTGGCCATCATCGACGAAGCGTGGCGTCTGTTCAGCGGCTCCAACCCGCACGCGGCGCGCTTTATCGAAACCGGCTACCGCACGGTGCGCCGCCATCGCGGGGCGTTCATCACCATCACGCAGGGTATCAAAGACTTCACCGGTACCAAAGACCAGGCGGCACCGCCGGCAGCGGCGGCAGCGTGGGACTGTTCCGGTACCAAAGTCACACTGCTGCAGGATGCCAAAGCGTTCAAAACCTACCTCAATGCCAATCCGGATCAGTTCAGCGAAATGGAGACACAGGTTATCCGCGGTTTCCAGCCCGCCCGCGATACGGGGTTCAGTTCGGTGATGATTTCCAGCGGGGAATACAGTTCCTTCCACCGGGTGTTTGTGGACCCGGTGACGCGCGCGATGTTCAGTACCCGCGGGGAAGACTATCAGTATATGAGCGATGCGCAGGAGGCGGGGGCAACCAGCGAGGAGGCCGCGTACCTGCTGGCCTGTGAGCCGCACATGTATCAGGCCGAAATGCAGGAGCTTGAGCGCTGGGCCGGGCTGCCGGCCGCGTAAACAGAGGACATAACGATGCAGGAAGAGAAACATCCGCCCGCAGGGCCGGACAGTGAAACGGCCGATGACAGCACGCTGCGTGATGCCATCGGTAAAAAGTCAGAAGTATCGACAGGGCGCGGTCGGGTGGCCCGTATTGCCGCCCTCACCACCGTGGTCATCGTACTCAGCGCCGGTATCAGTGCCCTGGTTGCCCGGGCGATGCAGCCGGCATACGTGGTGTTTGATATGAAAGGCACCCTCGACACCTTCCGGCAGCAGACGGCGCAGACGCCGCTGACGCAGGATGCGCAGGCCGCCCTGACCACGCGCTTCGGGACGGCGCTGAATGCCAGCCTGACCGGCTGGCAGGCGGAGCACGGTGGCGTCATCCTGGTGAAGGGGGCCGTTGTCAGCGGTGCGCCCGATATCACGCCGGAGATACAGGCGGACATTGCGCGGCAGATGCAGGGGGCACCATGAGGCCGCGGGCGGCGGTAACGCTGCTCGCGGCAGTGGTTTCGTTACTCGCTACCGCGGTTGTTCAGCCCGCACAGGCTAAAGACCTCGGCACTATCGGGCATCTGTTCCCGATTGCAGAACCTGACCTGCTGACCTTTATCGGTCAGCGGCTGCAGGGGATGAGGGAGAGCGGGGAGCTGGACAGGCTGCAGCGTGAGGCCGAAGCGCGGGTGAAAGCCCACGCAGTGCGGCCGGAGCCGGTCGCGGGGCTGACGCCGGCGGTGAAAGACCGGACGTTCCGCTATGACCCGACCTTTACCGTGCAGGAAACGGTCCGGGACATGCAGGGTAACGTGATTGCCCGCGCAGGTGACCGGGTGAACCCGCTGGATAAGGTGCCGTACAGCGAGACGCTGTACTTCATCGACGGCGATAATCCGGTACAGATGGCGTGGGTCAGGAAGCAGCTGACCGGTCAGCAGAACTTTAAGGTCATTCTGGTGAAGGGCAACATCCGCGACAGCAGCCTGGCGCTGGATGAGCCGGTGTACTTCGACCAGTACGGCACGTTAACAACAAAATTCGGCTTTGAGCACACGCCGGTGCGCGTCACGCGCGATGACCGCTGGCTCAGGGTGGAGGAGGTAGCGCTGAAATGAGTCACAACGCACAGGGGCAGACGGCCCCGCAGAAAGTAAAACGGCATAACGCGCAGGTGCGCCTGGACGACGATGATAAATCCGGGCTTCGCCGGATGACCGCCGAATTTCCGCTGTACTCGGAGTCGGTTATTCTGCGCGCGGCGCTGCAGACCCTGCTGGCCTGCAATGGTGAGGTCCGGTCGGCCATCGTGCTGGCCTCGCTGACGGACAAAGACATTGGTGAAGTCATGCGTCGCCACGGCATGCAGCCGGCACCTGAAGGAAAGGTGACGCATGCAGAGTGACCGGGTGACACGACTGCTGAATGACGGGCAGTCTGCTGATTCATCCCCGGCTCAGCTGCACCCTGAAGGCGTCCCGGAGGCAGTGTGGTCAGGTCCCTTACCATCGCCGTCGTGCCGGGCGGAAATCCCGCTGTCACCGGACAGCATCCGTGCGGCCGGTGACCTGGCAGACCATCTGCCGGCGGCGGGGCTTTTTGTGATGTTGCTGACCCTGTCAGTGGTTATCGTCCGCCTGGGGCGCGTGTTTGCAGCTACGCGCCGCAGCAGCCCGGAGGCACCGAGCGTCAGGTATGGTACCCCGGCTTTCGCGCCAGCGCCTTTCGGCAGCCGGGCAATGGCTGAACGGGCGGCTGCACACGAAAATACCGCGTACTGGCAGCACCTGCTGGCGGCGTTCGGGGCGGCGCTCGAAGACGAAGGCTATGCGCTGAGTAATGATCCGCGTGGAGAGGTGAAACTGCCTGAGAGTACGCGTCTTCGTGTGGGATGCGCAGTCATCCGGGCACGTCAGCGCTGTATTTCACCGCTGCAGCATGAAGCCTCGCGGGAAGCATTTCTGCAGCAGGCGGCGGAAGATGGCTACGCCGGCAGCTGGGCAGACTGGTGTCAGCGGGGAGCAGAAGCGGCTGGCTGGTATGTGGTCAGACAGAACGTGGATCGTGACGCTGACAGCGCGGCAACAGACTGAGGAGCAGAAAATGACACACACTGGCATGTTCATTGCTGCCTTAATGGCGTTTGTCTGGGGCTGGCTTGTTTACCTCCGGAACCGAAATCATCAGGAGGCGCTGCGCCGGCGGGAAGATGAACGTAAAAGAAATCAGCTAATCCGCCTGCGCGTGCTGGAAAACGCAAAACAGGAATACACCGCGCTGTTGCGCAGGCTGGGCGTGAGTGACAGGTGGTTCCGCCACGCGTGGCCGCTGACGCAGCTGAGCATTATAGGGGCCGCCCGACTGGTTCGCTCTGCACCGCCATACCTGCCGCATTGCGCAATGCATCAGCCGATCTCTCACTGAACGGCGTGGACAATTTCAGCTGTGGCGGTATCGGGGACGCAGTGCCCCCTCTGCCGCCGGGTCTTATGTTGCATATGACATCCAGGGGCACAGAAACGTGTCCATCCTTTTTTATTGATGGATGCGGCGAAAAAACACGCCCCGGATTATGGCACAGCGAATTCAGGCGCGTTCTGATGCCGACAGGTCAGGAACGCGTTGAAATCCTTCTGCAGGGCACCCGCCATACCCCGGCAGAGACGCTTTCATACTACCTGTGTGAGATTGCAGGCCTGCTGGAGAATGGCAAAGCAGACGGGGTAGAGCACGATGACGACAGCGGCTGGGCCTTCCGCACTTTTACCAACGCGGTGGCTTCAGCTGGGCATAACTAAGGCTACAGGATCACACTGATGAAAAATTACCCTGACATGACGCCGCGACTCTGGCCGCCGACGGAAGAACAGTTGGTTTTCTGGCGTGACCAGACCGGCAGAGAGGGATGTTACGAGGAAGCGTATGCACAATGGCTGCAGGAGAAATGCGGCGGCACCGTGTTTGAAAAGAATGCTTCGGGTGGATTTTCGGATACCGGCTGCGCCCTGCTGAATGGCCTGCTGGCGCTGTCGGTGCAGTCGGTGCACCAGTACCGGCTGATTATCTCCACACCGCCCGATCCTGAGCGGAATATGATGCGGGAGGCGATAAGCGACATCGGAGCGCGTTATATGCCGTGGGAAGTTCCGGATTATGACCGGCGCCGTGCGCTTCAGGACAAAGTGAACAGCCTGCTGAATTCGCCCGTGAGATACACTGACTGGCTGGAAAGCCGGGGTGAGGCGGAGCGGGCACAGTGGGTGATGTGGGAAAAGGCCCTCGACCCTCATCAGTGGCCGGACTGCGTGTGGAAATTTCGCGATGAGTACACGCGGACAACGACCGCCCGCACCTGGCTCCGCGTGTTTCATGATTTCCGGCCCGACCCGGGGCGCAGTTATCTCGCGGTGATGATGCAGACGCTGGGCCAGCCTGAACACCTGGATCTCCACAAGCTGCTGAGGAGAGTGGCGAACGAAACCTGCTACGGCGATCTGTATGGGGGTGCCACGCTGATCCCGGACCTAGGTTTAACGTACTGTATTTACCCGGCGTTATCGGGCGCAGTGGCGTAGAATATCGCTCAGATGCTGGCGTGACGGTTAAGGATAAGAATATGCAGGAAACACACTGGCACCCGGAGCAGAGCGTTACGCTGACAGATAGCATGCTGCTCGCCGTGCTGGGTCTCGTGGTGGCCACGCTGTGGTGGCGAGCGGTGGCGGATTGCCGCAGTCTGCGCCGCAAAGAGAGGCGCAACGCCGCCATGCAGAACGGTGACGCTGCATTCTGGCACGCACGGTGGCGGAAAGCGCGCGTTAACGTGGTACTGGAATTTACCATGGCCGTTATCGTTACCCTGGCATCCGCCTGCGTACTGGCGTTTCTGTATCCTTATTACTGACCGTTATTCACCCCCGTTTCCTCCCCGCGGGGCGCAGGCTGTTCGTTCCTCGCCTGCGCTGCGGTACGCCTCAGCCTGCACCCCGCAGGCAGGCCTGATTAATCTCTGATCCTCCGGCAGTTCCGCTGCCGCCACTACGGAAAACCCTTTATGACACACCCTGCTGAATTATCGGCCCAGCCGGTCGTGCGCGATCGCTGGGGCGGCTGGACACACCCTGATTTTTTTACGCCTGCAGACAACCGCGAATATCCGCTGCCGGGCGAGTTTGAAGCCTGGCTGGCGGCACATCATCTGACATCCGCCACGACCTGGATGGATAACGACGTGCCGGAACACATGTCTGTCCGCTTCGGTAAAACGGGCGACTGCAGTGACTGGCAGCCCTCACGCCCGGCCGGTGAAGGCTGGTTTATGGGCAGTATTCACGACACGGAAGACGGTGCGGTCTGCATCTGGCTGCGCCGGCGGGAGGAGGGCGGGACAGCATGAAACGGTTCTTTCTTGTTGCCTGCCTGCTGCTCTCAGCCATTCTGGCAAAGCCGGTCATGGCGGCGGCCAGTAATGCCGGCGACGGTCGCTGGGTGAACCCCATCAGCGACGTCTGCTGGAAGTGTCTGTTTCCGATGACGCTCGGCAGCATTCAGCTGGCTTCCGGTTCGCATCCGGACACGCCGAACCCGGGCTCCCCCATTCAGCTCTGCCCGGTGGGCATACTTTACCGGCTGGGGCTGGCCATCGGATTCTGGGAGCCGATGGCGATGACTGACGTGACCCGTGAACCCGGGGTGATGGTCAACATGGGCGGCTTTAAAATCGATCTCGGACGGACCGGGACCGGCACCGGCGGGCAGAGTGACCGTCCCGTCGCCGGCGCGTTCTATCACGTTCACTGGTACAAGTACCCGCTTATCTGGTGGCTGAACATCATCACCAGCGTTGGCTGCATGCAGACCGGGGACATGGACATTGCTTACCTCTCCGAGGTAGACCCGCTCTGGAACGACAGCACACTGTCCATGATCATTAACCCGGAGGTGGCGCTGTTCAGTAACCTGGTGGCGCAGGGGGCCTGTGCGGCCGATGCACTGGCGTCCGTCACGGGGATGCCGCTGGACCCGCTGTTCTGGTGTGCCGGTGCGCAGGGGTCGATGTATCCCTTTACCGGCTATACCAGCAACGAGTTTTCCCCGCTGGAGGCTTCGCTGCTGGTCACTGAGCGCATGGCCTTCAAGCTGCACCGTGAGGGACTGGTGATGGAAACGGTGGGGGCGGACACCGCCGTCTGTAATGAGTATCCGTCCCCGATCATGCCGAAATCACGCTGGCGCTATCAGATGGTGAACATGTACCCGGAACCCTCGGACTGTCACCCGTTCGGCACCACCACCCAGCGGTGGGGCAGTACACACAACTCCCCGACGTCGAAAAAGAACTTCGGTTATCTCCTGTGGCGCAAACGTAACTGCGTTTTCCTGTAAGGACCCTGTATGAAAACCTTTCTGATGACGGCGCTGATGCTCAGCGCCGTGTTCCCGTGCGCGGCCCGGGCCGCGGTGCAACCTGTCGTGTCCGGCGACGATATGGCCTACATGAAACAGCAGCAGCGCGACCTTGAACTGTTCAAAAGCCAGCTGCAGGGCATGAGTATCACCCTGCCGGCGGCACAGGAGGGACGCGTGGCGCAGCTGCAGAATGACATCGCCGCGTCACAGGCGGACCAGAACAGCGCCAGCCGGACCACACCGGCGGCCGTTTACTTTGTGAGTCTGGGCATCCCGGAGGAAGGGCTGCTGCTGATGCTCGCAGACGCCCGCCGGTTCGGTATCCCGTCCACGCTGCGCGGGCTGCTGGATAATGACTTCCGCAAAACGGCGTCGGCCATGTTTGAACTGTCAAAAAAAGATAAGCAGGCCGGGGTGCAGATTGACCCGACGCTGTATCAGCAGTTCGGCATTAAAGCGGTGCCGGCGCTGGTTGTCACCTGTGGCGGAAAGTTCGACGTGCTCTACGGCAGCCTGCCGGTGAAGCAGGCGCTGGAGGAAGTAAAACAGCGCGGTGACTGTGCCGCAACGGCGGCACGGCTGCTGAAAAACGGGGAGGCAGCCCGATGAAACGACTGCTTCCTTTTCTGCTGCTGGCTGTTGTGCAGTGTGCCGTCGCGGACGACGTCAGTGATGCTTACAACGCCGGGGCGGCGGTTGCCGGCAGCAGTAAAAGTCAGGGGACGTCGGCGGCGACCGGGACCGACCCGTCCTCGGTTATTCCCGGCTACACGGCCAGCCCGTCGCAGAGCAGTTATTACGGCGGTGTGCAGGGCGGAGACGGAGACATCAGCTCAAAGGGCCAGTCAGCGCTCGGGCAGAATGATGCCGGTCAGAGCATCATCAGCGCCGGCACCACCAACCCGGCGACAACCATCGACCCGACGGCGGATTTTATTCAGAACGGGAAAAATGCCGAGGCAAACAGCGCCAGCATCACGGACGGGACGAATACGCAGTGTACCACCAACACCGTGTCAAAATCGGTGTTTGAGAACTACAGCTGCGACCGGGATGTGAACCAGGTACAGACCTGCGCCCGGACAGCCACACCGACGTTAAGTTATTCGACAGAGACGCATGACTCGACCCTCACCTTCACGCTGACTGACGGGAGCAGCAACGGGACGGTGGTGACCTATCAGGTGGTGGCCACCTCGTCAGGGGTGATTTCGGCGGGAACGGTGAGCTATACCCAGCCGGCTAACCCCACCAACCATTCCGGCTGGGCGGCGATTATTTCGGGTTTCGGGCAGACGGCGACGCTTTACCGTAACAACTCGGCCCCCTTTAACGTGTCGCCGCAGACGATAAACAAAGGCGACACGCTGACCTTCACCGTTGGCTCAAATGCCACCGGCCACGTCGGGGACTTTGTCGCAGGGATCGCAACGGCAACCCGGGCAGGAACAGAGGTGATCACGCTGACGTTTCCCATCCGGGAGACGGTGACGACGGCAACGCCCGGCATCAGCTGGAGCACATCGTGTGGGTTTGATCAGAGTACGGCGATTGCCTCAGACGGCAGCGTCTGCACAGAGGCTGGCGGCACCCGGTCCGTGACGGGGTCAGACGGTCAGTCTTATCAGGTCAGCAGTGACTGCTGGCAGTATTCGGACGCCTACATTGTGCCGGTGAACTCCACCGGCAACTGCGCGACGCTGATGGCGGACCGTAACTGCACGGTGTCCGGGCGCAGCTGCACCGCATCGGAAGGCAGTACCTGCCTGCATGAGGCGGATACGTATCAGTGCCAGACCACGTACAGCTCGCAGGGGCTGCTGTGCGCCGGGCAGTATTTCTGCCAGAGCGGGGACTGCAGTGAGACTGACGGGGCCGGTGACAGCGGCTTTGATACGGCGGTGGCCAAACTCGCGGGCCTGGCCTCGGCGGGCGAAGACGTCAGGGATGATCAGGTCAACATAAAGGCCTTTACCGGGCAGGCGCTGTACTGCCGCAAGGCGATGGCGGGCTTTTCCAACTGCTGCGTGGATACCGGCTGGGGCAACAGCGCGGGGCTGGCGAACTGTAACAGCGACGAGATGGCCATCGGTAAAGCCAAAGCGAAAAAGGTGACGGTGCTGGTCGGTGAAGCCTGCAATGTTTCTGTGATGGGGGTCTGCGTGCAGAAGAAGCAGGCGTACTGCGTTTTTCAGGGCAAGCTCGCGCGCATCATTCAGGAGCAGGGCCGCCGTGACCAGCTGCACATCAGCTTCGGCAGCGGTGACTCACCGGACTGCCGGGGCATCACGGTACCGGAGCTGCAGAGCATCAACTTCGACCTGATTAACTTCCAGGACTTCTACAGCGACCTGATGGCCAACCAGAAAATACCGGATTCGGCGACGATGGTGCAGCAGGCAAAAGACCGCATTGCCGCGCAGGTGGCGGCGCAGACGGGAGGTAAATGATGAAAAAGTGGTTGCCTGGCCTGCTGCTCCTGGTCTGTGTGACCGGCGCACAGGCGGATGAAACGCCGCCGCCCGCTGATGCGGTGGTGACGCCTGCCGACCCGTTTACCGGCTGGCACTGGTACAACGAGCCGAAGAAAAAACCGGACACCCCGGCGCCGGAACCGCCGGCACCGCGCGTGCCGGACTTCAGTCAGCTTTCACCGGAGAAGCAGGCGGAGGTGCTGAAGGGCTACACAAAACAGGCGCTGGACCGCGCCATTCTCTACCCCTCGGCGGAAAACACGGCCACGTTCCTGCGCTGGCAGAAGTTCTGGACCGACCGCGCCTCGATGTTCAGCCAGTCGTTTGCGGTGGCGCAGCTGGATCATCCTGACCTCGACTACAACCTGGAGCACCCGCACTACAACAGCACGGCCCCGCTCCAGCAGGCCCGTGTACCAGGAGGAGCAGACACGGGCCATCAGCGAACTGGCCGGGCAGTACGGGCTCTTCTATTTCTACCGGGGCAGCGACCCGATTGATGCGCAGATGGCGGGCGTGGTGGCGGATTTTGCGCGTCTGCGCCACATCTCCCTCATCCCGGTCAGCGTTGACGGCACCGTGTCGCCGCAGGTGCCGGACAGCCGTCAGGACAGCGGGCAGAGCGCGCGCATGGGGATCAGCCACTTCCCTGCGCTGTTCCTGGTGGACCCGGCCACGAAGGATTACCGGCCGCTGGCCTACGGCTTCATGACCCAGGATGACCTGGCGAAGCGCTTTCTTAACGTGGCCACCGGTTTTAAACCCAACTTCTGAGGATTCTGTAATGCTGACACTTTCACCGGCCTGGCACGGGCGCCTGCGCGCTGCGGACCGGGTGCGTAATCTGCTGCTGCAGACGCTGGTTATCCATCCTGCGCTGCTGTTTTTTCTGCTGTTTGTGCTGGCCGCGCATAACACCGGCAGTGCCGGGCTGATGCTGCTGAACGAAGCCGAAAAGCTGGTGCGGGACGCGCCGGCCGGACAGGTGTGGGGCTGTGCACCGCAGACCACGCGCGAGGCGGATTTTCCTCCCGCCTCCCTCCGGACGCTTCGTGACGGCACACCGGTTCCTGCTGATTTGAAGACAGCGCCGCCGCCATTCACCTGCGTGAAGGCACCGGAAAGTCGCGAGGCCTGGATAAACGAGACAAACGGCACGCTGCTGATGTTCTATAAGACCGGGGTGCTGTTTTCGATCCTCGCCAGTCTGGTGATGTGGGGCATCCGCCGTCTGGCACAGGGAGCATGCGCATGAGCCGACTGCCTCTTATCGCCACGCTGTTTATGGCCGGCATCATTTTTAACTGCCTGCGCCAGCTGATGAACTATTCGCTGACGCTGACGCATCAGGTTCTGGTCACCGGGGCTGTGGCCGGATTTGTGCTGGCCGCGTTGGTGCTGGCTGTCGAGATTATTGCATACCGGCGTGCGCGCCGCAGCCGGGGGACGCACCATGAGGCGTAGTGCACTCCTTACTGCCCTGATACTGCTCAGTCCGCTCGCGGCCCGGGCGACGGTGGCCGATGAGATAGCCATCCTTGACCAGGCCAAAGCGCAGCACGGTGCACCGCTGCCGGATTTTGGTATCCCGGGTTCACAGCCGGTGCGGCGGATACCGGCAAAGCCGGCGCACATGATGACGCTCACGGACGGGCGCGCGGTGAACCTGAATGATTACGCCATCGTGGTGTTCATGCAGCGCAGCTGCCCCCACAGCGCGAAATTCGATCCCCTGCTGCGGGCCTGGACCGATCAGGAGGGAATAAAGGTATATCCCTACACGCTGGACGGCTACGGTGACGCCTCTTTCCCGGTGGCGCTGATCCCGCGTAAAGCCGCAGCCAATGAGCCGATAGCCGGTGAGATCCTCACCTTCTTCGGCAACGGGCTGCCGATTGCGACGCCCACCACTTTTCTGGTGAACGTCAATACCAACGTGGCGTATCCGCTCTATCAGGGTGAAACCGACATGAACACCCTGAGTCAGCGCGTCGGTCAGATGATTGAGGCCGACATTGATCACCTCGCACCGGATACGCTCGGCCCGGTGCCCTCCAGCGCGGAAGTGACCCCACAGTAACCGGACGGAAAAACCATGTACGAGACACCTTTAACCTTCTCGCGGCTGGAGACGGCGCTGCTGCTCGTCTGCGCGTCGCTGCTGGCGGCGGCCGGACTGTATGCCTGGCTGGCCGGTGAGCTGATGAACCACATCATCATGGCGGCGGCGGCGGGGCCTGACGGACTGCTCATGCGCGGCCTGCAGGTCTTCCCGCTGCTGTTTCTTTTTGCCCTTGCCGGCGGCTTCGGCTGCGGCGCGCTGGTCAGCCTCACGCTGCGCCGGCACGGATTCATGACTGACCGCGGCCCTTACCGCCCCGGCAACACGCACCTTCACTGAGACTGAATGAAATGACAAAAAACCTGCATCCCCCTTTCAAGGCCCTTGCGCCGGAAAAAATGCTGCAGCTGAACGTGGAAAAACATGCCAGGGCGCTGACTGAGCTCTGGCGCACGCGCGGTGGACACGTTTATGTGCAGGGCGCGACCGGAACCGGCAAATCGACCGTTGCCCGTATGCTGGCCACACAGCTTAAAGCGGACTGGTTCAGCTACGAGCGGCTGTCGCCGGCAGAGTTTAAAGCGGAACGGGATGACATCATCGCGCGGCTGGCCGCCAGCGGGAAAAAGGTCCTCATCCTTGATGGCTTTTTTCCGCAGTATGCGGGCGGTGCATTCAGCACGCTGCTCAGTGAACGCCGGGATAAGGGCGTCAGCCTGTTTATCTTCTCGCAGGAATCACCCTTCCCGAAAGATAACGCCCTGCGTGAGGGAGGGGAATTTCACCCCGGTGCCTTTGAGACGATCGCTGAATTTCGCTACGGTACCCGGGCCCGCTATCCCATTACCTTTCATCAGGTGAAGTAAATCACCCTGCCACGTATTTAACCCCGGGACAGGTTTCACATACCTGGCCCGTTACGGAGCTTTATCACATGAAACTCAGGCAGTTCCTTCTTTCCGTTGCCACGGCCCTGGTCATCAGTGCACCGGCGCTGGCCGACGTACAGGGCGACCTGAACGGCTATTTTGGCAGCCTCGGCTTTGACGGCAACGTATCAAAAGCCCAGGCGTGGCAGGGGCAGGCGGCCGGTTACGTGACCGGCGGCTCGGTCTATCTGCGTAATCCGGTCAAGCAGGTGCAGCTTATCTCGATGCAGGTACCGTCGCTCAATGCCGGCTGCGGCGGGATTGATGCCTATCTGGGGGCCTTTTCCTTCATCAACGGTGCTGAACTGCAGCGATTCGTGAAGCAGATCATGAGTAATGCCGCCGGTTATGCCTTTGACCTGGCGCTGCAGACGATGGTCCCGGAGCTCAAGCAGGCTAAAGACTTCCTGCAGAAGCTGGCCTCGGATGTGAACTCCATGAACATGAGTTCCTGTCAGGCCGCACAGGGGATCATCGGCGGCCTGTGGCCGGTCTCGCAGGTATCGAACCAGAAAATCTGTCAGGACATTGCCGGTGAGAGCAATATTTTCTCGGACTGGGCGGCATCGCGGCAGGGCTGTACGGTGGGCGGGCAGGGTGACAGCGTCACCAGTCAGGCCTCTGACGCTGAAAAAGACCAGGTACTGAAAAACAAAAATCTTATCTGGGATGCGCTGGGACGTAACCACCTGTTTGACGGTAACCGGCAGCTGAAAGAGCTGGTCATGAGCGTGGTGGGCTCCATCATCTTCAACAAGGACGGGCAGGTCACCATCCTCTCGCCGCTGGTTGATAACCGCGACATCATCACCGTGCTGATGCGCGGGGGAACCGCAAAAATCTATGGCTGCGATGAACCGGATCTCTGCCTGGGCCCGACCGTCGAAGACGTCACCGTCAGCAGTGACGTCGCACTGGTCACCCAGGTACGTAACCTGATGATTTCCATCGACAGCAAACTCAGCGCGGATACCGGCCTGTCGGATAAAGAGAAGGGCTTCATCAACACCACCTCGGTGCCGGTGCTGAAGTACCTGACCAACTCGCGCAGCATGGGCATGAGCCCGACCTACCTGATACAGGTGGCGGACTTCATCGCGCAGGACATGATGATCCAGTACCTGCAGGAACTGGTGAAGCAGGCCAGCCAGTCACTGGCGGGCAAAAACTTCCCGGAGCAGGCGGCAGGCGAGCTGCGCAACAACGTCATGGCCGCGACCTCGCTGCTGGCGCAGATGAAGCTGCAGTCCACCGCAGACCAGAACGCGCTGGACGGTATCGACCGCAACATGCAGTACCTGCAACAGCAGGTCTCAACAATCATCTCAACGTCTTATCAGGGCAACTACCAGTGGGGGACCGGCAATGACTGAAGTCTGGACCATTTACGGCGGGGACATGTGGCGGCAGGTGTTTAACGGCGTGGTCACCATCATCGGCTCGGATACGTTCAGCACGCTGAAGCGCATCGTCGGGCTGTTCGGCGTGCTGGGCGTGATGTTCAGTTTTATCAAATCACGCAACCCGATGGTGTTTCTGCACTGGTTTGCCATCTTTTTTGTCATCACGTCCGTGCTGCTGGTACCGAAGCGCAGCGTGCAGATTATTGATATCACGGACCCGGCGGCGGTGTACGAAGTGGATAACGTGCCGGCAGGGCTGGCGGCTATCGCCGGACTGGCGACGGGGGCCGGTTTCGGGGTGGCGCAGCTGTATGACTATGCGCTGGCCCGCCCGGACTCCCTGACCTACACGAAGTCGGGCATGCTGTTTGGCTCGCAGGTTGTGGCGCAGTCGTCTGACTTCCGCACGCAGAACCCGCAGCTGGCGCAGATGCTCACCGACTACGTGGAAAACTGCGTGGTGGGCGATATTCTGCTGAACAACAAATACACCGTGGCGCAGCTGCTGAACAGCACCGACCCGCTGACGCTCATCACCAGCAATCCGAGTCCGCTGCGCGGTCTGTACCAGGATGCGGGCGGCGGGCGCCAGTTCATCACCTGCCAGCAGGCGGCGGTAGTCATTCAGAACCTGATCGGGTCCGATATCAGCATCGGCGGTACCACCTGGCACGCGCTGGCCACGCGTCTGTTCGGCAGCCGGGTAGACGCGAACGCGCTGCTGAGCAGCGCGATGGATGACAGCTATAACTTTTTTTACGCCGGCGGACTGAGTGCCTCGCAGATTATGCGTAATAACGTTACCAATGCAGCCATCCGGGACGGCTGGAAAGGGTTTGCGGCGCGCTCGTCTGACACGGCCAACCTGCTCAACCTGGCCACGGAGTCCAGCCTGACCAAACAGCGCATCAGCTGGGGGGCAGGCGGCGTGATAGCGGCCCGCACCCTGCCGATGTTCCAGTCGCTGATGATGCTGGTGCTGATTGGCCTGTTTCCGCTGGTGATTGCGCTGTCGCTGGTCAACCACAGCATTTTCGGGCTGAACACGCTGAAACTCTACGCCGGGGGGTTCCTGTACTTCCAGATGTGGCCGGTGATGTTTGCCATCCTGAACTCGCTGGCCAACTTCTACCTGCAGTCGAAGACCGGCGGCACGGCGCTGGTGCTGGCGAATCAGGACCAGGTGGCGCTGCAGCATTCGGATGCGGCGAACATCGCGGGCTACCTCAGCATGTCGATACCGGTGCTGGCGTTTTTCCTGACGAAAGGCGCAGCATCGGTGGCGTCGCAGGCAGTGGGTGGCATTATGAGTTCGGCGGCGTTTGCTACCGGCGGGCAGGCGTCCACCACGGCAGACGGCAACTGGTCGTTCAACAACATGTCGATGGATAACGTCAACGCCAACAAGTTCGACACCAACATGACCCGCCGGTCCGGGCAGCAGGCGTTCCAGACCGGTAACGGCTCGATGCACACGCAGACGGCTGACGGACACAGCGTCTATGACACCAGCGGGGCGATATCGAACCTGCCGGTGAATATGCGGCTCAGCGCCCTGGCCAGCAGCGGCTTCTCCGAGCAGGCGCGCCAGGCGCAGCAGCAGGCGCAGAGCTCGCTGGACGGGTATAATCACAGCGTGACCAGCGGCTTCCAGCAGATGAACCAGCTGACGCACCAGAGCGGGAACAGCGACAGCGTGACGCAGGGCAGCGACAGCAGCGTGGCCACCAGTGTCAGCCGCGGGGCCAGCAGAATGCAGTCGGCAGTGGAGAGCTACGCGAAATCGCATAATGTCTCGGAGCAGCAGGCGTATAACCAGCTGATGGATATCACCAACCAGGGGGGGGCGGGTGCCAGAGGCTATGTCAAATTTGACTCCGGCGACCAGCTGGCCGGTAAGCTCGGTAAGTGGGCCACCGGACTCAGCGCAGGTGGTGAAGGCAGCGTTGACTGGCGTCATACTTCCGGCAGCTCACACGGTACGCAGGACAGCCATGCCGAGGGCCGCGACAACCGCCACGACCGGAGCAGTCAGGAAGCCCGCGACTTCCGCGAAGGTATGGACATGGTGACATCTGCGCGCCTGACCGAGTCGGGCAGCCATACCGACAACCAGTCAGCCTCGCAGGCGCAGCAGTTTGCGGCGACGCTCAACGATGCGAAGAGTCAGTACCACCAGTACACGGAGAGCAGTACGCGCAGCCAGGAGTTCAGCCGCATGGCCACGCTGTCGCAGACGCAGAGCGCCAGCCTGGACGCCAACTACAACCAGGAGTTTGTGGACTGGACGACCGCGAAGTACGGCAGCGACGCACAGAACATCCTGACCAACGTCAGAAGCGCGCAGGGCGCGGCCACCGAGTTTATGCACGAACGGCTTGAGCCGGAAATCATGCGAAACTACGGTGCGCGGACTGACCAGGTCAGTGGCCAGCCGCTGCAGCCGGCTCAGTCACTGGACGTTCCGGGGGGAGCGCGGAGTGGTGATGTCGAGAGGGACGGCGTGCCGGAAGCTGTCAGCGGCGGTGCTGTCCGCACGGCGTCTCATCCCAGCCAGCATTCGTCTGTGGAGAGACACGGCAGCGGCGTCACAGAGGAAAGTGTGCAGGCACGAGAACGTAACCTGACCGCGCCGGGAGGTGCCCCGTCGAAGGCCATGAGCGAAGATTTTCGCAGTGGCTCACAACGCGTGGGTGAGAAGGCGTCGGGTGCCGGCATTGAAAGTAACGTGGCCAACAAGGTTGCAGCACAAAGATCTGGCCTGATGGAAACTGTCAGGGAAAATGACGGCAAAATCGCTGAAAATAAAACCACTGTTCAGACGTCCAGTGATATACTCAGAAATGAGCATCAGGGTGCGGTTAAGAGTCAGCAGATAGGCCGGACGGAAGAAGACTTGAGGCAGACTAAGCCTAAAATTGATGATGCTGAAACTGAGCAATTCAAGCTTAAGCTGGAGAAGTTAAGAGCTGAGCAGAAAAAAGCTTCTTAATTAAACTATTTAATGTGAGGGAATATGAGTAATTTCACAATGACTAAGGTCGATGATGATGTTTCCATGCTCATTGAGAGTTTGAGTTCAAGCAATCGCTTGATTCCCTCATCATTACGGTTGTTAAAACTGAGCTTTGTAGTACCGGCAATTGCTTTAATTGCAGCATTCATGAGTGATGTTATTGGCTACGCGAGTTTGTCTGATTCACAGTTTTCACTACAAGGGTACTATTTTTACTTTCTAAGTGATGGTTGGGCTGTAGTTGTCCCAACCCTATTGATTGGACTACTTTTTGCTTTTATGACTTACAATAATCTCATGCTGTACATGGCCGTACCTGAAAATGCTCGGCGTAATTCATTAGTTCTTAGCCATCTACGTAAAATTGCCAAACGAACAGTGAATGTTTTTCTGCTTCTTATGTTTGTTTCAGCAATCTTATCCGTATTTAAAGCTTGGGCCGCACTTGCGATCCCAGCTTTAGAGTTCGCCTTATTATTTGCAGTGAATATGATTGTTGGTGCTGAAATCAATCGCCTCGGAGCAGGTCTGGCTCTGGAAAAAATCAGCAATCTAATCAAAAAGATTTAAGTTCTCACAGCATCTGCCGATATTCCCTTCCGGCACTCTGACGGAAGGGTTCTCTCCGTAAACTCCCATTAAATCAGCGTGCCCCGGGGCGTGCCTGTCCCGCTTTTCCCGTTCAACAAGGATACGTAAATGAAAAAACGCAATGTATTTGTGGCGGCCATTGCTGCTGCCTCCCTGTTACTGTCCGGCTGTGGTGCCATGAGCACTGCCATCAAAAAGCGCAATCTCGAAGTCAAAACTCAGATGAGCCAGACCGTCTGGCTGGAGCCGTCCAGTCAGAAAACGGTTTATCTGCAGGTGCGTAATACCTCCGATAAAGACATGAGCGATCTGCAGACCCTGCTGGCGCAGGATCTTCAGGCGAAAGGCTATACCGTGACGTCTTCTCCGGATGCCGCGTACTACTGGATTCAGGCCAACGTGCTGAAGGCGGATAAAATGGACCTGCGTGAGTCACAGGGCTTCCTCTCCAGCGGGTATGAAGGGGCCGCAATGGGCGCGGCGCTGGGCAGCGGCATTACTGCTTACAACAGTAACTCCGGCGGTGCCATCCTCGGCGTCGGACTGGCAGCCGGTCTGGCCGGTATGGCAGCTGATGCGATGGTCGAGGACGTGAACTACACAATGGTGACCGATCTGCAGATTTCAGAGCGCAGCAAAGCGTCCGTGACCACCGATAACGTGGCGGCGCTGCGGCAGGGAACGTCCGGTATCAAGCTGCAGACCAGCAGCGAGGAGGGTAACCGTATGAAATACCAGACCCGCGTCGTGTCAAACGCCAACAAGGTCAACCTGAAGTTTGAGGAAGCGAAGCCGGTGCTGGAAGCCCAGCTGGCGAAGTCGGTTGCCGGGATTATGTAAGTCACCCTGAGCGGCACCCCGGTGCCGTTTCTATGATTATATATGGTACTGTTTCACGACATTCACTCACAGGGATCAGCAATGCACAGGAAGGCCGGAACACTGAAAGAGTTACTGCCCCCGTGGTTTACCTGCGTACTGCTGAGTATTCCCTTTACGGTGCTGATTCTGGCTGTCACGCAGGAGCATGCGCCCGGGATCTTCCTGTCCATTGTGCAGAAGGCAGTGGCTCAGGACGCTATGCCGGTAGACGTGCATTTCGTGGTGGTTCTCATGCTGGCCTTTTTGCTGTATGTGCTGCTGGCGTGCATCGCCGGGCTGGTCATCGGAATGTTACTTAACGTTGTACTCCGGTTTATCTGGCGTCTTGCAGAGCACTGAAAAATGGATTATTACTTTTCAGCCGGGCCCACCACACCGGCCACAGGTGTCTTCCTGTAAGAGGGGTACACGCTTCTCACCGGATAACTGACGACCTGTACTCCCCCTGTCCGCCCCCTGTACTGCGGACAAAACAGGACGGCACCCACACCACAGGTGCCGTCCTCCTCCCGTTTCCGGGGATCATCACGCTTTTTCTGACCGCATCAGCCTGCCCGGGCGGTGCGTAAGTGCCGTATGTCTTATCCGTGACGTTTCGCCTCCTCGCACAGGTGCCGCCGGCGCCTGTGACTGTGGCGGGCGTTACGGGTGTGATTAACGTCAGTCTGTTCCTGTATTCATCATCCATTAAGGAGTTTTTATGCTGCAGAATCACGGTGCGGTCCGCACCCTCATTGCCTGGTTTACCCTGTTTTTCGCGTGGAGTGCCTCTGTACTCTGGTTTCACGGTGTGATGCTGATGAAATTTATGATGAGCAACAGCAGCCTGTTTGCGTATGACCTTGCGCTGCGCAGTACCGGTACCCTGTTACCGGACGGTATCCCGCTGCTGCTGCTGACCTTTATGGTGCTCGCCGCCGGCGCGGTGCTGGCCACGGGGTCACTGGCGGCGGTTTCACTCCTCCGGCCCTCCCGCCGTCAGGCTGCTCATTTTTCCCGCGCTGCATAACGTACCCGCGACCTTTTTCATCCCTGACGGGCCCGGCTGCGGCCCGCCTCTCACGTTTTATCCGTAACGACAGTCTGCCCTGAACCGGGCGGACTGCACCTGCGCGTTATCCGGAGTTTTTATGAGCTTTACCCCGAAAAACCTCACGCAGGGCGGTCAGATGACGGCCTACCGCCTGCGCATGTTTGGTCAGGTCAGCAACTGGATATTTCACTGGATACTGCTGCTGTTCATTGCCGCCGTGGCGCTGCTGTTCTGGCTGACCACGCCCGACGACGTGCTGCGAAACGGCTTCTGGTACTGGGCCGCGTGGCCGTCACATTCGCTGCTGGGGCTCGCCCCCGGCACAACCACGGCCACCTGGGACATCCTCTGGCATTGCGGTGACGGGACGTCGGTGTGCACCACGAAAATGACCCCGGTACAGCTGCTGGCCGACCCGTGGATGCAGGCAATGGGGGACGCGTTTGTGGCCAGCCTGAAATTTCTGGCGACGGTCTGCGGCATCACGGCCTTTGCCCTGTGGTGCCTGATCGCCTGGTTCGTGGGGCGCATCGGGAAAAAGGAGAGCGAGGACGAGTTCATCTCCGGCATGACGCTGACCGACCAGCCAAAAGAAGTGAACCGTCTGCTGAAGAAGGCGGGAGAGAAGTCCGACCTGCAGATTGGCGGGCTGCATATGGTGAAGAACGCCGAGGTGATGAACTTCCTCATCCACGGCACCATCGGTGTCGGTAAGTCCACGCTCATCCGCTGGCTGCTGGACTACATCCGTCGCCGCGGTGACCGCGCCATTATCTACGACTCCGGCGGCACCTTCATTGAAACGCACTACAACCCGCGCCGCGACAAAATCCTCAACCCGCACGACAGCCGCTGTGAAAACTGGGTGCTGTGGCGCGAGTGTCGGGAAGTGGTTGATTACGAGAACCTGACGGCGGCGCTGATGCCGGTGGAGGGGGACTCTGATCCGTTCTGGGTGTCTTCCTCTCGCACCATCTTCAGCGACGGTGCGATGCAGTTCGCGGCCGACCCGGCGCGCAGCATTGAGACGTTCCTGAAGACCCTGCTCTCCATCGACCTGAAAAGCCTGCGCGAATTTCTGAAGAACACGCCGTCGGCCAACCTGGTCGAGGAAAAAATCGAGAAGACGGCCATCTCCATTCGTTCGGTGCTCACCAACTACGCCAAATCGCTGCGTTATCTGCAGGGGCTGGATAAAGAGGGCAAGCCGGAGTTCAGCATCCGGGAATGGATGACCAGTCCGCAGTACGACAGCAGCTGGCTGTTTATCTCCACCACGGCCCGCCACCGCAGGGCGGTGCGTCCGCTGATTTCCATGTGGCTGTCGCTGGCCACGCTGCTGCTGCAGAGCATGGGCGAGAACAGCGAGCGCCGCGTGTGGTTCGTCGGTGATGAAATCGCCAGCCTGCAGAAAATCCCCGAGCTCAACGAAACGCTGGCGGAGGCGCGCAAGTTCGGCGGCTGTTTCGTGCTGGGCGTCCAGAACATCCCGCAGCTGGTGCACATCTACGGCCGCGAGATGGCCAAAGCCATTTTCGACCTGCTGAACACCCGCGCTTACGGGCGCTCACCGAGTGCGGAGGTGGCGAAGATGGTGGAGGAGGAACTGGGTCATCAGCGCCGGCGCGAGGCGCGTGAGCAGAACAGTTACGGTCTGGATCAGGTGCGTGACGGTATCTCCATCAGCAAAGACAAGGTCAATGACCCCGTCGTGGACTACGACCTGATCATGAAAATGCCGAACCTGCGCTTTTACGTGCGCCTGCCGGGTGAGTATCCGGTGGTGAAGCTCAGCCTGAAATACCGGAAGCAGAAAAAGTCTCATCGGGCGCTCATTGAGCGCGACTTCCGCGACCGCCTCAGCCCGGAACTTGAAGCGATTATTACCGGCAACGAACGTGCGACCACCGCGGCGCATATCCGCTTCCCGACCGGCGAGGAAATTCTGGAGGGCAGCCACAGTCAGGCAGCAGAGAATAAAACCTCCGCTGTCAGCCGTTCTGAGAAACCTTCCTCTCACTCACGCACAGACAAACCCGCCGGGGCACCTTTGACACCTGCATCACTGTCTGCTGCAGGGAAACCCGTCATGGCAGCCAGCCCGGCCGCTGAAGACAGGGCAGTTACGGTATCTCCGGAGAGCCCCGGGGGACCGGTCATTCATGCAGATAACGACGCCGGCGGAAGCAGTGCGACCGTTTTGCCGGCCAATGTCCGCCGTCTCACTCCCCGTTTGCCTCCTGCCAGAACTCCTGCTGTCGCTACGCCAGTGCCGGCAGCAGGAATGCCTGCACTGGACCGTATTCGCCGTCTTCAGGATCGCAACAGCACCGGAGGCAGTGAGGAGGACAGCAGCACGCCAGCAGGTGAAACCCCCGAACTGCACATGCTGGCGGATAAAGACGAAGCGGGTCAGCTGACAGTCCGCACCGCCGGTTACAGGAAAACAGACCCGGAGAGCCGTGAAGAAGCGTATGCCGCGCAGTACGGCAGGGCAAATCAGCAGATGGCGGATGAGGAGCTGAACATCCTGCGCCATCGCGAAGATGACGAAACGTATCAGGCCATGAGCCAGCATCATGAACCCGGAGGACATGAGCGATGATGACCGTTGCACCGGTTGCGTCCGCCGCGGACGCGGCCGGTTACTACAGCAGCAAGGATAACTACTATTTCCTGGACGATCTGCAGAGCCAGTGGCTGGGCGAAGGTGCCCGTGAACTGGGTCTGGAAGGCCCGGTGGACCTGGACACCTTTACCGCCGTACTGCACGGAAAGCTGCCCAACGGGGTGGAAATGGGTAAGGAAGTGCAGGGCAGTCACGTTCACCGCCCCGGACATGACCTGACGTTTTCGGCCCCGAAAAGCATCTCCATGCTCATTCTGGCCGGAGGGGATAAACGTCTGCTGGCCGCCCACCATGAGGCGGTAAAGGAAACGCTGGCTCTGGTTGAGCAGATGGTCAGCGCCCGTGACACCCGGGACGGGGTGACCCGCATCGCGGCGACCGGGAAAATGGTGGCCGCCCTGTTCACGCACGACACCTCACGTAATCTTGACCCGCAGATCCACACCCATGCGGTGCTGGCCAACGTGACAGAGCTGGAGGGGAAGTGGAAGGCGCTGGCCACGGACACCATTCACGGGGCCGGGTTTATCGAAACCCTTTACCGCTATCAGGTGTCATTCGGGAAGCTGTACCGCACCGCGCTGAAGGGCAAAACCGAGGCGCTGGGGTATGAGACGGAACTCACCGGCGGAAAGCATGAGCTGTGGGAAGTGAAAGGTTTCACCGACGCTGTACTGGAGGAGTTTTCCTCCCGGCACCGCGAAATCAGCGCGCGCGTGGGTGATGAAGCTTCACTGAAAAGCCGCGACGTGGCGGCGCTTGACACCCGGCGGCCCAAACAGGATATCAGCCGCCTGGATGACGGCCCGTCTGCCCCGAAGGGGGAACAACCGGCTTCTGCCCCGGCAGAATACGACCGGTCTCCGGATACGGTGACAACCGGCGGAGTGGTGCAGCCGGATGCGGTCAGCCGTTCCGGTTCACCCGGAAAGAGCGCGTCAGACGTGGCTGACGGTCGTGAAGCCGTCCCCTCCGGTCAGCCGGCGAAAACGTTGTCAGCGGAGGAGGGTCCGGCACAGGAGACGCCGTCGTCCGGGGAGCATCCGGGCGGCCCCGGCGGTATGGATGAGCAGGGCCGTTCTGCCCCCGCTGCTGAGCAGGAACCTCCCATCGAAAAACCGGAAACCCCGGACGGTCGTGCCCGCCTGAAAGCGCGCTGGCAGCGTCAGATGGACAGCGTGGATTTTGATATTCAGGGGGTGATGCGTGATGCCCGTGAACGCGAGGCGGCACGGACGGAGCCCGGAGAGGAACCGCCCCTGCCGGGGGAAGTGATGGACGCCGTGCGCACCGCCATTTCGGTACTGAGTGACAGCCGGACGCGCTTTACTTACGGTGACCTGCTGCTGACGGCCCACCAGGCCGGTGAGCAGCAGCACAGTATCCCGGAGTTGCGCCGTGCGCTGGACCGGGCCATCAGTGACAACCTGCTGGCCCCGCTGGACGGGGATAAAGGCGTGTTCACCTCCCACATTCACCTGCTGGATGAGCTGTCCGTGCAGTCACTGGCGGCCGATATCATAAAGGAGAACCGCGTGGTGCGTTTCCGCGAGCCGGATACCGCCACGCCAGACCACCTGAAGCAGGCGGAAAGGGCAACCATCGCTATCCTGAGCGCCCCGGCGTCGGTACAGCGCCTGCGTGATACGGTGGAGGAACTGGTGACAATGTCACGGGATAACGGCCGGGAAGTCAGCGTCCTGGCCTCGGGTGCCGAACGCGCCCTGACCCTCGGCAAATCGGCGCTGCTGAAAGATACCCTTCTGCAGCGCAGCCGCGTGACGGAGAAAACCTTCAGCCTGGCGCCCCGGAGCACGCTGATTATTGAGGGAGCGGAGAAGCTGGGGCTGAAGGAGATGCTGGTCCTGACCGGCGAGGCGCGGGAGAAGAACGCCCAGCTGCTGTTTCTCGACAGCGCCGGCCGCCAGTCGAACACGAATGCCCTGTCGGTGCTGGCCTCGGCCGGTGTTGAACGCCTCAGCCTGACGGCCCCCGGACCGGGGCTGGAGGCGCGCGTTTTCAGCATTCAGGACAAACGTGACCGCTACCGTGCGCTGGCAGAGCGCTTTACCGACCTGAGCGGCCCGGACAATACGGTTACGGCGGCCGTGACCGGCGCGCGTGAACAGCAGCAGCTGACGGGGTACATCCGCGATGCGCTGCAGAATGCCGGGAAGCTCGGCCGGGACACCGTGCAGGTGGAGGCGCGCACGCCGGTCTTCATCACGGCGAAGGAGCGGAAGCTGCCGGCGTCGTACCGGCCGGGAATGGTGCTGGAAGACCGCAGCGACCGTCAGGAAATCCGTCACTACATGATTGACCGGGTACATGACGACACCCGCATGCTGTCGCTTATCGACGGCGACGGCGTGCTGAGCCGGGTAAAACTCAGCACGCTCACCGCCGACTGGCGTCTGTTCACCCGGGAACAGCTGAGTATCGCGCAGGGTGAGCAGCTGTTCGCCCTCGCCGCAGACCGGTCTGCCGGGCTGAAAGCGCGTGACCGTCTGACCGTCACGGCGCTGGAGAACGGGGGGATGACGGTGATGCGGGAGGGGCAGCAGAAGCCGCTGCGCATCGCCACGGACCGTCCCCTGTACGTCACCCACGGATACGTCAGCGCGCCGGGCGCGCGGGATAACGAACGGGGCACGGTGCTGGCGAGCCTGAGCAGCCGGGAGCTGTCAGTCAACATGATGAACGCCCTGGCACAGTCCGGCACTGAGGCCGAAATTTTTACCGGAGAGGCGCTGAACCGGGCGGAGGAGAAGATGATGCGGCTGCGCACCGGCCGTTCCCCGGTGGCGCTGGTCAGACAGGCCAGCGGCCGGGAGGAGGTCAGCGACGCGCTGGAGACGCTGAACGCGAACCTGCTGACGGATGCGGAGAAGGCCGTATCCCGCGCCGTGGCGCAGATGCGCCATGTGTCCTTTCCCGAGGTCAAGCTTCTGGAGGAGGCTGAGAACTTTCTTGGCAACGTCCCGGTGCTCCGGACCGAAATTGCCCGTCAGGTGAAGGCCGGTGAGCTGATGCCGGTGAAGGTCAGCGGCGAGCCGCGCTTTGTCTCCCGCGCAACGTGGGAAATGGAAAAGGCGATTATCGGGGAGATTGCGGCCGGCAAGAATGCGGTCGTGCCGCTGATGGCCACCGTCGGTCCGGCGCTTCTGACCGGGCTTACCGCCGGGCAACAGGCGGCCACCACGCTCATTCTGCAGAGTCCCGACCGCTTTACGGCGGTACAGGGGTACGCCGGGACGGGTAAAACCACGCAGTTTAAGGCGGTGAAGGCGGCCATTGAAACCCTGCCGGAGAGCGGGCGTCCGCTGATTATCGGCCTGGCCCCCACGCATCGCGCGGTAAAGGAAATGCGGGATACCGGCATAGAGGCGCAGACGCTGAAGTCGTTCGTGCTGGACTGGCAGCAGCGCACCGCTGCCGGTGAAGAGGTCCGCTACGGCAATACCCTGTTTCTCATCGATGAGTCCTCGATGCTGGGCAACCAGGACACCGCGGCAGCGTACCGCGCGATTGCGGCCGGTGACGGGCGCGCCGTGCCGGTCGGGGACGTGGCGCAGCTGGAGTCCCCGGAGAGCGGGGCCCCGTTCCGGCTGATGCAGGAGCGCAGCCCCATCGATGTCGCCGTGATGAAAGAGATTGTGCGCCAGCGCGACGCAAACCTGAAGTCCGCCGTCTACAGCGTTATCGAAAACAAAGCGGCGGCGGCGCTGGAGAAAATCAACCGGGTGTCGCCGGGGACGGTACCGCGGGAAGCCGGTGAGGTGGTCCCGTCACGCTCGGTGACGGAGACAACGTCACCGGTCAGCAACATCGTGGCGGATTATATCGGCCGCACGAAAGCCGCCCGGGAGCAGACGATGATTGTGGTGCAGTTGCATGAGGACCGTCGCGCCATCAATGAGGGTATCCACGCCAGCATGGTACAGCGAAAAGAGCTGGGCGGGAAAGCCGTCATGGTGCCGGTACTGGACCGCATCACCGGCGGCCGCCACGACTTTAACCGCATCAGGGACTGGAAGGCCGGTCAGGTGGTGCTGGCAAATGAACGCTACCTGACCGTGACCGGCGTTGATCGGGGAACAGAGCATGTGCTGCTGCGGGATGAAAGCGGGCGGATGCAGTACTGGTCGCCGGCGGAGCTCAACGCCACCGAAATCGAGGTGTTTGAGCGGCGGGAAATTGAGCTGAGGGAAGGCGACAGCGTGCGCCTGAACAAAACGCAGAAACAGGCAGGTCATGCCGCGCACGAGCAGTACCGCGTGGCGGCGCTGCGGGAGAACGGTGAGATTGTGCTGCAGAACCGGGAGGGTGAAAAGGTCATCGACCCGAAGGCCGTCACGGCGGACCGGCATGTGGACTATGCCTGGGCGGTAACCGGCTACGGTGCCCAGGGGGCGAGTACCGACTACGTGATAGCGCTGGAAGGGACGGAGGGGGCCCGCGCGAACATGAGCGGAATGCGGGCCTTTTACATCAGCGCCTCGCGCGCGAAGGACCATGTGCAGATTTACACCGACGGACTGAAAGACTGGCTGGGCACGCTGCAGGGCAGGGAAAACGGTCCGGCAACCGCGCACGATGCCCTGTCACCGGAGCCGGAGCGGGCACAGGCCCGGGCCATCTGGGCGATGGGGCAGCCGCTGTCGAAAACGGCGCTCGGGCGCGCCTTCCTGCGCGGGCAGGGGCTGAAGGGGGCACCGCTCACCGCCCGGATTATCCCGCCGACGAAGAAATACCCGGACGCGCATCTGGCGCTGCCGGTGTATGACGGCAACGGCAGGGCGGCGGGGCTGACGCTGGTTCCGCTGACGGCGGAAGCCGGTCAGCCACAGCCGGGTGAGGTGCGTCAGCTTATCACCGGCGGGGCACAGGCTGCGCTGTTCCGGAAAAGCCGGAACGGTGAAACGCGGGTGACGGAGAGTCTTGCTGAGGCGTTGCGTACAGCCCGCGATTATCCCGACTCAGGGATACTGATGAAGACCGGAGATGAGGAACCCTCGCGTCAGCTGCTGAAAGTGTCAGGAGGTCAGATACCGGAGCCGGAGAGCACTGTCCGGGACGTGGTGCAGGCCGCTGAAACTGCGGAGATCGTACCGGAGGAACCGGCGTCTTCCGGCAGTACGGTTATTCGTGATGAACAGGTCCGTGAACTGGCCGCCCGTGACGGGAAGATGCCGGATGTTCTGCCGGAGCAGGAAGATCGCACCACCGGGATGGAGATCCCTGATGTGAATGAACGTGGGCTTGCGGAAACCCTGACAGGTAATGAAATGAAGGAGCAGGCTACTGAAGAGCCATCCGTCCCGGGTAAGGAACGCACGGTATCGAAGGATGCCGACGCATATAAACATCTGCAACGGCAGGATACGGGTGACCCCTTACCCGGTGATATCCCTCTGCCGACGGGGCCGGAAAAAGTACTTTCTGCCGATGACCGGACCGAGCAGCAGCTTGCCGCCGGGCTCAGCGCTGGGTTGCCGGAGGACCGGCAGCTGGCAGCAGACACACGGGCTGAGCAGCAGAGAGCTGAACAGGAGAAAAACCTGCAGGAACCGGCACCCGGACACAGCCGCAACATCCAGAAAGAGCGTTAGTGCCTGACACCTTCTGCCGGGCACGTCCGGCAGAATATGCCTGCTGTATTGCGTGAATGCCGCGGTGAGAACCCTGTTGTTCATGCTGTGCGGCTTCAGATATTTCCCCTCATACAGAGCTGAAAATACGATGAATAATTATCTCAGGATGGCCTCAGTTATGCTGGCCATCAGCACCGCATTGCCCTCCGTTTCTGCCTCAGCGGCAGACAACGCTGACTTTACCCCCGCCCAGCAGGCCCGCATCGGGGAAATTGCCGCGGATTACCTGGTTTCTCATCCCGGGGTGCTTATCGAGGTGAGCAAAAAGCTGCAGGCCCGTCAGGCCGAACTGCAGCGGCAGGCCCTGACGGCATCGGCACTGCGCGGCCACCGGCTGCTGATGCAGCTCAATGGCGTACCGGTAAAGGGACCTGCCGGTTCAAAGGTGATTGTGACAGAGTTTTTTGACTACGAGTGCAGCGTGTGCAGCGCGATGGCGCCGGTGATGGAAAAAGTCATGGCTGCCCGACCGGAAGTACGCTTCGTCTTCCGTGACTGGACCATCTTTGCCGGCCGTTATCAGGAGTCCACAGCGGCGTCCCGTCGCGGGCTGGATATCTGGCGGCAGAAGGGGGCGGGGGCGTATATGACCTATCACAACGGGATTTACCGCACCGGTCACAATGAGGGACACCTGACGGTACAGGACATTGAGCAGGTGGCCACCGCGGCCGGTGCCGGACCGGAGAACGTGACCGGCTACAGTCAGTCTGATGCGCTGATAAAAGGCAATGATGAGCTGGCAGAGATGCTGGGGCTGACCGGTACGCCGGGTATCATCGTGATGCCGGCAGAAAATGCCACGGCGGAAAACACCACCGTCTTTCCGGGAATGGCCGGCGAACAGGCGATGCTGCAGGCCTTAGACCGCGCAGCGAAAGGCTGAAAAAAGCCCGGGGGGCACATACCCGGGCAAACCAGCAGCGCCGGCTTTTATGTCATGGGGTACACCGGCCGGTCGCGGGGAGACTATCGGCTAACCGTCTGAGAACTTTACCCCTTTAAACGGACAGGCCCTTCAGGCTGTTCGTTCCCCGCGCTGCTGTGGTACGCCTCAGCCTGAAGGGTCTGCCCGTTGCCTGTTAAACGCGATCGTCAGCGATCATGTCACCCGCCCGCAGTTCACATTTAACCGTCTTTAATGGTCTGTTTTTTCCTGACTGAATTCCGTTCACCGCACCGCCATGCGCGTGATTTCGGTTAAGTCAGAATAAAGATATGAAGCAGGTCACGGCATTTCCGGACGGTGAACTTTTTTTATCCATACGATTCGTGCCATGTGTAATCTGTGCTGGATTTAACCGGTTGAGATGAGTATTCTTTTCAGAATTCGCCGGGCGGCGATCCTTTTTTAGATCCTTGTCGAATACTGTGGTGGTTGACGATGAGGATGTGCGAAAACCTGTGGCCGGACATGCGCGGCGCGGGAAAGATTTAACCGGATGGGACGTATCCGTAAAAACGTCCAGGGTACGGAGCGCGGGATTGACCGGGCTCTGAATGCAAAAACCCCCCGATTCTGCTCAACTTTGGCGGGCTGACAGAAATCAGGGGGTTCAAAAGCAGGCGCTGCGCCTGTGAAGGATTATAACGCATGCTATTCATAAGACAACCCCTGTCCGCCATAAGTTCGGGACAGGGTGAATGACCAGATTTTAATCGGGTTAAACGGCCCGAACCTCAGAAAAGACGGACGCCGTCGTGGCGATCACTCCGTTGTCTGTAAGTGTTCAAACCCTGAATGGTTTGCACCCGCTAATTTCCGGCGTCTGCCCGGACAGATGGGACATGCCATGAGCCGGCTTGTCATGAAGGACAGGCGCACCGGAAAAATGGTGCTGCGCCAGCGCATGTCCCGCCACCCGTATTTTGTGCAGCTGCGCGATGCGGCCGGACGCAAACGTGATTTCCGGCCGGAAAAGCAGGCGCTGTATGATGCGATATGGCCGCTGCTGATCCAGCGCGCCGATCTGGCCACGTCTGTCGTCACGTTCAACTGCAGCAAACTGGCTGACGAGCTCAGTCCCCGGGATGAGAACGGTAAGGTCATTCCTGAAACCCGCGTTGAACCCTCCCGGCTTTCCCGCCTCTTCGAAGAGTGGGAACGCTTCGGCCTGACTGAACGGCCGGACCTGGAAACGGACCCGGTGACGGGATACTGCATGCCGCGTCACATTGTGCTGACTGACCGGTTCTGGCAGCTGTGCGGCATCGACATGGATAAATTCCTGGCAGAACGTAACGCCCGCCTTGCGGCGGAGGCTGACGGCATCACTGAACCCGGCACGCATGATTCGGTCCGCGCCGCCCGCCGGCGCTGGTACGAAAACATGCGCATGGCCACGCTGCTGAGTCGCCGGGAAAAAGCCTCAAAACTGAAGCGTCGTAAGCGTCTGAGTAAGCTGCCGATCGATGACCGGCGTAATGCGATGGCAAGGCTGCTGCGCGCCCGTCCGGCGCATGAGTGGATGCACCTTCCCCCGGAGGAGTTTGACCGTCAGGTCTGGAATCGTCTCAGGCAGCTGGACCTGGGGCTGGATTATGAAGCCAGCCCACACCCTATACCCGATATCGTGCATTAGCGCTTTCCCCCTTTCTTTAACCGCCTTAACTGGCGGTAAAGGCATTTGTGCCGATCGCAAAATGGCCGGTGCAGGGACTCCGCCGCGCCGGCATTTTCCCCCGGAAAACAGAAAAAGTGGCCATAACAGATGCCACTTCTTTTTTCTTCACAGTTACCCGCAATCAGTATCCGGCTTTTACCCGTAAACACAGTCAGCACTACCTGCAAGATATTCCTGACTTTCGTCAGAAGAGATCTTCATAAAGATAAATAGTTTTTCATGCAGGCATTCTGCGTGGATAAGTAAGGCCTTCGCCTGCAGCGGCCGCAAGCGTCCGCGCAGCTCAGAATATAAAAGTAGCTCCCGCTGACGCGGGCCCCTGGGTGCAATATTAGTTACAACAAACATTTACGCACAGAAATAACCTGGTTCTGAAGCCCCGCGCCCCTCCCGGACCAGACCTGCGCCACATCTGAAACCCGGTTGCCCCCACTGAACAGCCCCCGCCACCGGCCCAAAGGGCCGGAACTGCAGTGGCTGATAAATGAATGCTGTAACTACATAAAATGAGTCGCTGTCAGCGATTTTGCTTCACGCTCTGGTGAACACGCCCGTAAGCGGCCCTGACGGCCCGCTAACGCGGAGATACGCCCCGGCTGCGGCTCCGCCTTGCCGTGACCACTCCGACGGCGTACAGTGGCTTTCACAGTGCTGAAAGCGGATATGGCTCTGGCAGGGCGAAGGGATGGATTGGCAGAAACTATCAGACCGGTACCGGCTTCGCCGGGTCACGGCGTCCCTTACCGTCAGCAATACATGTTCGTTCTGCTGACGCCTCCATGCGCGTTGCGCATAAAAAAATCAGTACAGGAGATATCCTGATGACAGACTCTCAGAACGAAGACGAACTGATAAAATCCACTTACTGGGAAGCGTGCCGGCTCACCGGTATGGTCTGCCTGAGCAAAGCGGGTAATGGAGAGGAAATCAGTCGCGAAGAGATTAAACGCGATTTGTTGCTGTTGCTCAGAGAACAGGTGAATAAGACAGATGAGGCTGAACCTGCGCTTATTTTTGCTATTGAGCAGTTGATGGAGCCACCGCTATAACTATGAGACAGTAGTGGCGTGTAGACACATTAAAAAGTTCCCGCATGTATGAAATCACAAGACAGAACGAGGTTCCTGCTTTCATGCTCAGTGACAAGAAACCTATTGACTGTCCATCAAATTGAGATGCTTCAACTGATTAAAAGGGGGCATAAAAGCGGACGGCTCTTCATTCGCATACATTGAGGAACTTTTCATGTAAGCAGGAACCTTCAGGCACCAACATTCCTGGTCCTACTTATGGATTCACCCAGGTCAGGATCACGTTTGTTTATAGTGAAGTAAAACTCTCGTTTACCATTAATACGTTTGAAACTTTCCTGATAAGACAGGTAACCGATTTCTTCTAATGTTTTTAGTCCCTTACGAATAATAAACATTTGCTTTTTAGGCTCTGATTTCAGATCAAGTCTTGCCATCAGCCGGTTGGCCGACACAATCTGGACCTCACCAGGTTTATTGGGTAATCCTTCAAGAAAGGTATAAATGGCTTTGGCCACTTCGTTCCTTTTTAAGTTGTTCAATACTTTCAGCTTCAAAATACGTTTGATATCCAACTTGTAAAAGTCAGCTAAGAGAGTGTCATAAGCTAATTTGACAACGTCTGCTTCCGGATCGGCTATGGAGGATCCTATAAGGTGTGTTGTCGCAATTGCATCACCTTCAGGTGTTGGCTTTGAAAAGCGTATAGACGTGGAACTCAGCTTTGATAACGAACGAGCAAGACGTTCTTTGAGGCGTCTATTTACTTGCCGTGAATCTATATCACAGAGCCTGGCTAAATCTGCAAAACTCATTGTAATAACGCCATTTTGTGACGAAAAATGGGTAAAGGCTGATATGACCCCAATCCAGACTTTGAAATCAGTTTCTATATCAAGTTTGGGACCAGTTATAACAGCAGATGAGTACCCTTCTCTCTCAACGATTTCAAGCTGACGAAAGTCGTTGATGGCATCAATCGGAGTACGTGAACCAGCATCCTTGATTTTGCCTTTTTCCACAGCCTGCATGGGTGTAAAAACACTTAATCTCAGTAGTGAAAGAGGCTGTATGCTTTTAGTGGATGTGGAAATTATGTGTTCAACCTGCCCGGTAGACTGGTTCTTTGTTTCAATATGGAGATTTAAGTCACTGTCATAATTAGACATTTTTATAAAATCCACAAAAGTAGGTCATGTGAGTATTGCAAAACTTGTCATACAAGTAGGAACTTTTTTTACATGATAGTAGGAACCTTTTAGCATGAAAGCAAGAACCATTAGCATTTAAGCAGGAACTTTGTGCATGAAAGCAAGAACCTCTAACATGAAACAAAGAACTTTAAGCATGTAAGCAGGAACTTTAATCTATGTAACTAGATGAAATATATAATAAAAAAAGAACTTAGATCCTTTCAGTATCTTTCATAGATCCAAATAAGATCCCTTTAAAGATCCTCATAGGTACTAAATAATTAGATCTATCCTGTGAATAAATTCAATAAAAGGCAATTTGAACAACATTTAGGTGCGTAATTGCAATATGCACGCCCTGCGAAATTGCGCTTCCTCGCCTGTTCGCGGGCCATTGGCCCGGTCACAGGACTGTGGCGAGCACTACAGGGTCAAGATGCATTTCATCACCTACCCTGCTTTCGTTATTACTCCATTAAAATCATGGCTATAAATTCATAAACTGAGAATTACAGGAAGTAGCGGAGACGGCTGAAAAAATCCTGCTTCCTGTTCTGCTGATATAGGGTTCTGAATGACCTGCTCCCCGTTGATTAATTGGCCGTCATACAAATCAACATGTTAATTTGTGAACGTGGTTTTCCGCACGGTTATTCTCCGAACCCGGAGATGCTCAGTCCGGACCGGGCGTGACGACGATTTCAGCTTCGCGCCCGTATATGGGAGGAATGTGACCTCTGAGAGCCAGTACCGCCGCTGTCAGCCAGGTCAGCTTTCGTGGAAACAGTAGTGGAAGATTGGTACGGATGTGGCATGACATCCCTGCTGCTGTAAGTTCTCTTACCAGTCTATTTCGCCAGCGCGGTAAACAAAGCAGGTGTGAACGGATGATAAGGGGATCGGCTCTGGAACATCTCTCCTTCACGACGTATTCTGCAAGGGCATGTATCCATTTTGCTGACTGAGCCGGTTTTAAATCAGCCGTCAGCCTGATGCCAATATAACGCCCGGGTCTGTACGCCCTTGGTGAAAATTTTTTTATCAGAAAATGATCTGCCCTGCCTGTGGAATAAGGCTTTCCTGAACGTGTTGTTCTCTCTGCAAGTACGTGAAACAGAAATACACCTCCGAGTAACAGAGCAAAATACACAGCCAGCGAGGCAACAGCATTCTTCACCGCAGTACCGGCAGGCAGCGTAAATAACTGTGAAATGCTGACAAGTATTATTAATAATACCGGTGTGCTATATAAAATAAAGACATTACGGCGCAGGATGGCCTGACTTATTTTCTCCGTTTTTTCTGAACACAAACAGTCTGATATATCTGGAACTTCAGGATCAGGCAGGTTGTTCAGCGCTTCACACATATCATTATCCTCATTAGCATCATTGTCTTCCATTCGGGCCGGGGCAGATACTGGCGGCATAATATTTTCCGGTTCGGGGGCCTCCACGCTGTTATTTCGTTCAGGAGTGGTGCTGTCATCCCGGACTGACCCGGACATGATCTGCGTATACATGAGGTAATCATCCTGTGACTGCCGGCGATAATCCGGAACGGTTCTGTCATGCCGGAGGTTTTCCTCATAACCACCACGTCGTTCACGGGCCGACTGCGTGAGCGTCTGCTGCACCCACAGCCAGAACGCGCGTCCGGTGTGTGATGGCACGCTGTAACCGGCCTTTTTCATTATCTTACGCGCGATATTTTCCGGCCAGTCACGGATTAATGCAAATGCGCCTTTAATATCCCCGCGGGATGTCATCGTATTCAGTTCGTGAAATGAATTCATATTTTTTCCTCCGCTGTTATTTTTATTATCGGAAATCAGAAAGGAAGCTTTAGTAAAATTATTAAGTGATTTATGGAATAGTCACCTCTGACTGAATAACAGTCGGTGTATTGAAGGGGGTTATTGTGTAATATTAAAATCATGATATTTACTGCGTGGCGCATGATGAAAAAATATATATTCGCATTTATTTTACTGCTGCTGAATCAGCCCGGCGTTTATGCAGAGGTCAGTATCTCAGCCGGGTTTTCTCCCGGCGGGACGGCACAGGCGCGGGTACTGCAGACCATCAACAGCGCACAACTGAGCGCTGATATTGCGGCGTATGAATTCACCAGCTGGCCCGTGGCCGATGCGCTCGCGGCTGCGGCGTACCGGGGCGTGGCCGTGCGGCTGGTCGCCGACGCCGGGGCAAACCGCCAGGCCTGGCTGCCCGCGCATCAGCTCGCCTGTGCCGGCATTCCGGTGCGGCTCAGCAGCCGCTACCGCATTATGCACAACAAATTTATCGTCACCGGAAATAACCTGGTTGAAACCGGCTCTTTTAATTTCACCGCGGCGGCCGCGAACAGGAATGCGGAAAATGTGGTGGTGATAAACGGTGACCGCGAGGTTACTGACGAATATCAGACTGAATTTAACCGGCTGTGGGATGAGTCAGTGCCGCTTCCCTGCGACAGAAAATAACGGACTGCGTCAGGCAGGGATAACCGCATTCCGTGACAGGAGAAATGTTATGGGTAAAAAGACAGCGTACACCGTAAGATTTTCAGGCCTCCGGGGCGTGTCGGAAGCCGGCGCGGATTTTCAGCGGGATCGCGTGGCCGACTGGCAGCGCTGGCTGAGGCACGCGCGGGATAATAAACTTACCACCATTGTGACCTGCCAGTGCCTGCCGCCGGAAGGTGAAGAGGTGAAACGGCGTCTGAAAGTTCATCTGTCGCAGAGCCCGGACCTGTGCTGGCTTTCCTCTTACGCTTTTACGGGGCATGACCACACGCCGGACTGCCGCTTTTATTCCGTCTGGCCCGACGAACGGCAGGCGGCAATATACACCACTGACGTCGTGAAGAAGGATGCTGACGGCGCGTTCGTGATCCGCCTGCCCACCGGGCTGCAGAAGAAAGAAGCCGGGGAGGAAAAAGCAGCGGTTACCGATCGCGGCAAAAAAGAGTGGCTGTTTGTCTCTGTGATGGATGAAAAACGGCTGTTTGCTGTTTCCTTGTTTTTGCCATTCAAACCAGCCATTTGCGGGCACTACGGCGCGACCTCGGTGCCACAGAGGTTTAAACATGCGACCACGCGCGGCCGTCTCGCTGCGCGCGTTAATCAGCGGCTGTTTATCCCACCATTCCGGGCCGTATCCCCAGAAAACCGGGTCGAGATGCAGCTCCCCCTCGCGATCGTTCAGCAGCAGCACCTTCGTGCCGGGCGCGACGTTATACCGCCCTATGGGTTCAGGGTCATACGTGATTTCATCCGGATTCAGGCCAAGTGAGTCAAAATACTCATACCAGCTACTGTACTGCGCAAATCGTCCGCACACAGGCACCTCCTGCTGTAAGGATAGCGGGGTATACTGATGTCAGGAGGATTCAACATGACACAGAATTTAGCTGCACGAAGCCCGGAGGAACGCGCGAAGGTCAACGTGGATCTGGCCGCTTCAGGTGTGGCGTACAAAGAGCGCCTTAATCAGCCCATTATCCCCTCTGATGTTGAAAGGCAACAGCCTGAGGGGCTACGCGATTACTTCAGGGAACGCCTGCAGCATTACCGGAATCTGGCCCTGCAGTTCCCGCGCGGAACCGATCCCCTTTATCAGAAAGAATCGAAGGGCGAATAAACGGGTGTGGGCCTTTTGGGGCAGGTTTGGACTGACACAACCTTCAGAGGATTTTTACTTCTTATGTGATGAAGTAGTCGAACCCAGCATACTGCTGATCGTCCACAGGACGTCGACGAACAGTGCCGCCGTAAAAATGGCGGCCAGACATATCTATCATCTGTTTTTTTTCAATCAATGATGTATTTATTCCATTTTTTTGCAGGCTTCGTTTTATATTAAGAATAATCCCAAAAAAATCGGAAGAACAGACTATGTCGGTTGGAGCACGCTGGTATAAATTTGATTTTCATAATCACACTCCCGCATCTGATGATTACAGAGAGCCTGAGATCAGTGAAAGAGAGTGGCTGCTGGCGTATATGCGCCAGCAGGTTGACGGCGTCATAATCAGCGACCACAACAGCGGTGCATGGATTGACTGCCTTAAAAACGAACTGCAGCAGATGGCCCTGGACGCTCAGACCGGTGATTTGCCAGGTTATCGCCCGCTGACCCTGTTCCCGGGCGTGGAACTCACTGCCACTGGAAACGTACACATACTCGCAGTGCTTCATACTGACTGCACCGGTGCCGATGTGGAAAGGCTTATAGGGCAGTGCAACAATCATTCCCCTTTTCCCCGCGGCGAACCTAATCACCAGCTTGTCCTGCAGGTCGGACCCGCGGGAATAGTCAGCACCATCCGGCGACACCCTGATGCTCTGTGCATTCTTGCGCACATTGATGCAGCCAAAGGCATACTAGGTCTCACCAATCAGGGCGAGCTGGAAGATGCATTCAGTGCCGGCCCCCACGCGGTTGAAATCAGACACCAGCCTGATTCCATTACGAACGGGACACACCAGCGCCTTATCAGGAACCTGCCCTGCCTGCGCGGTTCTGATGCCCATCACCCTGATCACGCCGGTGCACGAACCTGCTGGCTGAAGATGTCTGTTCCTGATTTTGACGGGCTGCGCCACGCCCTGTTAGATCATGAAAACTGCGTTCTGTTTGATGTTCCCCCGCCTGAAGAACCTGCGCTTCAGCTGCGCAGCGTCAGATTCAGAACCCGCCTATGCGCTCCCGTCGATAACGAAACGGCCAGCGTATCATTCAGCCCCTTTTATAATGCCGTCATCGGATCCCGCGGCAGCGGCAAGTCCACTCTTATTGAAAGCATTCGTCTTGCAATGCGCAAAACCACGGGGCTGTCAGCCGAAAGGGATAAAAAACTGACCCTGTTCCGACAGGTCGGACAGGGCATGCAAGCAGACTCGGTTGTTGAGTGCGTATTCCGAAAAGACGGGGCCGATTTTCGGCTGAGCTGGCGGCCAGGCGATGTGCATTCACTGCATACACGCAGGGACGGCGAATGGGTCGAGGACGCTGATTGGGCTACTGACCGCTTCCCTCTGTCTGTCTTCAGCCAGAAGATGCTTTATGAGCTAGCATCTGATAATGGCGCTTTCCTGCGCGTTTGTGATGAAAGCACCATTGTGAACAAGCGTGCCTGGGCTGAGCAGTGGGACCGGCTTGAAAGGGCCTTTAAAAATGAGCAGCTCACACTGCGAGGACATCTGGCTCGCCGGCAGAGCGCTTCCTCCCTTTCCGGTATGCTCGCGGATGCCGAACGAGCGGTCAGTCAGCTAAGTGAAAGCGCCTATTATCCCGTCCGCCAGCGTCTGGCGGTGGCGGAAAGAGAGCTGGCTGCTGCAGACGAGGCGCTGGCGCTTCAGTCTGAAAGGGTCGCCGCGCTGGAGGCGCTGATAAAAGGAGCTCCGGCGGCGGAGGAACTTTCGGAATCCTCCGCCTGCCTGTCTGAATTTTTACTGCGTCTTTCAACCCTTCAGCAGAGCTTCGATCGCGATGCGGGTAACCTGCTGGCAGCCAGCACCTGTGCGCTGGATGAGCTAAGAGCGGGGCCGCTTTTCTCTGCGCTCAGAGTTGCCGCGGACACTGAGCGGGATAACGTCGAACGTGAGGCCACCGCTTTGCGGGCGCAGGGGCTTAACCCGGATACCCTGAACGATCTGATGGAGAAGTGCGAGCGATATCGCAGCGATATGAAGGAATATGAGGGACTGGAAAATGCGGTGGCTGCATCACAAGAACGGGTCCGGCTTCTGCGTAGCGAGATGCGCGCGCACCGCATGGTGCTCACGGAAAAGCGTCGGGAGTTTCTGGCTTCGCTTCATCTTCAGGACTTGGAGATCAAAATCCTGCCGCTCTGCGCACCGCCTGAAGATGTGCTGACTGATTACCAGAACGTAACCGGCATCACCAACTTCGCGGATCGTATTTATGACGATGAATCCAGGAGCGGACTGCTTCACTCTTTTATCAGCAACCGTCCGTTTAACCCGGCTCTCGCTGTAACGGAAGCCAAATATACCCAGCTCGATCAAATCAGGGAACTTCATGAGGCCTTAAAGCGTGACGATCCTGAAGCCGGGCGGGAATTACACGGGGCTTTCAGAAACAGACTTAAGGGTCTGCAGGATGAGACCTTGGATACTCTGATGTGCTGGTATCCCGATGACGGGATACACATACGCTATCGTGCGCCCGGCGGGAGCATGGAGGATATCACTTCAGCTTCTCCCGGGCAGAAAGGCGCAAGCATGCTGCAGTTCCTGCTGTCCTACGGCACCGATCCTCTGCTACTCGACCAACCTGAGGATGACCTGGATTGCCTGATGCTGAGTCAGAGTGTTATTCCCGCGATCGCCGCTAACAAGAAACGTCGACAGCTGATTATCGTGTCCCACTCTGCGCCGATTGTGGTAAATGGCGACGCGGAATATGTTATCAGCATGAAACATGATCGGGCCGGACTGCGTCCCGACCTCTGTGGTGCCCTCCAGGAGAAGGAAGTAAAGGCGATGATCTGCCGTCAGATGGAAGGTGGAGAAAAGGCATTCCGCTCGCGGTTCGAGCGAATTCTTAACTGACAGTCAGTGCTGGCTATGGCATCGCCTTCACTGAGTGCAGGATACAGATATCTCTCAGGTATCATACGAATAAAAATACAAAAGCACAGGGGGGCAGCTTGAGCGTTTTTTATATGGACGAGAGTGGATTCACCGGCGGTGACCTGCTGAATAAGACTCAGCCTTTTCAGTGTGCTTCTGCGCTGAGCATAAGCCCGGATGATGCGCGTCACCTTATTCGTCAGCATTTCCCTAAGCTTAAGGCACCTGAGCTTAAGTTCAGCTCACTGATCAAGCGCGATACGAATCTGAAGCCCCTTTATGAACTGCAGCGGGATATCCTGACAAACTTTCCCTGCGTCAGCTGCGTAGCGGACAAAAAGTTTATTCTGATCCTGCTATTCGTGACGCATGCCGTTGAGCCCTGGCATCACGCCCGTGGCTATGATTTGCTCAGCAGCGGCAGGCACTTTCTGCTTGCTTCGTGGGCTTACTTTGCCGGTCCTGCCCTGCTCGGGAATGATTTTGAGCGTATCCTGCGCCACTTCCAGCACGCAATGAAGATGAAAACCCTGGCTGCTGTTCAGGAGCTTATTACCGCTGTACGCTCGGTAAACTGGTTTGTTATGGAGGATTTTCTGGGACCGCTCGCGGCAGAAGATTCTGCATGCGTTGGCGAGATAATGGATGCTCATACCTCCACAGATGCGGCTTTCATCATACTGAACGCGCTGATTTCCCGAACCGAACTAATGGCCGCCGGTGCCTACTGTATTGAACACGACCGTTCTAAAAATTTGCTGCAATACCATGACTATCTCTTAAGGTTCATCCGATACGAGCAGCCGGCAGAGTTCAGGTTGTCTGAGCTGGCCTCAATCAGCTATCCACTGAAGCTCAGTGATGTAAGCCAGGTAGATTCTCTTGACAGCCCGGGTGTACAGCTCTGTGACGTACTGGCCGGCGGATGCCTGCGCGCACTTCGCGACCTGATCCGTGACGGCAGGCCTGGCTTTTATTCACCGGTAAAGCTGTATGAGGACCGCCACTTAATTCACTTCCTGCCGTCGGAAAACCTTGAGCAGGAAAGGGCATTTCGGCAGGGCGGGCAGAACGCAGCCTACGTTGATTTTGTCGGCAGAATGCTCGGCGTCTGAGTAACTGCACGTTTCTTCCAGCGCTGCGGTTGCTCAGGACCCAGCCAGGCTCTCTCAGGAAGCCGTTAAACAGGATGCCACGCGGCGGGAATGTCGGCTCCCGCCACGATAAGCTCGGAGCCATCCTCATGTATGAGCCGGGTATACCCGGAACTCAGAAGAGCCTGACAGATTACGTCTGCCGGGTTGTCGTCCGGGATTACCACGGTCTGGCTGATTCTGGCAGGATTACAGTAAGCGTTCAGTCCGTCAATTGAGCACAGGGCTCGAAAGCGCCTTTCTGCGCCATGACTGAGGAAATTCTTCAGCCTGTCAGGACTAATCCAGCCAATAACCGCCAGGATATCATCGTAATGCTTGTTCAGCAGGTTACAGCTGGCCGCGGCGCCGTATACCGGACGTTTCGGGTCCGGTCTACCAGTAACAGGATCGTCTTTACTGAACTTCCAGACGGCTTCATGATGCGATACACGGTTCCTGAGATCCTTTATCCTGAATATCACCTTTTTGACATCTTCTCTGCCGAATCCTGCAGGCGCATGAGGAAAAACGTCTGCAAACAATCCCGGCCACAGCAGGCGGTTACTGCTTTGATCTTCATATTTATCCGTCAGAAGCGTCGTCCAGAATCCGAACGTCAGCCCGGCAATGATACGTTCTGTCGTCACCGCCTTGCCGTCAGTACGGATCTGGTTTTTAGCCTGCTCAACCTGCGTTTCTTCTGTGAGCTTCCGGTTAATAATGCGGCGGCCGTACTTGTTAAGCAGGTACCCCTGCACGTCCTGCCTGTCGTGGGGAGATCTGGCTAATTTGAACCTGTCCGCCGCCGGGACCAGTGTGTGCCCCATGTATTCGGTCAGGCTCGTTACCCAACGGCTGTCCGCGTGCCATAGCCCAGCGGCTCCGCTCGGGGGAGCGGTACGTATCGCGAGATCAATGGCGTTACGCAGCGTCACTTCCATGCACTGCAGCGCGGGCATGATCGCGGCGGCCAGGTGTTTATTCCAGTGATAGGCCGCCATGGCCTGCGTTTTTTTACCTTGAGGTGTTTAACGTAAATCTCCAGACGCTTGGCGTTAATAAAGTCATCAATCTGCGCCATCTTTATTCCTTAATTTCCCGGACAATCATGCACCGTATTGACGATGATGCCGGGTTATGGCCTAATAGTCCCATCAAGGCGGAGTCGCCTCTCCGGAGGTCTCACGCGACAGAAGTAGTTTGGATTAGCCACCTTTACGGTGGCTTTTCTCGTTTCAGAGCCTCATCCTCAGTAAACCGGTCGCTCAGTCGGAGGAAGGCGCTGCGCCTCGCGGATCTGATCCACCATGTCCAGGAAGTCTTCCTCTTTCTGCAGGAAGAACAGTGCGCGGTGCACCTGCAGCAGGGTGCGCAGGTCGCGTCTGGCCGCTTCGGCAAACAGCGCAAACGCCAGCGAGCTTCCGTTAGGAATGTGCGTGACGTCAACGAGCTGTCTCGCGCGGATCTCCAGCAGGGGCACGCCGTCGCGCATGATTCGCTGAAGGTCCCCTTCCTTATGGATCCCCAGCAGGCGGCACCAGGCGCGGTTCTCGGCCAGCGTCTGCGCGGCGTCAAACCAGTAGTCCGCCAGACGGGCGTTCATCATTTTTGCCACGTCCCGGTCCATCAGCGCGACCAGCCCGTTAGAGCGCATGAAGTTGCCGATCAGGTCACCAAACGAGGCGGCCAGAAACTCCCGCAGAAAATCCCCCTTCGACTTGCCTGCCGCACTTGCCTGTTCGGCAATTTCAATATCAATGCCAAGCGGTACGTTCCGTACCGTAAGCGTACGGGTAAAGCCTTTTTCGTCATTTTCGCTATTTTCGTTCATATGCGTCTAACCTTGGCCATTAAATATCTACATCCCCAGTAAATAGGCAAGTCAACCTAAAATAATACATGTCGCAATAAATATCACAAAAAATACATTTAGTGATGTTATTGATATTTTTTAACCAATTGTCAGTATCTGTTTGTCACATCTCCGGTCGGATCCGGAAAAAGGCAGAACCGGATCTTCTGTCCTGCACTTTGTAAGTCACCGCATGACATTAGATTTCCTATAAAGGGGTTTGACGGTCAATCGTGTAAAAAACCACGTTAAGGAGATAATTCATTATTTAAATTGAAATTTAATGGTCTCAATTCTCCCTGCGTATTCCGTTGAAAATGAACACTCATTCTGGCCCGTGAACGCGAATTCTGGTGGAGAGAATACAGCAGGCTAATAATAACCAGTTGGAGCGATTTTTTACTGGAACCACAGCTTCTCTCCAATATTCATCAGTAGCACTGTAACGTCAGGAGTGAGGCGGAGCGCAGCGCAGTGAGCACCGAACACTCATGACGTTACAGTGGAATCCCATTGCATCAGAGCTGAGGAAATTTGTTGGTGTATTAGCATCCAGAATCTACGTTCATACCGCCAGAATCTGTGTTTTCTCCAGACCAGAATCGACGTTCACGCGAGACCGGAATACACACTCCCTTCAGAATATCCTCCGGCAGCGTGAACGCATAATGCCCCAGCATATTGATGTGCCCGTGCATCAGCGGTGACAGGCGGGCAATATGTTCATCCTCTGGCGTTTCGCCCATAATCCTGAGATGTGAAAGCGCTCCCTGCATGTAAAGCGTGTTCCAGAGCACTACCGCATTCGTAACCAGGCCCAGCGCACCAGGCATCATTTAAGGCTGTATCGGAGAAAACAGGTATATCGAGGCCGACATATTTCCAGCTGAAAAGACAGTTTACAGCTGATAATAACGGGGTATTATCGATGAAGTAATATACAGGGAGAACAGAATGGACGCGGTATTACTTGATATGATGCGCTCAGGCGGAAGAAATAAATCCTGGGCTGAAACAATGGTTAACCTTGAAGCCAGAAAACTGGTTGATACTGCCAACAGACTTTCCGCCTTTCACCTTCAGGATGGTCTGACCCGGATTAATTTTGTTCAGGAAATAAAAAAGGTTGTAGAGCAGCAATTTGCCGCTGCCCGGCGCGCGAAATCGGATGAAGAGTGCATAGCATGCATCAAAAATCTGAGGGTAGAGACCGAAAACCTCGAAGAACAGGGCCGGATGTTACGTATGAAGACAGCAAAACTTTACGCCAAAGTGGAGTTCGTCCGGGAAAATAACAAAATTGTCGGGTATGTGATTTCTGCTGTGAACGTAGTGCTTTCGGGAGCAGAGATAGCTTTAGGAACAACGCTACTTGCCAGCGCTAATCCATTAGGTGTGCTGGCTGGAGCAATACTCGTTGTGGATGGATTCAATGGACTAAGCAAAGAATTTAGCCATCAGGTACTTCATGATTCTACATCAGAAGGGTTTGCTGCTAATGCAGCTATGTCTACGGCTGAATTCATGGGGTTTAGTTCTAAAAGTGGATTAGGCGTGTATAAATCAATCTCACTTATTGCTAATGCTTACAGCATTTTTGGTTTAATAAGGAAGCCTGGAACATGGAGACTATTTCGCTATATACCAGTCGATTATTACAGAAAAGTCAGTACGTTAAGTCGACCAAAACTAACTATGAAGATAGTTGGATACGGCGTACAGGCTAAAATTATTTTTGATCTGATGACAATTACTGATCGCCCTCAATCCTAGAAGCATATTGTTTATACCGCCAGGCTTTGAATGCGAGTTTGGCGGGCGTCAAATACCAGATAAAAGGTAATCCTACAATCAACGAAAAAGCCAGAGAGAGAGTGTTATTTTTTGTCGATAACACAGATGTAAAAATCAGGATTACGAAAGCAACAATAGTTATCCACTTAGCTACATTAAATCGTTTTGCTAAATCCTGAATCACTTCATCAAGAGTTCCCCCGAAATTTTCCACATTGCTTTTAATTTTCTGGAGATCTGTATGACTGAAGCCTGACTCTAGGAGTGTTTCTTCGCTCACTTTCATGGATTTGTATCCTTAAAATTCAACTGAACATCACAGGTCAGTTTACCCGAAATCAGGTGATAAATCGCCACATACAAATCCAAGACTGGCATTAATTATTTTCTTTTAAAAACATAATATTATGTCGTTAACGTGGTTTTTTACACGATTGACCGTCAAACCCCGTTCTGGGATGTGGCAGATAAAACAGAGATGCCGGTGCTTCCGTCCCGTTCTGCAAAACAGTAACTAAATCAGGTCAGTCAGGTGGATGCCGTGAGTACAGATTCAGAGATTAATAAAAGCTGTAAAACAGAGAGTTACGACTGGAATAGCCCATTAGTCGGGGCATGCCGTGACTTTGTCAAATTCAAGGATGACATGGACATGGCGAACCGGGTGTCTTATCTGCATCCGGCAATCATCAGGAAACTCCGGTGGCTTACAGGCCTTTATGAACCCGCGGACGCGGGAAGGAAATCCAGACGTTCTGCTACGGCGAGCTCACCTACCGATTTCGCTCACGTTGCGCTACCGTTTCTCTGCACCATAAGCTCTGAGATACGAGACTATGAAAAATGCCTCATTCATCCTCAGCTTGTGATCTCCGGAACGTATAACACTTACAACCGCGGTATCGAAGGCGGCTTTCATAATAATTCACCCGAAGAGGTCATGGACTGGTCAGATAACTGTGTAATGAGTGGCGATAGCGTCAGCGATCAACAGTATTACCGACCTGAGGGGATTCCCCTCTACGTGGCTTTAGAAGGAAAAAACAGGGTAGAACTCTTCAAACGCCACAGGAGCAGAATGCTTGCCTGGGTAGCCCCTAAATCTACAGTCCCTTTTGAGATGCTGCAGATAATCCGCCTGAAACCATTTAACGTCTGGGCGGTCAGTCATGGCAGCAAAGTTTGTATTCTTCCATTTAGCAAGTACGCTCTGCCCATTTACAGGGCTCTCAACGTCGTTGAGGGGAATCCCCGATGGGATTTTTTTCGTTAAAAAAATTACGGCGTGCACGTATACAAGCATGCCGTTTTCAAATGACCAGATGATTTATTGGACAAAAATTACATAACGTATGAAATCGCCCCGTCGGGCGTCATACCCCCTATGCAGCTATGGAGTCAGACAACGAACGTGCCTCTCTGGTTGTCCACCGTGCTTCAATTCCTTTGGCATTCAGGGATCCTGCAATACGCTCTGCCTGCTCACGACTGGCCACGGGGAAGCTGACGGGATGCGATTCAAACCAGACCATCACAGAATGAGTCATATACAGTGAGCTATAAAGTGGACGCGGCTCGATTACAGAAAGTATCGCACTACGGTCGTTCAATTCCGGTACAGCGCAGAAGATGTTGGAAAGGTAATCATCCAGGCATTCAATAAAGTCAGGACGCACTGATAACAGTTCAGGGTTGTCTTCGGAACTATTCCACTGTTTCGCCTTTCGTCTCAGGCTGTCCAGAAGTGACAACGATTTATAAGGTAACTTTTCCCCGGTATTTTGACCCCGAATCGCTGACTCCAGCTGGCTAATCCTGGAAGACTGCTGACTGATTTTCCGCATCATATAAATGCAGAGGAGCAATATGGCCAAAAGCACACTGCCCAGTAAAATAGTCATTTCCGTATCCTCTCGGCTACACAACCTGATTAATGTTTAACTACTGACCTGACTTTTCTGACTTGTATATCGACCAGATTCGTTTTACCTGACTGATACTGCAGCCTGCCAGGATGGCAGTCCGATCTATAGTCATACCGGATTCACGAAGGGCAATAATGCGTTCATGCGTTTTATTGTCTGGCTTTCTGCCCTTGTACTTACCCGAAGCCTTTGCCAGCTCAACGCCCTGTCGCTGCCTTTCCCTTCGGGTCTCGTAGTCGTCACGCGCCGTCTGCAGGGCGACCTTAAGCAGCATGTCCTGAACTGACTCAAGCACGATTCTGGCCACGCCATCCTGTTTGATGGTCAGCTCAGACAGATCGACTATACCGGGGATGGCCAGCTTTGCCCCTTTAGCCTTTATCGAGCCGATCAGCTGCTCGGCCTCCGCGAGTGGTAAACGACTTATTCGGTCAATCTTCTCAGCGACGACTACTTCGTCGGGCTGCAGGTCGGCAATCATGCGCTGAAGCTCTGGCCGGTCTGCTCTGGCTCCTGATGCCTTCTCTTTGTAAACACCGGCGACATAAAAACCCCTGCCCTTTGCATCTTCAATGATGCTGTTCTGTCGCGTCAGTTCCTGCTCGTCAGTACTGACACGGAGGTATATCCGTGCAATCTGCATTAGTCATCGTTCCCATTCTCTTAACGAACCCGATTCCTGAAGGCACCACAGTACCCGGGGAATTTTCATTTACATCAACTAAGAGAGTTAAATTCACTGTACGTCGTCCCCTGGATATTTATGTCATTGCGTACCCTGATTTCAACGTGAGTTTCCGGGCTGAGGAACGCTATTTTCTCAGCGTGTTTAATCTCAGTCGTGCAGATGCGCAACCAATCAGGCTCCCCTGAAAACAGAACGCCATACAGCATCAGGTTAACGTCACTGACGGTGGCCACATGAACAACGCGTTCCACCCTTCCCGAAAAAGTTTTCATTCTTGTTCCCGACATTAATCACCCCCCTTGTTATCAAGCCTGATAGCGGTCATTTTGAGTATACTTAATTTGACCCGTGTGATTTAACAGGACAATAATAACAGGTTGCAGTTTAAATTGGCTATCTATCAATTGACTACTCTAATTGACCATTTTGATTGAATTTTAGGCATTCCGGGTGATTTAAATTAGTTTGCATCATAATAATTACTTTATGAGTATTAACATTAGTTTTTGTATCATTTGTAATTGTACCGATATTGATTATTTTCTTGTTGAGATGTTTTTCATTGTCTCGCTGTCAAATAAAGCAATAGGCATGTAAGCTGGCTATGTGCGCCATAAGGTTGCATTGGGCGACAATTTGTCGCATAATGTTATCTGTAGTGCGTCATACACTGACGTATCGATTGAAACCACCCCAATACCTATAGGCAAGGGTGACTACATCAAGAGGTTTAAAATGGCAACAAGCATCCGCTTAGACGATGATTTTGTTGAAGAAGTGAAAACTCATGCAGACGCAATGAGCCGTAGCGTGCCCAAGCAGATTGAGCACTGGGCTAAGATTGGGCGCATTGCTGAAGATAACCCCGATCTGCCGTTTTCCTTCATCAACGAAATCCTGCTGGCGAAATCAGAAATGGACAACGGGAGAATGAAGAAATATGTGCGCAGAAAAGACAGAGAAGGAAATTGAGGTTTACCAGTCAAGTCGCTTTGAGAAAGCCTTTAACCGGCTGACCGAGCAGGATCAGGACAGCGTTGACGGAGAGATCGACCGCATCATCGCAAACCCGGAGATAGGCGAACGCAAGAAAGGTGATCTCAGCTATCTGTGGGTGCATAAGTTTTACATGGGGAAGCAGCGATACCTGCTTGGCTACGCCTGGCAGGAGCAAAAGCTGGAAATCTACCTCCTAAGCTTGGGCACGCATGAGAATTACTACGATGAGCAGAAGAGGCACCGCAAAGCAGACTTGAAACTAATCGGTTAAAGCCGAGTAAGCAAATTTACCGCTTTGAGCAGCGAGTTATCTTATGATTCCCTCCTCAATGAGGGAACCAGTCAAATATTTCTATTCCCATTATCATCCATGAAACCTCAACGTCGCCTTATCAGGTGGCTGATGAGTGGCCAGTCTGGGTAACCGCTCAACCCAACCCAACCCAACCCCTATAATCACGGGGACTGTTAGTCCTCTACCCCACTCTCATCGTGTAAGGATGACCATCAAGCATCTTGATTTCTTGTGTTTAAGTATATGTTTTTAATGTATTTATAATGAAATTTGTTTTTATTTGTATACTCATTTGTATATACAAAATGAGTTTTTTTGCATATACCTTTGTATATACATTGACAGGTACGTTGATTTAGATAATATGCATATACTTTTGTATATACATAGGGTGCTAAATGAAAAAGCCATACATAATTTCCTTTGCTAATAGCAAAGGGGGAGTTGCCAAGACGACTGGATGTATAGCTGTTGGTTGTGCTTTCGCAGCTATGGGTTTTAAAACCTTACTTGTAGACTTGGACCATCAAGGCAATCTTAGTGACGATGTTGGGAGGGGCGAAGAAGACTATACGGTAACTGATCTGTTTGAAGACCCTAAATTTGATATCAACAAAATAGTTTACACAGCTCGCGATATAGATACCGAAATACCAAACCTTTATGTAATCCCAGCGGACATAACACTTGCTGTAGAGGCCAGAAGCGCAGAACGTTTTCGCCACAGGCTGAATATTCTCGAAGAAGGCCTCAAACGACTTAAAACTGATTTCGATTTTATTCTCATTGATTTACGTCCAGCCATAGATCTGAGCATTGAAAATGCGTTGCTTATCACTGACTTCATCGTTGTGCCGGTAGACATGGACAGAAGGGCGGTGAAGGGGATTGATGACCTTTTCCAGGTTGTTCGGGAAATCAAAAGAAATGAGAATTTTGTATATACACTTGTAAAGACAAAAGTGAATGTCTCCCACTCAAAAATGTTAAGAGCAATAGATGGTTATATTACTGAAGGCAAATATAATCTGGCTAAGACTGAGATCCGATACAGTGAATTGTACAAGCAAGCCACTGAGCAACATAGGCCGGTTATGACGTTTGCTAAAAATGAAAGACCCTATCGGGACTACAAAGCATTCGCTCAGGAGCTGCTAAGTATCATCAAAGGGGATGACGATGGCAAGAAGTGACAGGGTAGCAAAAGGGGTTACCCGCGTTATTGAAAAAAGAAATATAACGACTGGCCGTCAAATGAACCTTCGGTTAACCGGTTTAGATGATGACGCCCTATCCTTACTAGTAGAAAGAGTACAGGAGCATCTTCCTCTGAAAAACATTTCGAGATCTCGTGTTCTTCGTGCTGCTTGTCATATGGACGATGACAAATGGATTGCAAAGTTGGCGCAACTGGTTATTGAAAACACATGATTGTATATATAAATGTATATACAAAACGGAGTGTTGATTATACGCATAAGATTAATGTGGGATAATGAATAGTTTAATGTATATGCTTTTGTATATACATTAAATAAAGTGAATTATCTCCTTTTTATCATCAAATTACGTTTGATGAGGTGATTTTTCATCAAAGAATAAGGTGGCTATGAAAAGGTTTCTATATCTTGTATCGGGATATCTCGGAATTATAAAGCTCACCGGCAAAGATAGAAAAAGTGCTGCTGAATGGGGCTTTCTCCTGAGTGCCCTGTTCATTGTGCCGCTCTTTTTCTTGCCGCACGCCAGCGAGCTGATCAAAATTGGCCTTCAGCTGCTGTGGGGGGCCTGCGTTTCGCGCGCGGCATTCTTGGCCAACGACAGCTGGAAGAAAAACAAATCCCGCTGAGCGGTGGCAGCAGGATGGAGAGTCAATATGTTAATGCATGAACTGTATAGCCGGTTCCGCGGGCAGGGAAGGGGGCTGACCATCACCCAGTCTGCAGATATGTTTAAAGGCAACGTTCGCAGGTGCCGTCCCGCGTTTGATGAGTGGGCCCGGAAGCTGCATCCCGGCGACAGACTGCCCCGGGGGCGTTACTTCCGGGACAAAAAACCGGGGCTTCCTCTTTTAATTATGGATGAATTCTGGCTTTTCCACCGGTGAAGTAAGCAGCTCCTGAACCGATATCCTGAATCGTCCGGGATATCGTCGCTGTCTCAGAGCACCCGTGCAACGGGAATATCGCTCCAGCGCGTGGTCCATGCAGGTGAAAGCATCTCACGTTTCATCTGCCAGCCCGTATCCACGCCCTGACTCGCAAACCAGATATTCCCGAGCCCCGACTGGTTAATGCCATCTATTACCTTCATCAGCTGCGCACTTTTCGGCCTCGGGCGGTCCTCATCAAACAGGTTCAACTGGCTGACGCCGTGCGGCGTGAAGTCATCGAGCATCACGCCGGCTTTCATGTAGCGCCGGCCTTCCAGCCAGATGTGGTCAAGTGCTCGCATGGCCACCGCAATGATGTCCCGGGTATCCTGCGTGGGCAGCGTCAGCTTTTCGCCGGCGCTGTTGCCATAGAATACCTCCCCGGCCGCGTGGGGCGATGTCCGGATGAATACGCTGATGTGCCGGCAGAACTGGCGTTCACCCCGCAGCTTTTCAGCCGCCCGGGTGGCATACTGGCACAGTGCCTGCTGCATGGCCGATTTTGCGGTGATGCGCTCACCGAAAGAGCGGGAGCAGACAATCTGCTGCTTGGCCGGCGGCAGTTCCTCAAGTGGAATGCAGGACTCCCCGTTCAGCTCGCGCACGGTTCGCTCAAGAACGACGGAAAAGTTTTTCCGGATAAAGGCCGGGTGGGTGCGCGCCAGCTCCAGCGCCGTGCGTATACCCATCGTGTTCAGTTTTTTGCCGATACGGCGCCCCACGCCCCAGATTTCCTCAACCGGTTGACGGGAGAGGAGGGTGGCAGTACGCTTCAGATTATCCGGCGTCAGAGCGAGCACGCCGCGGAACTGTTTCCATTCCTTGCTCGCCCATTGTGCTGATTTTGCCAGCGTTTTTGTCGGTCCCATGCCCACGCCGATGGTGAGTCCGGTGGTTGCCAGTACATGCTGACGTAGCCGCCGGCCGAAGTGCTCAAAGTCTTCACAGCCATTGATGCCGGTCAGCTCCAGGAACATCTCATCAATCGAATACTGCTCCACCTTTGGCGTCATTTCTTCCAGCGCTGACATCACCCTCTGGCTGAGACTGTGATAAAGCCCGTAATTGCTGCTGAAGACATGCACCCTTTCAGGAAAGTCCGCGTTCTTTATCTGAAACCACGGTACGCCCATTTTTATACCGAGCATTTTTGAGCGGGCGCTGCGTGCGATTACGCAGCCATCATTGTTACTGAGCACCACCACGGCCTGTCCGCGCAGGTCCGGGCGAAATAAGGCCTCACAGCTGGCATAAAAACTGTTCACATCGGCCAGTCCGAACATCGGCATACTTACCTCCGGCGCGCGCGGGTGCTGTGAAAGAACCAGGTCACCACGCCCATCAGCTGCAGCGATTCCGGATAAATGACGGGATATGCCGGGTTCATCGGCAGCAGCGCGAGTCGCGGATGCAGCTGCAGGCGCTTGACGGTAAATTCCCCGTTCACTTCAGCGATCACCACATCACCGTGGCAGGCTTCTTCCGCCCGGTCAACGACCATGACGTCGCCGTCGAACAGCCCCAGGTCTTCCATGCTGCTGCCGCTGGCACGGACAAAGTAGCTGGCCGCCGGGCGACGGATGCACAGCTCATTGAGATCGAGCTCGGATTCGACATAATCCGCAGCCGGGCTGGGGAAGCCGGCCGGGCACAGATCGGCATAAAACGGAATGCCCAGCTGAGTCCTGTGTTCTGCGGGACGAAGCAGGGTCATGCCTGTCGGCACAGGCAGCGTTTCACTCTCAGCATGTCCCGACTGGCTACCGTAAAGCGGAAGGGGGCTATAAGCCTGCGGCATGGTTTTTACCTCTGAGTATAACTGTATTTATATACAGTATCGTATCGCATTAAGCCGATCGCAAGAGGGCAGGGGGAGAGAACCGGTCCCGCGTGAACCATGTGGCTGACGTGGCAGCTAATTTTATTTCCCCGCGGCTTTCGCCGGAAAGCGCACTATAATCACGGTGAGCAACATAGCGTAGCGGCAGGGATGCCTTCCTTAAGGACTCCTTCTTCTGCCCGGTCTCCGCCGGGCTTTTTTTGTCCCCGGGTCTTCAGTCCATTCCGGGCGTAAGCAGACTCGGTCTGCCACCGGTGACGTGACGCTTCCTCGCCACGGCTGTTCGTTCCTCGCTGGCGCTGCGGTACGCCTCAGCCGTGACTGCGGCGAGCGTTGCTGGCAGACGGTAAAGGGCGGGTCATTATTTCCGGTCAGTTATTGTGCAGAGCAGAGACGGCGTTTTATGCTGCCGGTAACAATAATAAAACTCTGGGGCCTTTATGGACGGGCGCACTTCTCCCGGGCGGTTTCTTGCTTATCTTATGGCAGAATATGACATTTCCACAGAGATGTTCTGCCGGCGTACCGGGCTGGATAACGCCGATGTATGGGCGCTGCTGAGCGGGCGACTGACAGTCACCCCGGCAGTGGCAGAGCGGCTGGGTAAAGTGTTCCATACACCCGGATTCTGGCTCATCCGGCAGGCCATGTGGGAGCTGAAGCAATCAGCTGATGAACAGCCGGACTGAACAGGGTGGCCATTCCTCCCGGTGCGTGATAATTTCTGACAGGCCTGCGCGGGCTTTTTAATCCGTCCAGCAACACCGGGGTTAAATAAACTGTGCGCCCGCGCAGGCAGTGCGCTTATGCTGCCTTCATCCCGGACTTGCATTGTCCCGCCGCTGAATTATTATTTTCCTGCTACTCACTGGTGCATGGCCGTTTTCATGCGCTCACGTCGCCCCTGTGGTCACTCTGACAGCCGCAGGGGCTTTTTTTAAGCGAGCCGGCCTGAAGACCGGACACCTGAGTCGATATGGCTTCATCGCCCGGTTTAACCTCCCGGGCTTTTTTTTGTCCACTTTCTGAAGGCCGTCGCTGCGCTCCGCTTCTGTGCGGCGCGGCATACCGCCTGACGCCGCTCTCTGCTCCCCCTCTCACTTTTCTGCTGGTTTCACCGGTTACCTGCGGACACGCCGTGACTTCACGTTAGCCGGGGCGCTTCCCGGTCAGGGGTACGTTTCACCGCTGTCGTCACCCGTTCCCCGCCGTGCGCGGGACATTCAGTCCGCTCCGGCGGCGCATGCGGCTTCCTCCTGCGCCCGTTGCCCGGTCCGCTCGCGGCCCGGCTGCTGTGTCGTCACGGCGTGAGAGTGCGCCGTGCAACCATCAACGGAGGAGTGAAACATGCCGAACTGGTGCTGTAACCGGCTGTGCGTGAACGGCCGCAGTGAAGATATCGGGCAGGTGAGGGCGCTGTTTGCGGGCGGGGGTTATCCGTCGTATGCACAGGCGGCAGCGGAGGGTATCCAGCTGTTTCTGGCCGGATGTGCCGGGCTGCTGCATCCGGCAGACGGGGCGCATTATGCCCCGTATCCGGCCCTGACAGGGGCAGAAGGTTATCCGTCGTGTGCAGGGGAGGGCAGCGGCGGGCACCACAATGTGTCAGGTAATCAGGCGTTTACACAGTGGCTGTGCTGCCTGAGTGAGGGCGTGGTGCTGACGGAAGCCGCCTGCGCACGGCTGCATGACCTGTGGCGGGCCAGCGGCCTGCCGGGGAGGGAATGGGAAACGCTGTCTGCGGAACAACAGGCCGTCATCTGCGCACTCTGGCAGCAGAAGCAGGGGGACTGGCAGGTGACGTTCAGCACCCGCAGCCCCGCTGAAGCCTGGAACCGCCTGTGCCGGGGAGAGCTGGTGACGCATCAGTCCGCCCCCTTTGACATGCTGCAGCTGTGCCCGCCGCGCCTGGATGTGGAAATCAACGGGTATAACGGTCGCCTGCTTGCAGGCGTGCCGGACGGGTTCAGCGACACCACTGACCGCTGCGGAACAAAGTGGCCGCACGCGCATGACCTGAATATCTCCTGGTCTTCTGACACAACCTTTGACGCTGATTTTGACACGCCCTGGTCACCGCCGTCGGCGGCGGTGCTGAACGCACTGAGTGCGCGTTACGGCGTCACCGTGGAGCACTGGTACGCCGAAGCCGGTGCTGATTACTGCGGATATGCGCTCTACAGCGACGGTGAGCAGTTGGAAGCGTGCTGCGATTCGCTGGAGTGGAGTAAGGAAGAAGACGAAGACGGATTCCGGGACGTAATAGGCCCGGCGTGGATTCTGAATAACGTGGCCAGCTTTGGCGGCTGATAAGGAGGCGGCGGGCGCAGGCCCGCCGGAAAGAGTATGAATAAACCCGTCACCATCGCTGATTTTATTGCACAGCTGCAGCGTTCTGACCCCGCCACGCCCTGCGCTGGCCACATATGGATTGCGGATGATTTTGAGGATATCGCTCCGGAGCTGACCCCGGAGGAGGTGCTGGCCACGCTGGCGCTGGCCGACGCCACCCTGGATGCCGGCATCAGCCTGAGCGGGTACTTCCTGTGTCACTGCGCTGACACCGTGCTGGCCCGGCGGGAGAAGGACGTATGAAAACCTGGCTGATTTCCTTTCAGACTGAATGGCGGAGTGCATGTTCAGAGGAACACCTGCTTATCCGGTCAGCGGACGCGCAGATGACAGAGGCGGGGTGTACGCACATGGGCCGGACGTGGTGGAAGGCGGAACCCTGTGAGAGTGAGGGCTGTTACTGGCGCTTCGGCGGCAATGACGTCTGGCTGAAGGCCATCGTCCTGCTCAGCGACGCACAGGCGCAGACGCTCACCGGCCTTCGCTTCCTGGATGAGTGGACTGTGACCGGCACGCCGGACGCGCCGGTGGTGCGTGAACGGAATGGCAACCACTGGCAGGACTTCCGGGACTGAAAACGGCAATAAGGCGGCCGCCCGGCGCGGGCGGCGCTTTTTCACGGAAAGGATAATGACGTCGCTGTGCTCCGCCTTCGTGCCGTTCCCCGTCCTGCGGCCGGAAACCGGCGGCGATGAAGTGCCGTGCCCTCACGGTAGCCGGGCGGCCTCGCAAACAAGGGACGCTGTCGCCGGCCTGTTCACCCGTTCCCCGCCGTGCGCGGGACATTCAGTCCGCTCCGGCGGCGCGTGCGGCTTCACGTCCGCCCCTGTTTGCTCCGCTGTTCGCCCGTCTGTGTGGAGGTCACGGCACCACTACCGGTGCCCCCTTCATGCACAGGAGCACAGCTATGTCACGATTCATGCACGGCGACAGCGTACAGGTTATGGGCGGCTTTCCGGATAACAGCATCGATTTTATATTAACCGACCCGCCTTACCTCGTCGGCTTTAAGGACCGTTCCGGCCGTTCGATTGCCAACGACGTGAGCAGCGAGTGGGTGCAGCCGGCGAGCGATGAAATGTACCGGGTGCTGAAAGACAACAGCCTGGCGGTGAGCTTCTATGGCTGGAACCGGGTAGACGTCTTTATGCAGGCCTGGAAGGCGGCGGGTTTCCGCGTGGTGGGGCATATCGTCTTCACCAAGCCCTACGCGTCTAAATCCGCCTTTGTCGGCTACCAGCACGAAAGCGCCTACGTGCTGGCCAAAGGGCGCCCGCCGCTGCCGGCGCAGCCCCTGCCCGACGTGATGCCCTGGGAGTACACCGGCAACCGCCATCACCCGACCGAAAAGCCGGTCAGCGTCCTGCGACCGCTGATTGAGACCTTCACGCAGCCCGGTGCCATTGTCCTGGACCCGTTTGCAGGTTCCGGCTCGACCTGCGTGGCCGCTCAGGCGTGCGGACGGCGCTGGATTGGCATCGAGCTGCTGGAGCAGTACCACGCCGCCGGCCTGCGCCGCCTGTATGCACAACGCGCCGCCCACGCGGCATGATGACGGAGAACACGATGAACGATCACACTCTGCCCCACGATACCGACGCGCTGACGGCCGACGTCGCCGACCTGGAAGAATCGCTGTATGAGTTTCACCTGCGGATGCGCGACATGATTGCGCGCCATCTCCGGCACGGCGCCAGCCGTGAGCAGCGCATGACGGGGCTGCTGATTGAGGAAATCAATAACGACCTGATGGCGCTGTACCGGCGTGCGGCGCAGATTCAGCACCACCTCAGATAAGCTGTAGCGGGATATAAGCTGTAGTGAGTGGTCAGATAATGACCACTCCTGTCTGCCGGGGCTCTCCCCCTGCCGGCACCGCGTTATCCACAGGATTTCGGGCGCGATATTCACCCGGATTGTGGATAAGCGTAACAAAAGGTTCACCGATACAGGGAAGTTGCTGCGCGCCGCTGTTATGCCGCCTGCGGCGGGGGAGGGCAGAACCCCCGGGCCGTGCGGTCTGCGGCCGGTGCCGTGACTTCACTTTAGCCCGGCCGCTGCGTGTTCAAGAGACCGCTTCGCTCGTCTCCTCGCCCGTTCGCACTCGCGCCGGGGCGCTTACTCCCGTCGCGTCTCCGCTCATGCTTCGCGTCACCGCCGTGCGTAATCCCCCCTCTGCTCGCTTGCGCTGCGGCCTCGTCGCCGCTCCTGAACACTCCGCTTTCCGCCGGGCTGTCATTCAGTCACGGCACCGGCCGGAACTGTTAACCACCCTGACTGCGGAGATTTCTGATGAATACAGCCACCCCTGACTTTCAGCCCGCGCGCGTCCTCGATGGATATGTGCGCTTTCGTTTTCTGCCCGCGCTGTTTGGCGACGACTTCATGCGCGCCGAAAGCAACGTGTACCTCTATGCGAAGCGCTTTCTGCCGGACTATGACGGTGGCGTGTGGGATTTTGCCCTGACAGAGGGCGGCTGCGGCTTTATGAAGCCGGCTGATGATGAACGCTGGCGCGTTGTTAACCTGGCGAACGGCGGCGATGTGACCGTAAGCAGTGAGGCGGCGGGCATCATCATCACGGCGCGGGTGCTGAACCACCGCAGCTGGATGTACGACCGCCACGATGAAGAAGAACTGTGCCGGCACTTCTGCCTGCGCCACCGTCAGCTGATGGATTATGCCTTCAGCCACCCCGAAGCGGCCGCGATTTTCCGCGCCCTGGACTGAGTCAGCACCGGGGCGGCAGAGCCGCCCCTCAGAGGAGAAAACGATGTACGGAACCGTTAATGCGCTTTGCGCAAAACTGCTTCAGCAATACCGCGCTGACGAGCTGATTACGCTGATTGTCTGGACGAAAGAGGATGTGATGGCGGTGCTGGATGGCAGCGGCCTGACGGAGGACGGCGCCGCCGAAATGCTGAGCATGATGGACAGCCTGGGCGGGTTACACGAGTACGGGGTGGGAGAGGATACGCTGCGGGTACTGCTGGACAACATCCGGGAACAGGAGGCTCAGACGCGGGAGGTGAGCGTGCCCGCCGCCGCGCTGGAGAAGGTGCTGCGCGTGGCGGGGGATTATATGCGGCGTGAGGACGCGGAAGGCGGGGAAGGCAGCGCCATGCGGCGATGGCCATATGAGAACGCAGCGATCAAAGTGGCGCAGGCGGCGCTGGATAAATAAGCCGGGGCAGGGCAGGGAAGCCCTCACCTGCATCAGGTCCGCTGGCAAACCCTGCCGCTGCGCGGCGGTGCGGAAAGCCCGCGCCGGCGGCGCGCATTCCGCACGTCTTATCAACACGGAGATGCAGAAAGTCTCTGAAATCCGGGGTAGCATGCCGGTTTTCAGCCTGCTGATGCGTTTTTGCCGTTTTTTATGCAGAAACGGCCTGAAAAACAGGTACTGAAGCCGGGCCCCCTGGCGGCTCCCCGGCGGTGCCGGGTCGTCAGCCCCGCTCCGCTAACCGGCACAGCCGGTAAGCTCCACCGGACCACGCGGGGCGTGTTCCGGGCCTCCCGGCCAGGGTCTGATGGCGAAGGTCTGGGGCTGCAACCGGCTGTTGCCGGTGCATTCACCGGGCGCGCTGCGCCCTTTAATGCCGCCACGCCGTTCCGTCGTGTCGGGTGTGTTCCTGCCCGTCTGCCCGTCCGGAGAGCATGTCCCGGTCGCCACTCGCGGAGGGCTTTTCGTAGCACAGTCAGATTCACTTCCGAAAGCGCACCGCTTCGCTGCCTCCTCACCCGTTCGCACTCGCTCTGCTCGCTTGCGCTGCGGCTTCCGGGGGCTCCCTTTCTCCGTTCACTGCCGGTGCTACTTTGCCCTTCGCCGCGACTGGATCGACCGAAACATGACTACACACCGGAACAGGAGAAGTGCCATGAACACACAGAACGTCAACACCGCCACGCCAGAATCTCCCAAAACATGGGTGAACAACCCCTCCATCACCTTTATTTCCCGCAAAACCAGTGCGCTCATCCGTCTCGCAAAAAAGGAAGGTGATCTGCTGATGTTCCGTGCATTTAAACGTCTCGGCATTGATGCACCGGATCATGGTGATGAACTTTTCGCCCCGCAGGAAGCGGCCCTGCTGGTGACAGAGCTGGCAGAAATGGGCGGAATAACCACCCCGGCTGTGTATGACATGGTCCGCTCCGTGGAGTCCCTGTCACAGGATCAGAAGTCATATCTGTGGCGCGAAGAATATCCGGAAAACCTGCCGGAGCTGGCGGTGTTTCAGGCCGCATCGGCAGAAAAGAAAGCACAGATTCTCCGGAGCATGAAAACGGCCGTGCCGGAGTCTGCTGACACACAGACTGTCATGCCGGAAATTCCGGGTCTCAGTCAGGCACTGCGCAACGATCTGGCCCGTCTGGCCGCACTCAGCACGAGAGAGATGGATGAAATGGAACGTGAGGAACTGCTGTACGGCACGCTGCAGAATATGGCGGATCGGGTCTGCGACACGGTAACGGACTGGACCCGCCCGCGTCCGGTGGTGCCGTTTTCATCGCTGTCAGCCTGGAACCGTGCCGGGCAGCTTGCCCTGAACCTGTTCGGGGAAACCGGTGAAGCCGCGTGGCGGGAGGGCTGTTCTCACCTGGCGCTGTCACTGATGACAGGGTATGCCATGTATGTGGCTGATATTGCGTGATTATTTACCCGGCAGTCAGACTGCCGGGTCGGGAGTTAACCATGAAGACGCATCACGCAGGCAGGGCAGCTACGTCCCTGCCGGAAAAATTCACGCCACCTGCCGGTCTGTCGCCGGAGCTGGCCGACAGTCTTGCAGAGCTGACCACACTGCGCACGCAGAATCTGAGCGACAGCGAACAGCATGCGCGGCTCTGGTCCGTGCTGAGCAACCTGGCGCAGGTGGTTGCCGACACCGCAACCGGCGACGTGCTGCCGCTGGCCTCATTCCGGACCTGGATACTGGCGAGTCACATCGTGCACGAGCGTTTCGGCCTGGCGGGAGAGGTGGCGTGGGGGCGGGCCAGCGGCTGGCTGGCCGGACGTCTCAGTGAAATCAGTGCCGGACCATCAGGCGGATCACCGGCGTAAAAAAAGCAGGCGTCTGCCTGCTTCTTCCACGGTCGCCAGTTCGCAGCTGGCGGCCCGTCAAAATCAATCTCTGGAGAGTTGTCATGAATTCTGACCCGCAAATCCTGTCACAGGCAGAGGCATTTGTAAATGCCCTGAGAAACGGCCGCAGGGCCACCATGCGGCCCATGCCATTCCGTCTGTGGCCGCAGTTTATGCAGTGCGTACCTAGCTAGCTAGCCAGGCTGCCGGGCATGCCTGCACCGTCCCGCCATCTCCTCCAGTGGCCTGAGCCACCAGGCTTCCGTGACCTGCTGTGAAAGCGGGCTGTTTCTGTCAGCACCCGGATAAGACGACGGTGTTCGTTTGCCTGCAGCAGTGATCTGCCCGTCTGAGCAGGGCGCCACGCCACTCATCAGCAACAGTCCGGGGCGGTGTGACATCCGGCGACGGCCTCTCTCCGGGCCGTTTTTCCTGTCTGCCTCTGCCTGTTAACCAGTTAAGTCCACGCACCATCACCTCCGCCGGAATATGCCTGCTGAAAATGACGCTACGCTAAAAGCCCCCCTGATAATTGCAACCGAAAACCCTGAACCGCCCCTGACAGAAATCCTGCTTGTGAAAATATTCAGAAGTGGTTTCAGATTTTCAGGGTGCCGTGGTGACAACGTGGTGCTCTCCTGCAAGCCTCTGTTAACACCGGTATCGTGAGTTTTCGCATGCAGCAACCCTTTGTTTTCTCGTTTTTTATGCTCTGGATGACCCTTTCCGGCGCGATGAGCCTGAGTTTTACCCCCGACGGCACCCGCACCGGGTTTTATCTGGTCTGGGCGCTGCTGTTCATTCTTCCTTTCTTCCTTCGCCCTCTCGCATGGGCAGAGCGGCAGTTCAGGCCAGCGATGACGCTGATCCTCTATCGTCGCAAACGGGCATGGGTGCATCTTGCCCCCTGGCAGCCCACCACAGACCTGACGCCGGCGCGGGTTTGTCTGTTCTGGCAGAGTGTAAACGCGTCAACCTGTCAGGCACTGGAAAAAAACCGCACCGTTATCATTTCCTCGCATCTTCTGACAGGCTTCCGCGCCCGCCGGGTGCTGGCCTGCATCGATGAAAGTGGACTCACCGTTCACAGCCGGACTTACCGCATCCCCTTCACGCCCGCAAAGAGAGCACTGATGCAGCTGGAAATTCTTTTCCGACAATGGCGCTGGCGCACGGACTTCCGCAGGGACTGGCCCGTGCTGATCCTTCGGCGAAAATCTTAAGTGCCGGAAAAATAATTTCCCCTGTCACCGGCCTGCGCAGCGTTTCACACTGGATACATACATATTCGATCTGAACGATCGATTTTCTCCGTTACCCCCTGTGTCAGGGTAGTTGTCACTTCTGATTATTCCCGGGGGGTGAGGATCTGTTATGGGACGAAAACCTGTTGACCCTGAACTTAAAGAAAGAGCCATAAGACATCTGCTCCCCCCTTATAACTGGACAATGAGGCAGGTTGCTGAAGATATTGGCGTTGGTGTGTCTACTGTTCATGACTGGCGTAAACGGCTTGAAATGGAGGGGCTTATCAAAGACAAACATGATCTGACCGAAGCCCGCTCTCCGGAGCAGATCTTTACCATTCTGCTCGAAAGTAATCGAATCATTTAGACCGTATTGACGTTCAGACAGAGGTAAGATCGACTTTCCATGGCAGCAGGTCCCGGACCCTTTTCGCTGGCCAGTCCTAGATATGACCGATGACGTAACGCAGCCACGCCTCCGGATCTACAACGTTCAGCCGGCAGGTGCTGATCAGCGAGTATAGTATCGCCGCGCGTTCCCCACCTTCGTCTGACCCTGCGAACAACCAGAAGGTATGACCTTTATATAATCACTTTACTCTCGATGCATTATTGGAGGTCGTTATGTCGCGGAATCTGTATTCAGTTTATGTCGGTCTTGACGTTCACAAAGAGTCACTGACTGTCGCAATCGCCAGTCCGGAACGCGGTGGGGAAATCCGCTTTTATGGCAACATCCCCAATCAACAGCCAGCCATTCATCATTTCTTTTTGAAGTTACAAAAGCAGTATGCCAGCATCATGGCCTGCTACGAAGCGGGACACTGCGGATACGGGATTTATCATCAGCTCACCGTAATGAATATTGAATGTATCGTTGTGGCCCCTTCACGGATCCCAAAATCTCCGACTGATCGTATTAAAAACGATCACCGTGACGCTATGGGTCTGGCCCGCTTGTTACGTGCAGGTGAACTTTCTCCTGTGTGGATCCCCGACCTGACACATGAAGCGATGCGTGACCTGGTCAGGGCACGTGCGGCCTCAAAACAGGACTGTCGGATTGCCCGGCAGAGGATTCAGAGCATGCTGTTACGCACCGACAGACGCTACGAAAGGAAACCCTGGGGATACCGACATCGTATATGGCTGGCAAATCAGACATTTCCCCTGCCATCGCAGCAGATTGCTTTTCAGCATTACTGCCAGAACCATGAGCAGATTGAGAACCGTATCGCCCAGTTGGATCAGGAAATTGACCGACTGCTCCCCGAATGGTCACTCTACAACCTGGTCTGTCAGCTCCAGGCCCTGAAAGGGATGGGAAAAACGATAGCTGTTTCCCTGGCTTCAGAACTTGGCGATTTTTCCCGTTTTTCTAACCCAAAGCAGGTCATGGCATACACCGGACTGATACCCGGAGAACACTCCAGCGGGAGTAAAGTACATACAAGGGGAATTACAAAAACAGGAAACAGTGAGCTGCGACGCCTGCTTTATGAAGCCGCCTGGGCATACCGCTCCCCGGCAAAAGTAGGGAGCTGGCTGATTACTTACCGGCCAGTGTCTGCCTCACAGGATTCAAAAGATATTGCATGGAAAGCTCAGCAACGGCTGTGTGCCCGCTATAAAGCCCTTTTGCAGAAAGGGAAGAAATCACAGGTAGCTATTACAGCGGTGGCACGCGAGCTGACCGGTTTTATGTGGGAAATTGCTCTCACCGCCCGACAGTCTGGTTAACAGTGCGGCGTTAAACCCTGAGGTACCGGGCACGGAATGAGTGATCCTCGTCAAAAACTTAGGTCGGTGAACCACAATCCGATACCTGCAGCCAGAAAGAGGCCAGCTCACGACGAAAACCTCCGTGGGGTATTGAGTCCCCGGATAAGAGTCTGTTCAGTCCAGGATACAGCCCGGCTACTTCAGGTCTTTATGCGTCAGATGCTGTTCTCAGCGAAGCTATTCAAAGCTGCGCCAGATAAGTATGGCGTAAGCGTCGTCTGAGTACCGTCTGGTCCTGAACCCAGGATCCTGTAACTTAAGCACCCACTTATTTTGCAAGTGGACACTTCATGCGCGCCAAAGAAAAACTTCCCCGGAAACGCTATTCTCCTGAATTTAAAATGGAACTGGTCAGGCTGGCCCTTGAACAGGAAGGCAGTATCGCTGCTCTGGCACGTCAACATGACGTCAACGATAACCTGCTCTTTAAATGGATAAGGCTCTGGCAGAGTGAAGGACGGGTCTGTCGGCCACGAAAAAATTCACCATCCCTTTCTGCCCTGATACCCGTGCAGCTTCAGGCGGAGCCTTCTCTCCCAACATTCGAACCACCATCCTGTTCACCTCCCATTGCCTGCCACATAAAATGTCGTGGCGGAGAAATAACACTGACTTACCCCTCTGCTGAGCTCATGAGCACTGTCCTGCGCGAGCTGATGCGGGGGCCTGTATGATAAATCTTCCCGCAGGCACAAAAATCTGGCTGGTTGCCGGTATCACCGATATGCGCAACGGCTTTAACGGCCTGGCCGCAAAGGTGCAGACAGCGCTGAAAGATGACCCGATGTCCGGTCATGTCTTCATCTTCCGGGGGCGCAGCGGCAGCCAGGTTAAACTGTTGTGGGCGACCGGCGACGGGCTGTGCCTGCTGACAAAACGGCTGGAGCGTGGGCGCTTCGCCTGGCCGTCGGCCCGTGATGGCAAAATCTTCCTGACGCCGGCACAGCTGGCGATGCTGATGGAAGGTATCGACTGGCGACAGCCAAAGCGGTTGCTGACATCCCTGAGCATGCTGTAGGTCTCTTTATCCTGGTTGTTGCAGAATAAGCCTGGTAAAATAAGGGCTATGAATAATGCCTCTTCTGACGACATCCTTCTGCTGAAACAGCGCCTGGCCGAACAGGAAGCGCTGATCCAGGCCCTGCAGGAGAAGCTGAGTAGCCGGGAGCGCGAAATAGACCATCTGCAGGCGCAGCTGGATAAGCTTCGCCGGATGAACTTCGGCAGCCGTTCCGAAAAGATATCCCGCCGTATTGCGCAGATGGAAGCCGACCTGAACCGGCTTCAGACGGAAAGCGATACCCTTACCGGCCGGGTGGATGACCCGGAAGTTCAGCGCCCGCTTCGTCAGACCCGAACCCGTAAACCGTTCCCTGAGTCACTCCCCCGGGATGAGAAGCGGCTGCTGCCGACGGAGCCCTGTTGCCCGGAGTGCGGTGGTTCGCTGAGCTACCTGGGTGAAGATGCCGCCGAACAGCTGGAGCTGATGCGCAGCGCCTTACGGGTTATCCGCACGGTACGGGAAAAGCATGCCTGCACAAAATGCGACGCTATCGTACAGGCGCCAGCGCCTTCGCGCCCCATCGAACGGGGCATCGCCGGGCCCGGCCTGCTGGCCCGGGTCCTGACATCAAAGTATGCAGAACACACACCGCTGTACCGCCAGTCAGAAATATACAGCCGGCAGGGCGTGGAGCTAAGCCGCTCACTCCTGTCGGGCTGGGTGGATGCATGCTGCCGGTTACTGTCCCCACTGGAAGAGGCCCTTCAGACCTATGTCCTGACCGATGGAAAACTTCACGCGGATGACACGCCAGTACCGGTTCTGCTGCCGGGCAATAAAAAGACGAAGACCGGGCGGTTATGGACATATGTTCGCGATGACCGCAACGCCGGGTCAGCTCTGGCACCGGCAGTATGGTTCGCGTACAGCCCGGACAGAAAAGGCATCCATCCTCAGACCCATCTTGCCGGCTTCAGCGGTGTGCTGCAGGCGGATGCGTATGCCGGGTTCAACGAACTGTACCGCGACGGTCATATAAAGGAAGCCGCCTGTTGGGCCCATGCCCGCCGCAAAATCCATGACGTGCACGCCAGAACCCCGTCGGCCCTGACAGAAGAAGCCCTGAAGCGCATCGGGGGGCTGTATGCCATCGAAGCGGACATCAGAGGAAAAAGCGCAGCGGAACGACAGATGATACGGCAACAAAAAGCGCTGCCGCTGCTGGCGTCACTGGAAAGCTGGCTGCGGGAAAAATAGAAAACGCTCTCAAGACACTCAGAGCTGGCAAAGGCGTTCGCGTATGCACTGAACCAGTGGCCAGCGCTGACCTGCTATGCAGAAGATGGCTGGGTTGAGGTAGATAATAACATCGCCGAGAACGCGCTGCGGCTGGTGAGTCTGGGGAGAAAAAACTGGCTGTTCTTCGGCTCGGATCATGGTGGTGAACGGGGTGCGTTGCTGTACAGCCTTATCGGGACGTGCAAAGTGAACGGTGTTGATCCGGAACGCTACCTCCACTATGTGCTTGATGTTATTGCAGACTGGCCGGTAAAGCGGGTCAGTGAACTGCTGCCATGGCGCATCGCTCTGTCTGCCGAATAACCGTCGTTCGTCAATACGGTTCTGGCTGTTCGCTTACAGTATGGCCGCTATCCTTGACAAAGGTCATAAGAGTTTTTCTGGCCCAGTGCGACTCCGCGCAGGGCGTTCTCCGCAATTTTGTTGTCGATTTCCGCCCACCCGTTACTGCAGTAAAGGTTCAGCGCATCCCACTGTTTCAGCAGGTAGGCGAACACCTTCGCCGTATCAGAGTGGCGCGCCAGCACCTTCATCTGCTCCTGTATCCAGTCGTACAGCGACTGCATGAGCGGCACGGTCCTGGCTTTTCTGACCGTTACCCTTTCATCTGCCGGACTGCCACGGATCTCCGCTTCGATGGCGTACAGTTCACCGATACGCTTCAGCGCCTCGGTGGTGATATCGGTGGGGATGCGGACGTAAACGTCGTGGATTTTTCGGCGGGCGTGCGCCATACACGCTGCTTCGGTTATGCGCCCGTCTTCGTAAAGTGCACTGTAGCCGCCGTACGCATCGGCCTGCAGGATGCCGCTGTACCCGGTCAGGTGTTGTTGGGGATGAACACCCTTTCGGCCAGGTGAGTACGCGAACCAGACTGCCGGCGGCAGCTGTGAACCCGCGTTTCGGTCATCCCGCACATAGACCCACAGCCGGGCCGTCCGGGTTTTGCCGCTGCCCGGCTCCTGTACCGGCACCGGGATGTCATCGGTATGCACCTTACCGGCATCAGCACATACTGCCGCAGCAGGTCCCAGAGCGGCTCCAGCAGTTCGCTCGCCGCACCGGACCAGCGCCCCAGTGTGGCACGACTCAGCTCCACGCCCTGTCGGCGGTAGATCTCCGACTGGCGGTAGTGAGGTGTATGTTCTGCGAACTTCGCTGTAACGATGCGGGCCAGCAGGCCGGGGCCCGCGTAGCTGCACTCAATGGGTTTTGACGGCATGGGGGCCTGAACGATGTGGTCACACCGGCAGCAGGCCAGTTTTGGCCGCTGCGTTTCGATAACCTTAAAGGCGCTGCTGATGAGCTCCAGTTGCTCCGACACATCGCAGCCTAGCGGGCTAAGGTCACCCCCGCACGCCGGACAGGCGGTTTCCGCCGGCGGCAGTGTGCGGGTTTCACGTGGAAGCGATGGCGGCAACGGTTTGCGGGCAGAAGACTGGCGTAGCGGCTGTGGCATAACGGGATCATGCTGTTCGCCCAGCACCTCCGTCATTTCCTCCTGCAGGGCACTGATACGTTCCTGCACCTCACACACCTGACGTTCCGTTTTAATGCGCAGTTTTTCAGAACTTTTGCCGAACTGCATACGCTGTAGTTTGACGACCAGGGCTTTCAGCCGGTTGATTTCGCTGGCGTAAGCAGCCACCCGCTGTGAGAGTACACGGTTATACTCCGCCATCTGGCGAAGGCTTTGCTGCTGAGCGTCCAGCAGCGCCCGAAGCAGGGCATTTTCGTCGAAGATTGAACGGGCCATACCCGAACATTACAACAGGTTATATGCGTATTCCAGGACGTTCCGTTCGCTGCGGATGTTTCCAGTTAATGCCTTCCAGCAGCATGGAAAGCTGCGCCGGCGTCAGGTGGACTTTTCCGTCGCGGGTCACCGGCCACACGAAGCGCCCTCGCTCCAGACGTTTGGTGAACAGGCACAGGCCGTCAGCATCCGCCCACAGAACTTTAATCATGTCACCCCGCCGACCACGGAAGATAAAGACCTGCCCGGAGAACGGGTTATCTTTTAGCGCATTCTGCACCTTAGAGGCCAGACCGTTGAACCCGTTGCGCATGTCGGTGATCCCGGCCACTATCCAGATACGTGTTCCTGCCGGCAACATGCTCATTGTGTACCTGCTTTCATTTCACTGATCAGTATGCGCAGAAGCCCGGGCGCCAGACTCCCGCGGATACGCAGTATTCCGGAGGGAAGTTCCAGCTTGCAGCAGGTTTCTCCGGCTGCGTGTTGTAGCATGCCCGGCGTCGGTTGTTCAGCTCCCGTAGTGGTTTCAGTCAGCGTGATGGGCAGGAGCAGTGGACTGCCATCCCGGGGGCGCAGCAGCCCACGTCTGTAAAGGTTACGCCAGTTGAACAACTGGTTGTCATTGATGCCGTGCTCGCGGGCCAGTTGCGCCACATTGGCGCCGGGCTGAAGCGACTTTTCAGCCCGGGTGATTTTAAATTCATGGGGAAAATTCGGGCGCCGCGGTCGCTTGCGTACAACGGGTTCTTCCACCAAAACTGGCTCAGGGATGTCAGGGATGACTGCGGCGGTACGCGAGGGATAAAGCAGTGATTCGAGCTCATCGGAGGTCATGCTACTGGGCAGCGGCCAGCTCATCTCCTGCTTGGAGAAGCGAACAAAGAGATCGCAGATGGTGCTTTTGGGGATGCCAAGCCGGCGACCGACTTCGAGTCTGGATACATATTCATTAAAATGGAAGTGCAGTGCATCGAGGAGCAGAGTCCGGTATTTCATAACGGTAATGTCCATCATTTATAATGGACATTATTTTCCCTGAACCGGAGTGAGACTAACAGACGGTCTAAATGAGACGGTTACGCTGGAAACGGCAGCGATGTCAGAGCACGAGCTGGCATAATACTGCCGAAAAAACGGTCTTTATACTGAGCAAATCCGATACTGGAAGCAGAACTGTCTGGCCGCCAATCAGTCACAGCACCGCCAGCTGGCCGACGCGCAGAAAGCGGCCCGTGCTGACAAGATGCGCATCCGGGCACTGGAAAGGGAACTCCGGCGTAAAGACCGGGCGCTGGCCGAAACTGCCGCGCTGCTGGTGCTGCAGGAAAAGCTGGGCGCCCTCCGGAACAGCGAAGAGGACGAATGACGTCCCTTCCGGAGAGGCTGCGCCTCATCAGGCTAATCGGTGAGGCAGTTCGCTGTGGCGCAGGCCGGCACCGTGCCTGCAGACTGGCCGGTATCTCGTTACGTACGCTTCAGCGCTGACGTCAGTGCGGTACCAGTGGTGAAGACCGCCGCCCCTCTGCCCGGCGGCCAGCGCCTGCAAACCGGCTGACTGAAGTAGAGCGTGCCCGGATACTGCAGGTCTGTACAGAGCCGGGATATGCTGACAGGCCGCCCTGTTATATGGTCCCGGCGCTCGCAGACCGGGGGATATACATCGCGTTCGAGTCCAGCCTTCGCCGCGTGATGAAGGCTCAGGGCATGGATCGGCACCGTGGCCGGGCTCGCCCGCACGGCATGTACAGCAGGCCCAGAGTTACACGGCTACGGCCCCGAATCGGCTATGGTCCTGGAATATCACTCACCTCCCCACATCAGTAACGGGACAGCGGTTTTATCTGTATATGATAACGGACGTCTTCAGCCGCCGGATAACCGGTGCGGAGGTCCATTAGAAAGAGTCCGGGCAGTATGCATCTGCGCTGCTGCAGCGCGCCGTGTGGTTAGAAAAATGCTGGCACAGCGGACTGGTGCTGCATGCTGACAACGGTGCGCCGATGAAGAGCTTCACGATGCAGGCAAAACTGTACGAACTGGGCATTGCACCGTCTCACAGCCGTCCCCGGGTAAGCAATGATAATACTTACTCTGAATCGCTGTTCAGAACGCTGAAATACTGCCCGCTGTGGCCCCGTGAAGAGTTCCGGGACCTTGAAGGTGCTAGCAGACTGGTAAAACACTTTGTCCGGTGGTACAACAGCACACACCGGCACAGTGGCCTGCGCTGGGTGACTCCGGATGAAAAACATCACGGACTGGATTTGAAAACCTGGAAAAGCGTCATGTGCTGTATGAGGAAGCCAGACGCCATCATCCGGAACGCTGGTCCGGCAAAACGCGGAACTGGAGCCCGGTCCTAGCGGTCTCGCTAAACACTGAAAAAGCGCAGCGTACAGGGTGAAAAACACGACAACTAACTTGAAAGTTACCGCTCACGTTTCGTAAGAATGGGGGTTCACATTGCGCCAGAATTCCCAGGCTGTGTCCGAGAGGTTACTGACTGCGGCCAGAGTTATCTAAAAGGCGTAAAATGCTGTTAGGTCCGATACCCGTAATCCGGTCTGAGGCAGGGCAACCGCCGTCGTCATGGGAATGCCAATGATCTTGTGATATGTACCGGGTTGAGTTGTTGTATTAAATATATTTTCCATGTCTCGTGGCAGAGAGAACAGAGTTAACGCTGATGCCCTGTATTACTTTTGCCACTAAGAACCATGCTTTCAGAAGCGGAACAGGAGGGACAGCTGTAATAGCCCCCGTTTAAACCGGACACTTCACCAGTTAGACATAGTCTTAGAGCTATGTTTAAGGAGTGTCCTGTGCAAAGAATCGAAGTTATCACTGGCAAGCAAAAGCGCCGTCGTTATACTCCCGAAGAGAAAGCCCGTTTTGTTGCGCTCGCCATGCAGCCCAGCTAAACCGTTTCACTCGTTGCCCGGCAATATGGCATCACACCCAGTCTTCTTTTTAAGTGGAAACAGCCCATGAACGATGGTGGAAAGTCTGCGATCGCCACGGGTTACGGGGTGGTCAGCGTCTCCGAGGTCAAAGCGCTGGAGAAAAAAGTCAAACAGCTTGAACAAATGCTGGGAAGCAAAACGATGGAAGCAGAAATCCTTCGGGATGCGCTTGAGATAGCCCAGGCAAAAAAGTTGATATCGCGCATGCCATTGCTGACACCGGATGATACCTCCTCATCCGAATAGCAGAAGTGCTATGTGTATCGCGTTCGAATCTTTATGAACGGCTGCTGAAGAAGCGCCAGCGCCGGTCAGCCAACTATAGCAAAGATGATGACGCCCGATTGTTACCGCTTATCCGCCAGATATGCAGCGAGCGGGCGACAAACGGCTATCATCGCGTGACTGCACACCTCAATCGTGCGGTGAAGGAACAAAACTGGCGGGTTAACCCCAAACGTATTTACCGGATCATGCAGGCGAATAACCTGTTGCTGGCAAAATCAGGCCATAAAAAGCCAGAGCGCTGTCATACCGGCAACGTCGTGACACTTAAGCCGGATACGCGCTGGTGTTCAGATGGCTTCGAAATCCTCTGCTGGAATCGGGAAGTCGTGCGGGTGGTGTTCAGCCTTGACTGCTGTGATCGCTAAGCCATCAGTTGGTCGGCGGCAACAGGTGGAATAAACAGCGTTATGGTGCAGGATCTGCTGACAGAGAGTGTAGAAAAGCGTTTTAGAAATACGCTTTACCTGCCACATGTCGTTGAGTAGCTGACCGATAACGGCAGTTGCTACATAGCGGACTTAACAAGAACGTTCGCCGCCTCACTCGGGTTCATCGTGTGTACGACGCCAGTGCACAGTCCGTAAAGCAATCGGATGGCTGAATCGTTCGTGAAAACGTTCAAGCGCGACTACGTATATGTAAATGATCTACCGGATGCCATGACCGTAATGGGAAAACTGACGGAATGGATGGAAGACTATAATAACTGGCATCCTCATAGAGGTCTGAAAATGCAGTTACAGAGGGAATAGAGAAGTTCTCTGCTAGCTATAAATTAACCGTATCCGTTTTAGCGGAGGCAACTCCAACAGCAGACTGATACGGAACACACATCGTACTTCAAAAACACCATTAACAACTACATCAATGAGTTGGGAGCATTGCGTGTTAATTTTAAATTCAAATAACAGTTAGCTATCGCTTAATGGTTATAAATATCAATAGCTTATCATAAAAAAAACCGACGCTTTTTGTCCTTACTTGCGTCGGTAAAATTTTACAAACGGAAAACAGGATGGGTATTATAGAATTACACAGCGATTTCAATCTAGAGTGTTCATCCTAATTTTGCAACCCCCATAGCACTAAAAGCTTATTAAAGATAAACCGCCCCCCAGTGACGTAAAAGAATTTCTATTCAATCTAGAAATAGGTAAGCGTCAAGCCACCGCCGTCTGTGATTCTGGTCTCAGGATCGCTAGCTTAGAGCTCCGTCTAATTTAGAAGGAGCTCTGTTCATGGAAAATGCTGCCAACTGGCGAACTGAATCGCGTACCGTCTATTCCAATGACTTCAAACTTCGGATGGTCGAACTGGCTTCACGACCAGATGCCAACGTCGCACAACTGGCGCGGGAACATGGCGTTGATAATAATCTCATTTTTAAGTGGCTACGCCTCTGGCAGAGAGAGGGGCGAATCTCTGTCGAATGCCTGCAACTATCGTGGGGCCGGTGGTACCACAACCGCTTCCGATTTCCCCGACTCTGTTGTCCGTCGACGTAATCAACGACCCGCTGCCCATTGCAGAGAATGACACTCTGTGTACGTTCTCCTCCGCTCATTCCAGCGCTACTTCCTGTCATGTTGAGTTCCGCCACGGCAAAATGACGCTGGAAAACCCGTCGTCAGAGTTGCTGGCCGTGCTGATCCGCGAATTGACCGGGAGGACACAATGATATCCCTCCCGTCAGGCACCAAAATCTGGCTGGTCGCCGGTGCCACGGATATGCGTAAATCCTTCAACGGACTGGGCGAACAGATACAACACGTTCTGGATGAGGATCCCTTCTCCGGCCACCTGTTCATCTTCCGGGGACGCCGTGGCGATACCGTGAAAATACTCTGGGCTGATACTGACGGTCTGTGCCTGTTTATCAAACTTCTGGAAGAAGGCCAGTTCGTCTGGCCAACAGTCCGTGATGGCAAAATCGCGATCACCCGCTCACAACTTGCCATGCTTCTCGATAAGCTGGACTGGCGTCAGCCAAAAACAGCACGCCTTAACTCACTGACAATGTTGTAAAAAGAGCATGACCGCATTATAAATGGGGTCATGAGTCAGGACTATCTCGCCCGTATTGCTGCGCTGGAAGACGCGCTTCGCCAGAAAGACAGTCAGCTCAGCCTCATTGCAGAGACTGAGTCGTTCATGCGTTCGGCGCTGTCCCGCGCTGAAGAGAAAATAGAGAACGAAGAGCGCGAAATAGAGCATCTGCGGGCACAGATAGAAAAACTGCGGCGGATGTTGTTCGGTACCCGTTCTGAAAAGCTGCGCCGGCAGGTTGAAGAAGCAGAGGCACTGCTGAAGTTGCAGGAGCAGAAAAGCGATCGTTACAACGGTCGGGATAACGATCAACAGGTACCACGCCAGCTGCGCCAGTCCCGTTACCGTCGGCCTCTCCCGGAGCATCTTCCCCGCGAGATCCATCGCCTGGATCCTGTTGAACGCTGCTGCCCGGACTGCGGCAGTGATATGAAATACCTCAGTGAAGTCAGCGCGGAACAGCTGGAACTGGTCTCCAGCGCCCTGAAAGTGATCCGCACGGTCAGGGTGAAAAAGGCCTGCACCCGATGCGACTGCATCGTTGAAGCTCCTGCGCCATCACGCCCCATCGACCGGGGTATCGCCGGGCCGGGTCTGCTGTCCCGGGTGTTAACGGCCAAATACTGTGAGCACACCCCGTTATACTGGCAGACAGAAATCCTTGCGCGTCAGGGCGTAGATCTGAGCCGGGCACTGCTCTCTAACTGGGTGGATGCCTGTTGCCGGTTAATGGCACCGCTGGATGATGCCCTTTATCACTACGTGATGGACCACCGCAAACTGCATACGGATGATACCCCAGTGCCGGTGCTGGCACCGGGCAGAAAGAAGACGAAAACCGGGCGCATCTGGACATATGTTCGCGATGACCGGAACGCAGGCTCGTCAGACCCGCCCGCAGCGTGGTTCGCCTTCTCGCCGGACCGGCAGGGGAAGCATCCTCAGCAACATCTTCGCCATTATCATGGTGTGCTGCAGGCGGATGCCTTCGCAGGCTACGACCGGTTGTTCAGCGCAGAACGTGACGGTGGCCCGTTAACCGAAGTGGCCTGCTGGGCCCACGCGCGCCGAAAAATCCACGACGTCTATATAAGCACTCATACAGCAACAGCAGAGGAAGCCCTGAAACGTATCGGCGAGCTGTACGTAATCGAAGAAGCAATACGGGGCCTCCCTGCAACTGAGCGGCTGGCAGCCAGGCAGTCCCGAAGTAAGCCGCTGCTGATATCCCTGCATGACTGGTTGGTGGAGAAAAGCGCCACTCTGCCGAAAAAGTCCCGTCTGGGCGAAGCGTTCGCTTATGCCCTGAACCAGTGGGATGCGCTGTGCTACTACTGTGATGATGGCCTGGCAGAGCCTGATAACAACACAGCCGAACGAGCCCTTCGTGCCGTCTGTCTTGGGAAAAAGAATTTTATCTTCTTCGGCAGTGACCACGGCGATGAGCGCGGAGCCCTGCTGTATGGTCTTATCGGAACATGCAGGCTCAATGGTATCGACCCGGAGGCCTACCTTCGCCATATCCTGAGCGTACTGCCGGAATGGCCCAGCAACAAAGTGGCGGAACTGCTGCCATGGAACGTGGTTCTTACCGATAAATAACCGTAAATACGGCGCTCACTTAACGCTTACAGAAATAGGATTATGGAATAATATTTATTTTAACTTAACGGGAAGTGGTTTATTAATAATAAACATAACACAAATATTAAAAAATATGAAACTACTTAAATTATAAACTGGCAGTGATGACATCTGAGAAATAGGCCGTGATTTCCTATCCCCCCTCTCAGATATAATATAAGAGCTTCCTTAACATGCTCCTAATTCTGTATATTATATATGTTCAGCTAATGATTAACTAGTTTATTATGTGTTAAGTTTTGACAATCAGCAGAATCTCCACAGAATTCTTGTGAGTTATACAGTCCAACGCAGAGTGATGAAGAATTTGATTATAGAGTATGCGCCTGACGCAAATTTTACACTGGACATACTCTATGGGCATAATCAGTTTTCGCTTAGGCATTTCTGCCTCAGCCTATAATTGAAATATTAAAAAAAGCATTTTCTGTTGAGATATATAGTCGTGATAAATAAATCCGGATGTCCCAATCGTACACCCATTCATCCAGAGTTTTTTCCGAAAAATTCTGAACAATTATAAGTATTAAGCAACTACTGGAACAGTTTTTAAGCGCACCTGTTTTAGTTCCACGCACTTTTTGAGAGTTCCAGTTTTTCAGCTATCAGCCGGTACTCTTCCGGCGTCAGGTTATTCAGGGATTCATGGGGTCGTTCGCTGTTATATTCAACCAGCCAGCGCTCTGTAATTTCCCGTGCTTCATTCAGCGTTCTGAATAAATAAAAATCCAGTATTTCTGTCCGGTACGTCCGGTTAAAACGTTCAATAAAGGCATTCTGCGTTGGTTTCCCTGGTTTGATAAATTCCAGTATCACACCATGCTCTTCAGCCCACTGCGCCAGCGTCAGCGAAACCAGTTCCGGCCCATTATCCATCCGCAGTTTCAGCGGATAACCCCGGTTTGCCACGATCCTGTCCAGCATCCTGACCACCCGCTGTGCCGGGATATTCAGATCGATTTCTATTGCGAGAGCCTTGCGGTTAAAGTCATCCACCACATTGAAGGTCCGGAAGGGTCTAACGCAGACCAGCGCATCGTGCATAAAATCGATGGGCCAGCTCTGGTTCATCGCCTCCGGCGTGCCAGCGGAGCCGGATTACGTGCCGGCAGACGCTGTTTTCCCTTATGGCGAAAATTCAGTTTCAGCAGGCAGTAAATACGGTGAACTCTTTTATGGTTCCAGCTATTGCCCTGCCTGCGAAGGACCTGAAAAAGCTTTTTAAATCCGTATCGCGGATAGCGTTCAGCCGCCACGGTCAGCGCCATAATCACCGGCTCATCACGTCGCGTGTCCGGCTGATAACGAAATACCGTCCTGCTCAGCGACAATGTCCTGCAGGCCTGGCGTAAGCTCATGGCAAACTGCGCGATCAGATAGCTGACCAGCTCAGGCTTTATCGCTGGTTTTAAAGCTTTTTTTGGATGACGTCTTTAAGTGCCCGGCATTCAAGGCTGAGATCAGCAAACATCTGTTTGAGGCGCCGGTTTTCATCCTCCAGGTCTTTCATCTTTTTGATATCAGAGGCTTCCATCCCGCCGAACTTCGCTTTCCAGTCGTAATACGAGGCCTCGGAGATCCCGGCTTCGCGGCAGACATCCTTGACAGTACGTCCGGCTTCGACGGACTTCAGAACGGCAATGATCTGGTGTTCGGTGAATCGGGCTTTACGCATGGTGATCTCCTCAGGGGACATAATCAGTATGTCGGAAGATCTCTAAAAGTGAATGGTTCGCTTAACTGGGATACTTACATCACCGCTTCCATCCGCCAATGTGGTAGTTCTTCAAAAAGATGGTCTTCTTACCGCGCCAGTGCGTGTCGTTATGCACCAGACTGAATGAAGTCAGGGTTCTGTAAAGTCGCTCCGGGCTTCCATGAGTATGGCTAGGAAATTAAGTCATCGGTTATGCATAAGGGTGTGCGCCTTCCGGATTTAAGGGGGCCAGTCTACCCAGTCATAAGATTCTGCTGGCAGAGCATAGTAATGACGGGATTTACCATTATCCATTTCTTTTTTTCTGCTGTATGTTATGTAAGCTGTCACAGGATGAAAAGATAACAACTCTGTCATACGTTAAATAGAATGGATGGAAAGCAATGGGTGATCATATTGTTATGTTCATGCAGTAACAAATATTATGAGCAGGTTTGAGATGGTGGTGTCGGAACCTCCCGGATTAATAAATCACCGGAAAAGACCGAAGCATGTACACATATTCTGTGTAAATGCCTTTTATTCTCAGAAGTGGCCGTCCTGGCGGACACCGAACTCGATAATAAATCGGCTCATCGCCATACGCCAGATCCCAAAACCCTTCTGAGAAAATCCTGAGTACGTGGTTCCTGTGGATGTACCAGGATATGCTCAGCCAGTCCTTCCTCAACAATTTGTCCACTATGTAAGAAGCACAACCGATCAGCCACCTCGCGTGCGAATTGCATTTCATGGGTAACCACCACCATTGTCATGCCTTCCCTGGCAAGGTTACGCATTACCTGTAACACATCCCCAACCAGTTCTGGATCAAGTGCTGAAGTCGGTTCATCAAACAAAATGGCACGGGGCTGGAGGGCAAGAGTGCGAGCAATGGCGACGCGTTGCTGTTGTCCTCCCGATAATTGCATGGGCCACGCATTTATTTTTTCCGCCAGCCCGACCATTGCCAGCAGTTCTTTTGCCCGTTTCTCCGCGATGGCACGAGGCTCACCATTCACATGTATTGGACCCTCCATTACATTTTCCAGCACACTTCGGTGTGGAAAGAGATTAAACCATACCGATTTGTCGCCGTAGCGTGTTGATGGCTTTGTCGCGATGATTGACGCGCTGATTTAACAAACGAATCTCGCCTTCTTCATAGCTCTCTAGCCCGTTAATACAGCGCAGAATTGTTGATTTACCTGATCCTGATGGGCCTATCAGACATACCACTTCTCCCTCGCTGACACTAAAACTAACACCTTTTAGAACCTCAATCTGTCCAAAACGTTTATGAACATCATTAATTTCAATCATTTATGGCTCCTTTTCTCCGGCGTGTTTCCAGACGTTTGGTCACTGCCAGGAGAGGCAGACAAAGTAGCAGATAGAGTACTGCAACGATGGTATAGACAGTGGTGTTATCGAAAGTTGAAGCCGCTATTAACTGTCCCTGGCGTGTCATTTCAGTCACAGCGATAGTGGAAGCCAGAGCAGAATCTTTCAGCATCATCACATGCTGTAATCTTAATACGATCCCAGCCTGTAAAATCCGAGGTGATTGCCATGAAAACCTTCGTTGGACTTGATGTTTCTCAGAAGAAAACAAGCATCTGCGTTATAGACCCTGACGGTAACAAGATTCGGATGGTAAAAGTCGAGACACATCCTGCTGTTATAACTAATTACCTTTTTTCTGAAGGATTTGATAAATCAAAAGTGGCTCTTGAAACCGGACCGCTTTCAGTCTGGCTCTACCATTCTCTCAAAAGCTATGGCCTGGATGTTGACTGTATTCATGCCCGGCACGTACATGCTTCTTTGTCTATGCAGTTGAACAAAACCGACCTAAATGATGCTTTTGGAATTGCACGGTTGGTCCTTTCCGGCTGGTATAAACCGGTGCATGTTAAAAGTCTTGAATGCCATCAGCAAAGGCTCATTCTTACCAGCCGGGAAAAACTCGTTCAACTTCGCGTTGTCGTCACTAATCAGATACGCGGACTTCTGAAAACATTTGGTGTTGTACTCCCGCCCGGCAAAAACAGCGTCTTTGAACGTGCGGTTATTGAGTCATCTCCTTCGCTCGAAACTGTTAAACCGGTAATTCTGATGCTGCTGGATAGCTGGGAACGCCTTTCAGGGCAGATAAGGAAGTTCAACTAAATGCTGGAAAAAATCGCCCGAAAAGATCCTGTATGTCAGATATTACAGTCTGTTCCGGGTGTTGGGGTTCTGACCGCATTGAGTTTTAAAACATCAATTGACGATCCATCACGTTTCAGACGTGTCAGTGATGCCGGTGCTTTTCTCGGATTAACGCCTAGGAAATATCAATCCGGTGAGGTCGACAGGAATGGCGGAATATCAAAGCAGGGGAACCGAATGGCACGTACGCTTATCTACGAAGCCGCATCATGCCTCCTGACCCGCTACGGCACTGATTCAGGTCTGGCAATATGGGCAAATGAACTCAGGCGTAGAATGAGTTACAAAAAGGTTGTTGTGGCATTGGCCAGAAAATTAACGTTATTGATGTTAAGCATGTGGAAATCAGGTACTTATTATCAGGAAAGAGTTACTGCAGTAAATTAGCGAGCAGAGAATCATAATCAAATCAGACTGAGTTCGTCATTAACTTCAATTCCGAAACACGCTTTGCAGGGTATAAAACCCTGCGGTAATCACATAGGAATGAAGACGATGTCTTGCAACATGTTGTAGCGTCAACAGATGACTACGAAGACGACAAAGACCCATCTGATCCTGATATTGATTGATTAGACGACAAGCTTGTTACTATACGGCGGAAGTGCCACATGGAATGCCTGCGGTAAAATCACCCGTCGCATTGCTTTTTCAAAACTCATGCCCATAGATCGTGCAGCTTCTAACTGACCATGATCAACCGATTCAATGCCCGCTCGGAATATTTCGGCAATATAGGTGGAGAAGCAGAAGGCGATGCCGATGATGCTGGCTTGAAATGAGGTGAGGGTGATGCCTATTTCGGGAAAAACGAAGTATATATAAAACAAAACCACGATCATTGGCAATCCGCGAGTGATATTTATTATCGCCGAAACTGGCCAGGAAATAATTTTCCACGGATACATTTCCCCTGCCGCAAATAAAAATCCCAGTGGAGCACTGATAATCAGAGAAAAAATCGTGATGATAATCGTCATTTCCGCCCCTTTCAGGAGAAAAGGTAAATAGTTCAGAATGCTACTCCAGTCCATCTCGTGCTCCTGTATGTGGGGAATTGATTTCATTAAAATGATCACACGTCAGGAAGCTGTCAATGACTTTGTCTTTGACAAACATAGGATTTACTTATTTTCGTAATAAAGAAAGGCAATAATTAATTAACTTATTGTAAAGTAATAAGTAATCTCGATGTTGCTTTTTTCGGATTTTATAGATTTTTTAATTGACAAGTCAGGGCTTGTTTTCATTCTAGTGAAAGATGTCTGCATCGTTTTATTCATCGCTATCAGAAGTGGTCTATGTTTACTTCACCTTTTAACGTTTCTTCGCTCGGCCGTAATGCAATCTTTGGTTTAATGATGAGCGCCAGCTTTGTCTCTTACGCTGCCAGCCTGACAGCGGGATCGCCTCCTTCCAGCGCACCAACGACTTTTCTCGATACGAAAACTGGCAAGATTGAGGGCTTCATGCCGGATGTCGCACATGAAGTAGCAAAACGGGAAAATCTTGATATCAACTATACCGCCGTACCTTTTGCCACACTGATTAAGTCGGTAATTGCCGGTAAAATTGACGTCATTGTTGCAGGTATGACACCGACAACGGAACGGGCAAAGCGCATTTCGTTTTCACAGCCGGTTACTGCTTTTGGTGCCGGGCTGGTAGTTCGTGATGATAACCACAAAACTTACTCCTCATGGCAGGATCTCAAAGGAGAGGTGGTGGGAAGCATGGCCGGAACCGATTACACGCAAAGTTTGATGAAAAGCGGCATTGCAAAAGACGTTAAAGTATATGACAGCCCGGCAGACATGACGCGTGACCTGGCGCTTGGTCGTATAGCTGCGGGATTAAATGATTACCCAATACTGAAGGCTCAGGAAAATGTGGGGGACCTCAAGGGTATGCATGTTGTAGAAGGATATAAGCCGGAATCCGTCTCGCCGATTGCATTTGGTGTGAAAAAAGGTAATGAAGCATTACTGGCAAAAATTGATTCAGCGCTGACAGCTATGAAAGCGGATGGTTCTCTGGATAAGCTGAAAGCTAAATGGAGTATGCCATAAGCTTTGTATGGGAAATGGAATGAACAAATAGACTGCCGAAGTAAGTGTTCATGAATCGCCGGAGAAGGATATTGGTTCGCGCTTACGGCAAATTCGCAAAGCGCGGAACATGACCATCAATGAACTGGCTGCGTTAGCTAACGTTTCAGCGGGAGCAATCAGCCAGATTGAACGTAATCTGACTAACCTTACCATTCTGGTATTAGAACAATTGAGGCTGGTACTAAAAGTCCCTCTCACCGCATTTCTTGAGGAAACGGCTCCTTCTCTACATGGCATCGAGCATTTTGTCCGACGTAGTGCTGGACGCCCACATTTTTACGTGGGTAAGCGTGGCATTGCCAAAATGATGCTGTCACCGGCAGGTGAACACGATATTCAATTTATGTTTATTGTGATTCCACTAGGTTTGCGCTCGGAAGAAATGTTATTGGGGCTGGGTGAAAAAGCCGGGTTGCTGATGAGCGGAGAACTGACTCTTGAGCTTGCAGGCGATAGCACTACCTTATATCCCGGAGACAGTTTTCAGTTCATTAGCTCGCTGATTCATAGAATTTTTTAATCATACTAACAAAAATGCACAGGTACTATGGATAATGCATATTAAGTCAGCTCACCAATTTTGAACGTGCTATGTAGGGGACGATTTATGCGCGTAAAGGTTGATGCAGTGCCAGACAGTCCGACCTTTCCTGAACAGGCTGATGTGATCGTGATCGGCGGAGGGATCATCGGTACGTCGGTTGCTTATGAACTGGCGAAGCGCGGTGTATCAGTAGCGCTGTTCGAAAAAGGGGGGATGGGATGTGAGCAATCCAGCCGGAACTGGGGCTGGGTTCGCCAACAAAACCGCGACATTTACGAACTTCCAATGGCCATGCACAGCCTGCAACGTTGGTCTGAGCTGAGTGATGAGATTGGCAAAGATTTAGGCTTCCGATGTACCGGCATACTGTACGGTACCTCTAGCACAGAAGAGCTTGCAAAATGGGAGAACTGGGGCCAGCAGGCGAAAAATATTAGATTTCACAGTTAGTTGCTTTCGGCAAAAGAAGAACTGGAACGTGTTGGTGGCAAAACAGCGTGGATCGGTGGCGTCTGGTCGCCAACTGATGGTCGGGCAGAGCCATCACAGGCAGTTCCTGTACTGGCAATGGGGGCGCAAAAACACGGAGCTAATATTCAACAGCGTTGCTCGGTGCAAGGAATGGACATCAGTGGCGGACGCGTATCAAGAGTCTGGACGGAGCGCGGCCTGGTCAAAACTAGTCGGGTCATCTGCTCTGGTGAGGCGTGGAGTTCGCGTTTCGGCACACGTTATGGGATTGAGCTACCGAGCGCCAACATACTGGGTACAGCATTCAAGACCACCGTGGCAGCAGAAATAACCAAAGGCTGCCTGAGTATTCCAGGGCTGGCAATGCGTCGTCGTCTGGATGGAAGTTACACTGTAGCAATTACGGGTGTTAGCAGCAATGGAATAGTGACCCACCCCAGCAGCTGAATTTTGACCCTGGGGTTAAGCTGCTCTCTCTGAAAGGGAGAGCGTATGGTTACTTTCGAGGCTGTTATGGAAATTCATATTCTTCACAAACAGGGGATGAGCATTCGCACCATTGCCTCCCATCTGGGTGTATCCCGCAATACCGTTCGAAAATATCTCAAAAATCAGAAGGCGGAGCCGGTTTATTCGCCACACCCTAAAGCGGCCAGTCTGCTCGATCCGCATCGTGACTACATCAGGAAGCGACTTGCAGAGGCTCACCCTTACCGACTGTCAGCGACGGTCGTTTATCGCGAAATATGTGAACGTGGCTATCGGGGTTCCCTGACGCTGCTGCGTTACTTCCTCCGTGCAGAGCATCCACCTGTAACAGCTGAGCAGGCTGTGCGCTTCGAAACCGAGCCGGGACGCCAGATGCAGGTCGACTGGGGGACGATGCGCTGCGGGCATACCCCGCTGCACGTCTTTGTTGCCGTGCTGGGATACAGCAGGATGCTTTACATCGAGTTCACGGACAATATGCGATACGAGACGATGGAAAGCTGTCACCGCAACGCCTTCCGGTTCTTCGGCGGTGTTCCACAGGAAGTGCTGTACGACAACATGAAGACGGTTGTACTGCAGCGCGATGCTTATCAGACTGGTCAGCATCGCTTCCATCCTTCCCTCTGGCAGTTCGCCAAAGAAATGGGCTTCACACCGCGCCTGTGCCGACCGTTCCGGGCGCAGACAAAGGGCAAAGTTGAACGCATGGTAGGCTACACCCGCCAGAGCTTCTACATCCCGCTGATGACGCGGCTCAGGCCTGCCGGCGTTGTGCTGGACGTTGAAACCGCCAATCGTGAAGGCCGCCGCTGGCTCAGCGAGGTAGCCAACAGTCGTGAGCACCAGACCATCCACTGCCGACCCTGCGACCGCTGGCTGGAAGAGCAACAATCCATGCTGGCGCTTCCGCCAGATAAGCCGGTGGATCAGTTGCTGATCAAAGAAGACATCCAGCTCTTCGACCGTAATCCGCTGCATCATCCGCTCTCTATCTATGACATGTTCTGCCCGGGAGCCGCTTAATGACAGAGATACAGCATCAGCGCCTGGCGTCGCTGGCAGAACAGCTGCAGCTGGAAAGTCTTGTCGGCTCGGCGCACGCGCTGAGCCAGCAGGCCGTCAGCCAGGAATGGAGTTATCTGGACTTCCTTGAGCATCTTCTGCAGGACGAGAAGCTGGCGCGTCATCAGCGAAAACAGGCAATGTATACGCGAATGGCGGCGTTCCCGGCGGTGAAGACCTTCGAGGAATATGACTTTACCTTCGCGACCGGCGCACCACAGAAGCAGCTGCAGTCGCTGCGCTCACTGAGCTTCATCGAGCGGGGAGAAAACGTGGTGCAGCTGGGACCATCAGGCGTGGGCAAAACACATCTGGCTATCGCGCTGGGCTATGAAGCTGTGCGGGCTGGTATCAAGGTGCGATTTACCAGCGCCGCCGACCTGCTACTGCAGCTGTCAACGGCGCAGCGACAGGGGCGCTATAAAAACACGCTTCACCGGGGCGTACTGACACCCCGCCTGCTCATCATAGACGAAATAGGCTATCTGCCGTTCAGTCAGGAAGAAGCGAAACTGTTCTTCCAGGTGGTGGCGAAACGCTACGAAAAAAGTGCCACGATCCTGACGTCGAACCTGCCGTTCGGTCAGTGGGATCAGACGTTCGCAGGTGATGCCGCTCTGACATCAGCGATGCTGGACAGGATCCTACACCACTCACACGTAGTGCAGATAAAAGGAGAGAGCTATCGACTGAAACAGAAACGTAAGGCAGGACTGATAACGGAATCTAATCCTGAGTGATCAGGTGGGTCAAATTACAACTGCTGTTGTTAAACAAAGGTGGGTCAAAGTTCGACTGCTGTTGACAAACGGTAGAACATCCGTTTGGGACAATTAAAATGTGGATGGGTGCAACGCACTTTCTGATGCGGAAATTTAAAAATGTCAGTACGGAAATGAGTCTACATATATTGGCTTATAACCTGAAAAGGATGATATCGATATGGGGTACTAGAGGATTTATATTTCAGCTTCAGGAACAATACGGCTAACGGTTCCGGCCGTTTTATCCTCCAGTAACAAATATCAGGCTCTTCCCCGCAATAAAAACTTCTGATACACCCGAATAAAATCACAGATTACCTCGTCAACTTAAACAATATTCTCAAAACACAGATGAGAAATATTGTTAGGCTACTTAAAGCTATGAGTTTTCACACAGCCTGCGCTCAAAGCAGACTTAGCAGCCCTGCAATTAACTATTTTGTGCCAGAGGCTGGCCTTTTGTCACAAGGCTAATTTTGTCAATGATGTTACAGTCAGGATTTAATGAGGATGAAAGCAATGCTCCTGGAAAAGCTAAAAGTGCTCGAATGTACCCTTCATCATTCAAGGCGGAATGACAGGAAATGGCTTGAGCGACTCCTCCATCCTGAGTTCCGGGAAATCACACGTTCAGGAGTGATGGTTGACCGTGCGGAGACGATAGCATCTCTGTTAAGCGAGAAAACTATATCGCCCATTCTCAGCAGTAATTTCCGGCTTACCGCCCTGGGAGAAGGCTGTGCCATACTTCACTACAGAACAATTTATACAGACGGCAGCCGTGAATCCCTTCGTTCATCATGCTGGCTTCGCTCTGAGGGGGATCAGTGGACTTTGGTTTTCCATCAGGGCACACCAGCAGAAGGAGCTGCGTAGGTTCGTTGCCGACATGTTATTTTCGAGAACACAGCGCAAAGGAGAGCGTATTTATGCGGAAAATAGTTGTCGTGCCATACGATGAGAAATGGCCTGAAATGTTTGAAGCTGAAAGTTTATTGATTCAGATATTAGCAAACTGGATGGCAGCATTGCTCTGCAAGAACGATACTCATCGTTACAGCGCACTTAAAGCGAACTTTATCGAGTGTCATCTGCAACTGGCGCTGATTGACGCAAACGATAGAGATAGATTAAGTTCGTTACCGGAAAGTTGTGTTCACTCTATTGGAAACACTCAGCTGTCATGACTGAAATGTCTGCTGTGCGCGCATTGTTTCCCTTATACATTTGTATGCCAGATTGCTTTGTGTCAGTTTCGGAAGCAGCTGATACTATTGAGTTAATCACGGTAATCTAATGTCGGTATAAAGGAGATCCTAATGAAAGCACTTTCTATAGTTCGCCCAGCCGGAACACAAATCGCAAATGGTCTGAAAACGCTAGAAATAAGGCGATGGCATCCTGAAGTTCAGGCCGGGGAAGAGATATTACTGGTTGAAAATGAGCACTTCCTTACAGCAGATGGTCAAGAGGAATTAGGCAGGGCCGTAGCCGTCATTACTTTTGGGGAAATCAGAGAGTTTAGACGGGAGGATATTCCTCAAGCGTGTGCATCTTATTATGAAGACGGGTTGCTGGCATGGGAGATAAAGACAATTAAGAAAATCGATAATCCATTCTCAATCCGTGCAGCACGGAAGCTTTACGAGATCGATGACACAGTTATCCATTCTGTGCCGCTAACAAAAATTCGGTAAATCCCGCTAAAAAGTGTTCCCAGAGCCGAAAGTCCGATTTTCGCTGTTAGTTTAAGTCTGAGCTGATACACCTCTGAGTGAGCGATAACACGGTCTATATGTGACGCTTACTGATAAATGGCTTATCCCTGAATTGTTCATCAACGTTACCGAGCTGCAGCTGCGCCATCATCCTGCCAACCGGCCACGGTGTGAAAAACTGACCGCGGTATTTATCCCCCATCTCAAGCTGCATAAAGACCCGCCCGAGAAAATCGCCAGGCTCCTCCTCCAGCCCGCTGACCACATGCGCCAGCAGATGCGCCATGTTCTCCACGTCGGGCTTTTCGAACCGGGACACGATGCGCAGATACTTCTGCTCGCGCTTTTCACAGAACTGCAGCCGATTCTCCAGTGCGATGACGCTGCAGCTGATGAAGTCCTCAAATACCTGATGCCGGCGATGGTAACGGGCCATCTGACTGAAGAGTGAAAGAAAGGCTTTTTCGTGGTTGATGACATTTTTCATGCGTGCGACCTCAGATACAGAGAACACGCACCCGGAGGGACACTGTGTTCCCTTCAGGGTGAAAAAACGGCCACAGCTTTCGCTGTGGCCGGTCAGTGAAGCCGGATAAACCGGCTTTGTGTCATTGCTATGCGCGGATACTGCCGTAGTGCGCACGGGTGGTAACAGGGACAGCGGCCGTTTCCGGCGTGACCAGGAACATACGGGCCCCCTCGCTGGCTGCTGACTGCCGCAGCGCCTCAGCCGAGTACGGACCACTGTCTACGTGGTCACCCCGGTCAAAGCAGTTATAGCCTGACGTACTGTCATCCGGTGAAATCCAGTAGTGACGGATTTCACAGTCAAACAGCTGTGACATTTGCCCCATGACCTCACCTGACGGCGGATACCAGGGCGATGTGAAGTTCAGCGTGAGTGAACCCACTTCATCGCGGCTCCAGAGGGACTGATGACCCGCCGGAAACGCCATGCCAAAGAGCTGCATGTAAAGTTCAGTCGTAGTGCACAGCCCGGTGAACAGACCACTTTCGCCACTGAGCTCGGTGGCCAGACGTGACGGCATCACCATCAGCATGTCACAGGGACAGGTGGTCTCCGGCATGATGCTGAGCCATTCCCAGCGTTCCTGCGGGTCAAACGGACCACCAGCGCCGGCAACGCCAAACCAGTCGGCATAATGTACGGCCATCAGCTGCGCCATTATCTGCCGTGCTGCAAAGGGAATGGCTTCCCATTTCAGCGCACCGATGCCGGACTGCAGCCTGATTTTCTCCATGCGGGAGAGCGTCCTGCTATCAAGCCACGCATCCTGCTCCAGCAGCTCGATAAAGTGCTGGAACGCCTGGTTGGAGGAGGTCTGCGCGCCCGTACCGGATGCAGTCAGCATCGGATACGGGGCGTACTCCACTGCCCTGACGGGCTTCAGTATGCCGGCACAACCGGCGAGAAACAGCTTTATCGCCTGCCGGATAGCGTGGCGGTAAAGCGGTTTTTCAGTGCCGGTAATCCAGGGCTGCATCACATCGAGGCAGACGGATTTACCGGTGATTTCCAGACGGTTATGGCACCATGAAAACATTGTGAAACTCCTCTTGTCGGTTAAAACGAAAAGAGGGCATCTCCCTGAGGAAGATGCCCTCAGGGGGATGATGGCGGCCGTGGCCGCCGGGTCAGGTTATGCCGCCTGTTCCGTATTCCGGTTCAGGGGCTCAAGTAAATATTCCGAGGCTTCCCGGGCGAACCGGCAGGCGCGGAAAATCGCTTTTTTGTCTTCACGAAGGGCTTTCAGCCAGCCGGCCAGGTAGCTCTCATGCTGCACGTCGCCGGTGATACCGAGTTCCGCACAGAGAAAGGCACTGCCGGTCTCCGCTATCAGCTCTTCGAATGCATACACAGGGTCACCGAACTGTCGCGATGACGAGGTGATGCCTTCCCGGTTCAGGCGGCTGCTGTGGCCGGTGGCGTGCACCAGCTCGTGCAGCAGCGTGGACCAGTAGTCCGCTTCTGTCCGGAACTGTGACACCGCCGGTATCACGATGCAGTCGGCACCCGGCCGGTAATACGCGCGGTCCTGCCGGCGATGGTCGCAGCCAACGCCAGTGGCGCTGAGTATCTGCCGAGTCTGATGCAGTTGAGCTGCACTGAGTTCAGAGGGCCGTTCTGCCTCCACCGTGTCGGGCTGTTCACCCTGCACGGATTCGGGCAGTCCGTCGCACTGGGCAACGTTGAACAACTGCAACTGCTTCAGCATGGCCAGTTGCTCCATGACCGGTTCGCCGTCACGGAACAGCAGATTATTGCTGCTGTCCCTGGCCTGTTTCTCAAACGGTTTGTAGATGATGGCCAGCGCGCTGGTCTCATTCTTCCTGACGTAACCGCCGGCATCTTTCGCCTGGCGGAAGGTCAGCCAGCGGTCGGACGTGTACCCGTGTTCTTCAGCGGCCATCCACAGCAGCGGAACGTTAATACCGCTGTAGGTACGGCCGGTGACGGCGTTGACCGGCAGGCTGCTGCCGTGCACATTCTGAGCAGCACGCCACGGGCGCCGCCAGGGCGGTACGCCGTTTTCGAGCGCCAGAATGATTTTGTCAGTGACCTGCTGATACAGGTCGGGAGTATGCACTGCCGCCGCTTTACGCCGGCCGGTGGTTGTCTTCATGGGATGCAGCCTCTGAGTGCGGGGCGCATCCCTGCCCGGTGGCGGACGATGCGCCACCGGTGAGTGGAAAAATCAGTAATAACGTAAGGAGCCGTCGGACATCACCGAATGGATACGGTCACGTACGCTCCCGACCGCACGGTCAAACATCTCGCGGTCACCCGGCTTCGCCCGTTTTGAGTCCAGGCGTATCACCTGGTCCAGCACACGCCATGCCTGTGCGCGCCAGCTGAGACGTTCAGAATCCCCCACGCAGGCGTGGAAGTGGCGTAACGACTGGTCGTACAGCCACTGAATCCGGTCACGGTATTCGCCCACCGGCACATACACCTTAAGTGGCGGAGGCGTTTCCTTATGAACAGTCAGTGCATTATTCAGGTCACTGATAACGGGCTTCATGAGCAGGTCGTGATGGTCATTCAGCACAGCATCGAACATGCTCTGCGCCATAAAGGTTTTAAATGAGAATTCCCTGTCAGGAATCAACGCATCGGCAAGTGCTGACCAGTCTGCATCTTTTGACGGATTGCAGCCGACAGCCCAGGCTTTCAGCCACTCCCCCGGACGTCTATCATCCGGTATGCGGATATAAATCCCCAGGGTCTTTTCAAGTATCAGCGGTCGCTGCATACCCAGGTTCTGAGTGAGCAGCGGGCGAAGTTCTGTTGATGTAAAACGGATCATGTTCCCTCCGGGTAACGATAAAGAGGAAACCTCCCCGGGAGGGAAGGTCCCTCCGGGAAGTGTTAATCAGTAAACGAGATTCAGTTGAAGCGGTAACGCAGCCCGGCCATCTGCTGTGCCATCTGCCGTCCGGCCCGTAAAGCCTTACGGGCAGTGGCAAACTGACCGGCGCTGGCCAGTTGCTGATACTGCCAGTCGCGTGAACTGTAACCCGTTCTGCGCGAAATGATGGCGGTAAAACCGCCATCAGACTGGACGACCTCCGCACGGAAACTGCTGTGGCCGCTGCGGTTGGTGAACCATTCAGCCTGTCGCTGCCGCATTGCCTCTGAAAGGCAACTGAGCAGGCGGGTGGTACGGGTGATAAGTAACAGCATTATACTGTTCATGGTTTTCTCCTGAATAAATGCGGAGAAAACCGTCACCGCAGATGCAGGGAGGTTGTCCCCGCATGGGTTTAAGCCTTTGTCATGAGTGACGCCAGCGTTTGGTTAATGACTAACCAAAGTGATGATAAAAAGCGTTATCCGGATCGTCCGGGTTAAAGGTACGGCTGGCAGGAATGTTAATTCTCATGGCGCAACCGCAGGCTGGGTGATAACGATGACGGAAACGATGGATGCAGCGTTTTCCAGACCACAGAACGCGTTTTTCCACTGTCTCCATGTACTGCCAGACTTCACCATCATTATCAGCAACAGTAGGGTCCTGAAGTGAACGGTTTGACTTATGCTTTGCCAGTTTACTCCACATCCGGTGCCATTCGTTGCTGTTATGTTTAACGAGTAATAAAGAATCAAATGTCAGTGTATTCACAGGTAAATCCTCTTCAGTAAAATAAGAGGATTTGTCTCCGTATGGAGAAAATCCCCATACGGGTTCAGCGCATCACCTCAGAAATCAGCTTCGCTGTTTTCCATAGTCAGAAACCACTCTTCGTCTTCGACTGCGCTTTTGTAGAAATACGTCCAGGCTTCTTTATCAATACATTCTGCCATGCGGCAAAGGTCGTTAAAGAATGCCTCCCATGAGACCGGTATAAGTTTTCGGACTCGCAGTTCAGCCAGTTCCCGGGCAACAGAAGCTATATCCCAGACGTAAAAAGGAAAGCCGTCTTCATCTGTCCCGGTATTAAGGTCAAGGCGGCGAAGCGCTGCGATACTCAGCAGCTTGCCTTCCGCTTTTGCCAGCGTGATTTTGTGAGCGATCTGCTCGCTGGCATAGTGAGACTCGTAATAATCAAACAATGAGTGTGATAAAGGCATGATCGGGTTCCTGTGAAGGAAACCCGCCCGGGAGGGAGCAGGTCCCCGTCGGGTGAGATGAATGCCTGACTCAGTCAGACGTAATCAAAGGTTGATGAGCAGGGTACAAACGTACCTGCCTGAGACTGCCGCGCTTCCCGGAAACCGTTATGGCATCCTTCCTGCCACTGGGTGGCATCAAGCTCCAGTCCGATTCTGGTTAAATAAGTGAGTAATACACGGGGCCAGCGTTTCTTCATACCGTGGTACTGACGGTCTCCGAAGAAATAAGCGGCATGGTAAACGCTGCACTCAGTGAGCATCTTTGCTTCCGCTTCATCTTCGAGCAGAATAAAGGCTCTGGCACGCGTCAGCTCTGAACCAGAAAAACCACTCTGACAGCCGTGAGCGGGGTGCACATGAACGCAGTGTGCGTTCAGCAACGATGGAAAAAGAATGAATAAAACCGAGTAAATGCATGGTTGCCTCTCCGGGATTCAGGGAAACAACCACCCGATACGGGAAGCGTTGTCCCGTGGGATGAAAATTCAGAAGATTAGTTGAATGGACCTTAATCTGGTTACCAGATCCCTGTTTGCAAAGGTTAACAGGTTTGATCCGCCCGAAAGCGCCATCTCTCAGGTTATGATGGCATTGGCATGTGATTACCCGAAGGCGCCTGTCTCAAATCACTCAGGCATTGGCAGTTGTCAGAGACAACGTTAGCAAATTAAGCGTACACAATTCCCGCACCTCCGGCAATAGTGTCAGCGCAAAGTTCTTCCCATATTGTGGTGTAAGCCAGGGAGAGGAAGTCCTCAACGGAAATGCCACTACGGCTGAAAATATCCCGTGAGAAAAAGTGTCCTGTTTAAAATGACCAGAACACAGGATCATATTTTCATGGGTCATAATCGCCTCCCCTTTCACTTAGATTTCACTGAAAATTTCAGAAAGTGCGCCATGTATGAAATACAGAAACGCATCAGTTTGGGTGAACTTATCGCCGTAATGCGCATGAGCCTCCTGTGAGCAGGCCACTTCGTAGTACCCCCTGTCGATAATACGTGCAATTCTGTGTCTCAGTTTCAAAAATACACGTCCAGTAACCAAATTGTTGACAAAAACAAAAACTTTTTCACTCATTACTCTCAACCTTATTATACACACGAGCCACATAATGCCCCCTGCCATCCCCATGCCCCAAATCCATTGATGCAAGAGCCTGCGCCTCTTCTTTACTGAAACCGTTTTTCATATGATGATTCATAACATCAACAGAGTAGGCATAACGCAAACTATGGGGTGCATATTTCCCTGTTAATCCGGCTTCACGAACTATATTGCGATAACGTTCGATAGCGGTATGTAATGAAGGCTTGTCGATTAACTTTCCGTTATTTTTGTCCAGATATTTCAACGCGGTATTAATTGCGGAAAGCGTTGCCTCACGATCTAACACTGTCGTATCTCTGGGACGTCCTCCTTTTGTCCCGAAGACAACGCGTACTTTTACGTCACCATTGAGCAAGTTTTTTTGCCAGGTTCGTAATGATTTCGCGGACTGTACTGTTTCTTCCGTTCGTAAACCCAGTAACCGGGATAACCTCAATGCACAGGAAACACCTTCATCCTTTTTTTCCACACTCGTCAGTACCTGCCTGAAATAAGTATCGGGAATGGCAACCTTTGTTCCGTCCCGGCTGGTTTCTGAAATACCAAGAGCCTGGTTACTCAGTTTTTCGTGAGCCGGATTAGCCATAAATGTTTTTCCTGCAACCCGTAATAAAGCCCGGATAGCCGACATTTCATTCTGAAGTGTACGTCTGGAAATCTCTTCGGAAAGGCGGCTTTTCATATACAACTCAATATGCCCGGTCCTGATGTTCTTAATATCTCTAATCTGTACGTTCAGTTTTAATAAACGTTCAGCGAACCTGTCCGCAATTTTCATACGGTCAGAAACAGTTTTAAAACTTCCCCCAGCCTGTCGGGCAAGCGTTTTAAAATTCTTATTTAGTTTTGCCATAGTCAACCCTCCATTTAAACAGGTGTCATTGCTTTTCCGTCTGTGTGAACGGAAAAGCACTGACACCGACTGCGCCACAGCTACAGACGATGAATTTCACCCCGACGGCACGGTTTACGGTTGCGCTTCCTGCGTCTCGACAGATATCTGTGCATCGGGGCGGCGAAATGTTGAGTTATTGCGAAGCTCCCCAGGTCTCTGACCTGTTCGCGGTTTTCACCGGGCTGAAATGAATCAGTCTGCTTCCACACACCAGTATGTTGACTGGTGTCGCCATCGATATCGTGTCGATTTTTCTCCTCTCTGAATGAAGTCCTGACCCGTTTTTATGGGTAAAACGTTTGGTTGATAAATGAACAAAAAGTGAATGATGTACGTTTTTAAGGCCCTTAAAACCTTTAAGTACGTGTTGGTCAGTTGGTAAAAGAGTTGTTGAAACGGCAGTGCGTCAGCTCTGCCAGTTGTGCGCTGCGCGCGTCACTTGGTACTCGTTTCACTCGAACGCAAGTGACGCCGCGCTCCTCTGCTCTCAATGCAGTCGTGGAAGATGCCCAAATGTTCCAAATGGTCATACCCACTCCGCAAAGTTTGCAACGGATGCAGTCGTCAAAGAATCGAGACGAAACGAAGAAGACAGACCAGAAAGTCTGCAGTAAGACTGTCAGAGACAGTTATTTAGTGAAGGAATATCCTTTATCGCTATTACGGCGATCCCCATTTTCAAAGGCTAACGGGTTTACCGCCCGAAGGCACCGTCTCTCAGGTCATGACGGTTTTGGCATGCAATCACCCGAAGGCGTCCCTCTCAGATTGCCGGGACATTGGCATGTTGCTTTTACGCAACGTTACAACGATGCAGATAGTAGATCGTGTCGGGATCACTTTTCAAGTGGTTCATCAAAACCGGAAACTCACCCTGGTTTAAGGCTGTTTTTCAGATGAGAAAAAAGACCCAACATGTTAAAGTGGCAAAAATGAGATTTAATATCTGCACAGTGGAAAGTTAACGAAGGACGTATTATCAACATTTACATACTGAGTAAACCAGTCGCACGTTCATGTAATAATCCTGCCAGCCTCTCAGGCCATTATCTTTAACGTTTTGGAACAAAATTAATGTCTATTTCAGATCCCGTTAAACTAAATTCGCCTTTCCGTATCTCCGGGAAAAGACTGGTTCAACTGGAGGATGAGTACGGAAATGTTATCGTTATTGAAAGTCGCAACCATTTCATTTTAACCTTTGATATGATTTATGAACAAAGCAAAATACTTAAGGCTTCGCCGCTGGTGCCTGTTCACCAATACATCAGAGCGATGTTAATGTCCCTCAGTTTTACCACTATTGAAAAAGTACTTGTATTAGGACTCGGAGGCGGTTGTCTGGTTCGTGCAATCAATGCCTGTAATAATGAAACCGTCCTTGATGTTGTAGAACTTCCGAAGCGGTAATGCGTGTTGCAAAAGACTATTTGTCACTACCTGACAATACCCAAACTCATTACTATATTCAGGACGCGAATGATTTTATGAATCGCAAAAACAAGGACCGATATGACATTATATTTTCAGATCTTTATTCAGACGACGCCATGACTCCCCTACAGGCAAAACGGAGTTTTTTACATTCCTGTGCTGACCGTCTTAACGACAACGGCTGGCTGGCTGGCTGGCTGGCTGGCTGGTCATTAATTATCATATTCCCCCTGACGTTTCCTCTCCATTCTCATATTTATTACACTCGCTTTTTAAAAGCGTTCTTCACTGCATAACGCCCAGTGGCAACGTGATTATTTATGCCTGTAAAACAGATCATCAAACTCCCCTGTCAACATACCAGGAGCGGGGTAATTCTGTCGGTAAGATGTTTAGCTGTGACTTTGATACATTGTCCCGAAGGTTATCATTCTGGCCAAAACCTTTTTAATACCTCCCGACCTGACCCGTGACAATGTGCTACACAATCCTCATTATATAAATGCTGTTGCGGATTCATATTTCACACGGACGATGACAAACGAGTAACGCTCAAAAACGCACTATTCATGGTTGCGTTCATAAGGTTTTCTCACTATCGCGACATATGGATTCAGGCTGGTTTACCAGGGTGTGGAAAGTGACGATTGAGAAGTCAATGTTGTTATCACCGTCATCACAGTTAACCGCATGGAAGATGTTTACGCGGATTTAAAGTCAAAGTCAGTGAAGGACTGGCGGAATGAGTCTGGTGAAGTTACTCCCTTTTCAACGTAATCGGGTATGAGGAGAAAAGGCGTGCTCGATTGCTCAATAATTTGCCAGTTCTTCTGAAATTTAGTAACCTGGTCTCAACGTTATGAGTGGTTGCAAAACCCAACATATGAGACATCCAAAGAGCAAGGAACCATAGTATGAGTAACAATGGATTCGATGCCGATGATTTGAGCACCACCCTGGCCCGGTTCGCTGGTAAACGTCGTGACATCGTTTATGACGAAGCTAAGCTGAAACGTAAAGCGCCAGAACCTGTTGCATTCTCTAGTGCAACCAATGAGTGTGGTTCATCGATTCTAAAAGTTGTCGCATCAATAGTGTCTAACTCAAATAAGTCTGGCAATCATAGCGAGATTGATGACGTTTATGATGAGCTGAATTCAGATGATGTAGATGGCTGGATGAATGGTACGCAAGGTTATGGGTATTATCGTAATGGAATAAAAGATTAGGCCAACTGGTTACTATAAGTTGGCCTAACCTTCTCAGGTTAACTCGCCCCCTTTGAAGCTACTTTTTTTACTGTGTCAGTTGCTGCTTTTGTCCCATCACTTCCAGCTTTCTGCGGCATTTTAGAGGCAGCCGACATCGCTGAATCTATGACTCCGCCAATCCTAGCTCCTGCCCATCCCAGCATTCCCACCCAGAATGCCGGAAACACCACATACATCATTCCCAACACCAGGTTCATGATCCAGCCGTCGTTGGTTGAGCTCATGAAGTTAGCGAACGGCACAGAACTGCTGGTAAGCCCCTGCTGTGCCATATTGTCGTAGAGGATGGAGATCAGACGGTCATCAAGCCACCCGGCAAGTTCCCACCAGAATGTGATGAACTGCAGCGCAAACAGTGCAAATGATATGGTCACCACCGTTTTGGGCTCATAGGCACTGAACATCATCAGCACCGGGATCACCGTGATAATCATCATCTGCAGCAGCGCCTGAATCATCGGCAGGGCCTGTTTCAGCGCATCAAAGCCCGGCAGCGCTTCTGCCTGCTTGAGGCCAAGCCCGATGGTGGATGTCAGTCGTGTCACATTACCGACAACGCCGGTCACATTATCAGAACTTCCCACAGCATACGTCGTTCCGTCTCCGGAGAGGCCGGCATTTCGGGGGCTGACCAGCCAGCGCAGGGCTACCTCTTCCCATTGAGTCCCCGGAAATGATCGCTGCATCTCCTTACGCGTGTTGTCACCAAAGCTGGCCAGCACCCGTTTGCGCAGCCCAGAGGAGCTATCTGACCACCACGTTTTACAGGTGGGATAGCCTCCCTGACCGGTATTCGGGTAGCCACTGTCACGCGTACTGTCATACGGCCACTGACTCCTCGGTGTGGTGGCGGTGTAATAATCGTAATAGCCGGACGTATTCAGAAAATAGTCGCTGCCTATCCAGCCCACCGAGTTGATGGTGGCATCGCTGAGCTGGCTGTTGCTGTTTTTGAGACGGAAGTACGCCCGGGAGTAACACTGATCGGCAAAGTCCTGCACTTCCTGTAGCAGTACCGGATCACGCAGTTTCGTGTTCTGCACGTCAAACCGCATCTGGCGCAGCTGCGTGCCGCAGGGGATGGACGCAATCATCGCCTGAGTGGTGCCCTTCGACATCATGTGCAGCAGATACCACCAGATGGGCACCTCGGCCGTGCGGCCGTCAAAGTCGTTCACCAGTCCGCTGTAACCGGAGTTCTGCGGTGTGGGAACACTGACCCCGCACTGTTTTGCCCGTGAACTGTCAAATTTAATGGTACTGATATCCACCGGCAGCAGCGGAATGCAGCAGAACAGCATCACGACAAAGGAGACGTAGATGGCATGCTCGATACGGGGCAGTGCCAGCAGTCCTTTGTTGCCTTCGTCCGCCCCTTCCTCCCGAACTTTCAGCCACACACCCATCACCTTAAAGACCAGAGGCAGGGCAAAAAGCCCCGTATTGCCGAGGATGGTCCACATGGCGTTGTTCATCACCCAGCCGAACAGGATGAGAAAATACTCCAGAAAACTGTTCGCAGTCATTGTCCTCTCCTCACACTACGCCTGCCCAGGCCACAAACTCCGTGGCCGCGATAAACAACACACTGAGCAGCTCCGTGCGCGGCAGGCGACTCCGGACTTCCGGCCAGCGCGCCAGCATCTGCGGCCGGACCTTCATCCGCCAGGCTACCGCGATGCCGGCATACATGAGCAGCCGCCAGGCAAACAGTGCCCATCGGCTGTCATGCAGCCAGCGTCGGGTCAGGTGGCCGTCCGGGTCGTATGCCATAAACACAGAGGCCAGTGCGAACATGGCCACGGTTATAAGCAGTAAGGCGGTAACCATCAGGACAATGCGGCCCGTACGACCGCGGAGAAAAGAGCGTTTCATATCACTGTGCTCCGGAGGATTGCGTCTGATTCATCTGGCTGAACCCCTGGTCCTGGTTGCCGGATTTCTGCTGCAGCTGGTTATCCTGGTTACGGGCACCCTGACGTTCCAGCGTGGTGAGCTAGCTAGCTAGCTCCCTAAGTAATCGCATATTTTATAAATCAAAAGAATAATGCCAGTCATGCCAACCCTCTGGCTTTTCATCAAATACACATATTATCAGGACATTCCGTGCGGGGGTTTTTGTTAAATAGTAAAAATCTGAACCCTGGGGTGGTGAACAAGAAAATACTTCCATCCCTGCTTCATCCAATATTTTCAGTTCTGTTGGAAGCTCTTGTGGTCCGCTCAATACAAATACTAACTGTCGACTTTCATCAACCATAGCTTGATCTAAGTTACTTACCGCCCGCAAAATCGCAGTTTTATTACAAAACCATCTAAGGTTATCGTTATCTTTCTCAATCTCAAATTTTTCTATCATTCTGCAACTAGCGAAAAATCAAACCTATGGTTTGATGGGATTTTCATCAATAACATTCAGGTAATTCATGCGGTCTTTTGGTGCAATAGCCATTTCAACCTGAGAGCCTCCCCCCGGAAGATAAGAACCAGTACCTTTATCTACTTGGGGCCAACTGCACCTATTTTCACTGGCAATGGCTTTTTAACTTCATAAGTGATTACTCGATCAATGTCTGGCTTCCATTCGTTTTTAACTGCAAGGTTATTGCGTACATAGAACACATCAGGTATTTCATCAAATGTAGCAAATCCACCTGGTCTAGTGGCGGGTTGGCCTAGTGATACTGCCATTTTTAATTTTGTTCTTGGAATAAGAGTCGCATCTAAAGGTGGTGTATCCATCGGCCATGGTGATTGTTCCTTGACCAAAGTATGGTATACAGGTCACAAGATGACCTCTTACCCAATGCATTCCGATTAGACTGTAGCTTTTAAATAGAAAAATGGCATCCAAAAGTCTTACAGGCCGTGAGCAAACGGAAGGATATAATTAAACAAGAAATAACCTTACAATCCATATTTATTTTATTTATCAATCTAAGAAATCATCTTTCTCAAGATAATAAACAACTGCATCAAACAGATCATCTTTGGATGACCCAGGGTGATGATTTAATTTATTTTCGATAACATCTTTAAAAATTGGTGCTTCTAAAAAGGTTCCATAATTTTGTTCGAAGTCCATTTCTTCGTCTTCATTCTCAGCTATGTAATATTTCCCATTTTCTATATCATTTCTTGATTCTAAATCAAAAGATCCTTCAACATATAACCAACCAACATCAGGTAATTCATTGGATTTTTTCAGCAACTCATCAAAGCCAGAAATAACAATCATTTAACACCTCATTTTCGGCATTTAGTTACGCCACCTCATTTATTACGCCCACCAGTACCATCAGGATGATAAATTTTATTGGTGGTGGGTTGTCTCATCCTGACTTAAGTGGCTAAAATAAAAAACCGGAATCACCTTTGAGTATGCTTCCGGATTTATTTACAGGTCCTTTCTAAGTTAACTTCATATAAACTATCCAGCTTTGAATTTTATTCTTCAGTATATTACAACCTAACCAAGTCAGTAATATTATTAACTCCACCCTCAGACTTAGCAAATGACAACTTTATATTATGTTGTTCTTTTTTAAACTTAACCTCATAGGCTCCAGGAGAAAACTCTAAAAAAACACCTGACATATAATCTGACCCATCCGGTTCAAGATCTCCACCACTAGTATCCTCTCCAGCACCAATAAAAACTCTTCCAGCTGGAACTTTTAAGGATAATGCTCTATATCCTTCGTTAAGATCATCATGAATTTCAACCGTATAATCACCGTCACTACCGAGATTTAAAAATATAACATTCCCTTTGTTTATTTCATCTATCTCATCATCAGGGATACTCCACCAGTCAGGATCATCATTAACTCGGTGCTTCAGAGAAGCCAAATCAAAAACAGACAACGTCGCGGTATCCGTTGTAAAAGAAAAACGCTTTTTCATAATCACCTCTACTGGAATATTATTTCGCTAATCGTGTCTCCCGGTTGAAGACCCGCTTTTCTACCTGCATTTTTCAAAGAGCTACCAACACTTTTGTTTATAGACTCATTGAGCATTTGTAATCTTTGCGTTGGTGAACCACCGACGATTAAATCTACAGGATGATCTGCATTCAAAGTTGTTAAATCCGGAGACTTCCCAAACATTCTTTCATACCGTGCCGAAACTGCTTGCCTGTAGGAACTTTGCACTGATGAAATTCTCACATCATGTGTTCCTGGTGACCATACTAACTCTCCCCGTTGCGCTGCACGATTAAGGGAGTTTTGTTTCTTCATGAATTGTCTTTCGAGATAACTTCTTTCAGCACTTGTTAAGTTTGGGCTGCTCAAGATTTTGGGCTTATTAACCGTTAATGTTCTACCTGAAGAACATCTGCTCAGACCCAGCGGATCGATCCAGCTGAATGCATTCGGCGCATAAGCGTAAAGGTTCAGCCCACCCGCCAGCCCTATCGGGTCCTGCTGCGTAAACCGTCCGCTGTCCGGATCGTAATACCGGAACAGATTGTAGTGCAGTCCCGTTTCCCGGTCCAGGTACTGGCCCTGCATCCGCAGGTTCTGCGCGAAGCCGGGGGTCTGGAGGGCCGACTCACGCAGCAGTTTGCCCCACGCGCCGTTCACCCCTTCCCAGCTGATACGCCCTTCGCGGTCCGTCAGCCGCTCCGGCATGCCGTTTGCCGCGCAGTGGAACCAGAATATCTCCGGGCTGTCCACGCCGTCGATACGCGCCAGCGGCTCAAAGCTCTGTGCCCCGCTGTACACATACGTCAGCGGCACGTCATCCTGAATCTCCTGCAACAGGCGGAAGCCTTCCCAGACGAAGCGCGTGGTCACCGCCTTCCCGCCCGGCCTGCCCTGCACCAGCGGCTGCCGCGTTTTGCTGATACGGCGGCCCAGCGGGTCATACTGAAAACTCACCCGCACCGCTGGCCGGTTGCGGTCGTACGGTTCGCTCAGCACCTCCGTCAGACGATGTTCACCGTCGTAACGGTAGCGCCAGCGGACCTGCCCGTTGTCCTTCTCCGTGGTGCGGCCATGCACGTCATACTGCCAGCGGATGCCGTTCAGCTGCGTCACCCGGTTGCACGACACCGCACCGGCATGGCGCTCCAGTGGATTCCCCGCCGCGTCCCAGCGCCACTGACCATTCCCCGGCTGCACGCCCTCCTGCCCCAGCAGGCGGCCCGCGCTGTCATACTGCCACAGCGTCTGGCTGAACGGGTTGTCGTCCCGTTCTTCGCGGATAAGGTTGTTACGGTAGTCAAAATCGCGACGGCGTGACCAGCAGCGCGGGGCCGGACGCTGCGCATCGCCGTTAAACACATCCTTTTTCACCAGACGGCCCAGGCGGTCATACTCAGTACGCGTCGTCAGCCCGCCCTGGCTGCGGCTCAGCTCCCGGTGCAGCGTATCGCGGGTGAATTCGCTCACCGTCAGGCTGTCCAGCGCGATGCTCAGCAGATGCCCGCTGCCGTAGTACAGCTGCTTCATCTGGCGTCCGTCCGGCAGCGTCAGCGCGGTGCAGTTGCCCAGCGCATCATACTGCCACGCCAGACGGCCCTGTCCGCCCTGTTCCTCCGTCACCCGCCCCAGCGCATCGTAGCGGAAGGTGATTTCCTGCTCCGCCTGGCGGCTCCAGGCCGTGTCCGACAGCGGCAGATGCCGGGTGATGCGGGCCAGCTGACCCTCCGGCGTGTAGCGGTAGCGCGTCTGGCCTTCCGGGGTGGTCCGGTCCAGCAGCTGCCCCGCCGGACTCCAGCTGAACCGGTGCGTGATGGCGGCCGGGTGCCCGGCGGCAAAAGTACGCGAGCGCGTCTGCCCCGCCGCATCGTACTCATAACGCGTCGCCACGCCATCCAGGCCAGTCTCAGCCAGCAGCAGCGAGTCCGCTCCCCACTCAAAACGGTAGCTTTCACCGTTTTCATTGGTCAGCGTCGTCATGCGGCTGCGGCTGTCCCAGCTGCGCTGCACTTCCTCGCCCTGCGCGTTGCGCGTGGCAATCAGGCGGCCCTGGCTATCATAGCGAAACAGGCTGCGCTGGCCGTCGGCGGCGTGCCAGGCAACGGGTAATCCTTCCCCGTTCCAGCTCAGGTTCTCTTCCCAGCCTTCCGCGCGCTCCAGCCGCTGCGGACGACCGGCGGCATCGTATTCATAACGCGTCTCTTCACCATCCGGGGTGATAACGCTGCTCAGCCAGCCCCGCGCATGGTAGCGGTAGCGCGTGGTCCGCCCCGAACAGTCGGTCTCGCGGATCACCTGACCGGCATCGTTGTAGCCACGGTGGTAAATATTACCCGCCGCGTCCTGCTCCTCCGTCACCAGCCCGTATTCATCACGCCGGTAAAACGTGCTCTGACCCAGCGCATCCACCACCCGTTCCAGCCCGTGATGGCTGTCGTAAAAATACTGCGTCACGCTGCCGCCCGGCGCGGTGACCGCCACCGGAAGTGCACGATGCGGCAGCCACTGCACCGCCTGTGCGCCGCCGTCCGCGTCCTGTTCCTCCACGCGGTTGCCACAGTCATCATAGGCAAAGCTCACCGCATGGCCGAGCGGGTCGATACGCCGCGTCAGCAGCTCGTGTTCATTCCACTCATAGCGCCATTTTTCGCCGCGCTCATCGATAAAGCAGGTAATCAGCCCCTGTGCGTTCCAGTGATGTTCCCGCTGCTGTCCGTCACAGGTTGAAACACGGGTGATCCCGGCAGCCAGATCGTAATGCATGCGGCAGCCGTCACCGCTGCTGCTGCGGATTTCCACCACGCGCCAGTGATCGAACTTTTCCCAACGGTATTCGTATGCTGCACCACCCGCCAGCTGATGCCAGGTCATCAGCCCGTCTGCGTTGTAGCGGAAACGACGGGTGACCACGCCCGCCGCATCGGTGACGTCAGCCAGCTGCCCCTGTGCATCATATGTCCAGTGCATCAGCGGCCAGTGCCGYTCACCATCAAAGTGGTGTGCGGAGGTGACCCGCTGCGGATGACGTGGATCGTCATAATGCAGCGCCACATCAATCGCCAGCGGCTCATCATGGATACGCACCAGACGTCCCTGCGCATCCCACCCCGTTTCCAGCGCGTTACCATACTCATCGCTCAGCGAGGCCAGCCGCAGCTGCTGCGGGTCTTCCGCTGTGGGTTTGTACAGCCGCCAGACGGCACCATCATCGTCGGCAATGGCGATATCACCCTGCGCATTCCGGCGGATCATCAGCCCTTCGCTGATGCTGTAAAGCACCTCCTGATCTCCGGGCAGAGTAAACGTCAGCTCGCGGCCGCTGTCATCAAACCAGGTAGCCTGTTCCCCTTCCAGCATCAGGTAGCTGTCAAACACCGTGGCCCAGCCGGTGCCGTACAGCCCGGCGCGTTGTGTCAGGCTGTTGTAGCTGCGCTGCCAGCGCAGCGGGAAGCGTCCCGGCAGGACAAAGTCGCGCTCGGCGGCGTCGTTCAGGACTTTCACGCCCGTGGCGGCGTGCACCGGGTGGAGCGAGGAGAACACGGCGTTGATCGCCATGTCCGCCAGCATACCGCCCCCGGCCATCGCCAGCGCACAGGGCATATTTTTCAGGATCTGCGACGGACGACCGCGGATCAGCGACAGCCCGATCATCGCCAGCGCCAGGCCGGGTTGTTTACCGCTTTTGATATCGCGTACCGTCAGCGTTTCGCCGCCGATGATGACATCGGGTGAGACATCGTCGCTGATGGTGGCTTCGCAGGTGGTACGGTCCTTTGCCCGCACGGCAGGCTGACCATTGATAAAGACGCTTTTCGAACCTTCCGCCAGAAACTGCGGCCCGCTGTGCTTTTCACACAGCACTTTGTCCTGCATCAGCGGCGAGGTACCCGCAGCGGCAGACGCCACGCCGGGCTGCCACATGGCGCTGCCGAACTGCTCTGCCGCCGCCAGCAGCATGCCACCGTAATCGGCAAAACTGGCAGGCGACTGCGGTTCCGGCGCGGGAGTATCGCCGGAAGTCAGGGTTCCGGCAGCCCGCGCAGCGGCAAGGCCATTGATGATCACATCGTCAGAGCCGCTGATGATCACCCCGGACGGGGACGGCGGGAACAGAAAGTTGCCGATTTCGTCCGCACCCGCGCTGATTTTGCTGCTCAGACCGGTGGCATTGGCGGCCACCCCCGCTACAATCCCGCTCAGCAGGCAGCTGCTGCCGAGTGCAGTCAGTGCACCGATGCCGAGAACCGGCCCGGCAAAGGTGGCCGCCCCCGCGACAATCGCCCCCATTGCCGCATAGGTCACGCCCTCCGCGACAATGCTGGTAATATCCGCCAGGATGCTGGAATGAATGATCTCATCGCCCTGCCGGGCTGCGCGGTTATCCATGGGTCAGGCTCTGCTTAAAAAACTGGTTGTATATTTTATTAAGGAAGGCATTAATCTCTGTTCCCTTTCAGGCATATATAAATGACAAAACTCATCATGAGAATATGATAATATCCATTAGCTCTTTACCCGATATAAAAGGGAAAATAAAAAGGTATGATTTCCGCTAATGCTGAATGATATTTACAATGATGAATATATTCTAAGCGTTCGTCTTATAAATAAGACGGCGCAAGTATAAAGAGATTTTCGGCCATCTTTGCGATACGCTGCTCTTCTGCCAGTTTTTTACGCCATTCTTCTGGAATTGATGAATAACCATATAATGCACCAGCAATTTGACCCGCTGTAGCCGCCACACTATCTGCATCATCTGCAAGATTAGTTGCCAGCAGGATGGCATCGCGAAAATTATCAGTATGCCAGACCGCCCAAAGTGCAGCTTCAAGTGTATCAATCACGTAACCGCTTGACCGAATTTGATTGCGATCTTTGTGTTTATACTCTCCGGCATTTATTAGTGCAGTTCGTGCATTGAAAGGGCAAACATGAGCTGATAAAGCCTGCTGCTTATCAGCTCCATTTAAAAGCCAGTAAAGGATAAGACCAAGTAATCGGCTACAATCTCCGGATTCGACTGCGCCATGTGTAGCCCGTCCTTGTTGTTCTGCATCGTAAAGTGCATGAATCAAAGAATGGCGTTGAAAAATAACCGAAGGTGAAAGACGAATAATAGACGCGTTGCCAGCGGTTTCAGGATCAACATTACCAAACCAATCATCGCCTTGCTGAAGAAATTGTTCGAGAGCATATCGTGTCGTATTACCAATATCAAAACAAATACCATTGACACTGTTGACACCATATCTGTACCAGTTAACTAAACGATTTCGAAAATCAGTTAAATCCAGTCGATTTTTAAAAAGATAAGTTTCAGCCAGACAAAGCGCCATTGATGTATCATCGGTCCATTCTCCCACCCGCAATCCAAATGGCCCACCACCCACCATATCATCAATTTGATATTGATCACGCTGCTGGAACTCAAGTGTCGTACCCACAGCATCTGCAACAGCTAAACCAACTAAAGCCCCTTTAGCACGATCATACAGAATAACGTCGTCTACCAGAGGAAACGTTAATGATAACCATTGAGGAAGAGGCTTTATTTCATTAAGCCAGGATTGATAATCGAGTTGGAATACCCCCCGACTTATCTTATCTATTGGAAATTTTTCGGGGAAATTTTCAATGTAATTTCTCCGGACATAACACGCTATAGTAGAGTATTCCTCTCTCAGGTCAATCATTCTATTTTCACCTAAAGAAACTCATCCGTTCAATATAATGAGGTTTGTTCTTAGTGTTTGAGAGACAAGAACCACTCCTTTTGATATTCATCCTGTCGCTCAGGATCTAAAACCAGCCCCTGATCTTCATAATCGAATATATCAACCAAATCTTCTTTACGAGCTGGCTTTCCACGTGTCGTCTCATATGCACTCATACCCATTGTCATTTGTCTGGCCATTCTTGATGGAAGTACATTGAGCCTGGCACCTTTGCAATAATACGTTATCGACTTATCCATCTCTCTTAATTTGCGGAAACACTCATAAAAATCATCAGCTTCAACGATAAAGTTATTATTGAATGGAATGTCAACTTCCAATATACATTTTTCACTAACTGTCAATTTGAGTTCAACTTTGTTGAGCTTTCCATTATGGAGACAAGTGATACTTTTTTAATAAAACTCATTTTAATATCTCGAAAAATTAATAAAACTAAACCCTACGAAACTTCCATCACCATTCACCGGTGTTACACCCAGGATATCTTTTACAGAGGGACGCAGCATTGTGTGCTATCGTCCATAATACGGTGACCGCAGCACGCCGCAGGTCAGCATCGCGGGCAAATGGCTGGCTGAAGCGGGGTTTGAGACCGGGCAGGTGGTCACCTTCAGGGTGGAGACGGGTTGTCTTATTCTAACAGCGGGCGGCTGAAGTAAAAAACCGGAAGGATCATTCAAATCGCTTCCGGCTTAATTTTTTAATCTAAGAAATCATCGTTTTCAAGATAATAAATAACTGCATTTAATAACTCATCTTTACTTGATTTTGGATGGTGCTCTAACTTATTTTGGATAATAGCTTTAAATGTCGGGTATTCTAGCCATGTTTTATAATCATCCTCCATATCATCATCCTCCTCGGCTGACTCAGCAAGATAATAATTAGCACTTTCGATTATGGATTTCTTACTAAGAAAATCTTCATCCACATAAAAGCCGCCCACTTTAGGTAAATCTTTATATACAGATAACAAACCGTCAAAGCCTTTAATCGTCTTCATAGATCACTCTTTTTTTCAGCGACACGTAGAACCACCACCCCATTTTTTACGACCACCTGAACCATCTGGATGGTAGATTTTGTGATATGACCGATGATCATCGTAATCAACCAAGCTGAGTACTCCGCTTTTATTTTCATGATGCCACGTCATATCTGGAGGAGAATATTTACTAAACTTTCCTTTAGAGTTAGGTTGAACATGTTCAATAAGATCAGGATATTTCGTTTGCATTTCACGTTTAAACTCTGCATCTGCATTTAAACGTTCATATACAGATTGATTCCCTCTTCTAAAATGTTCAGCATCCGACAACTCATATTCTGAAGGGTTCAAAGTATGCTCATGGAACACATGATATTTCCCTAATCCACGCTCCCCTTCACCTTTATATAATCCCAGCGGATCTATCCATGTGAACGCATTCGGCGCATAAGCGTAAAGGTTTAACCCACCCGCCAGCCCTATCGGGTCCTGCTGCGTAAACCGTCCGCTGTCCGGATCGTAATACCGGAACAGATTGTAGTGCAGTCCTGTTTCCCGGTCCAGGTACTGGCCCTGCATCCGCAGGTTCTGCGCGAAGCCGGGGGTCTGGAGGGCCGACTCACGCAGCAGTTTGCCCCACGCGCCGTTAACTCCTTCCCAGCTGATGCGGCCTTCGCGGTCCGTCAGCCGCTCCGGCATGCCGTTTGCCGCGCAGTGGAACCAGAATATTTCCGGGCTGTCCACGCCGTCGATACGCGCCAGCGGCTCAAAGCTCTGTGCCCCGCTGTACACATACGTCAGCGGCACGCCATCCTGAATCTCCTGCAACAGGCGGAAGCCTTCCCAGACGAAGCGCGTGGTCACCGCCTTCCCGCCCGGCCTGCCCTGCACCAGCGGCTGCCGCGTTTTGCTGATACGGCGGCCCAGCGGGTCATACTGAAAACTCACCCGCACCGGCGGCCGGTTGCGGTCGTACGGTTCGCTCAGCACCTCCGTCAGACGATGTTCACCGTCGTAACGGTAGCGCCAGCGGACCTGCCCGTTGTCCTTCTCCGTGGTGCGGCCATGCACGTCATACTGCCAGCGGATGCCGTTCAGCTGCGTCACCCGGTTGTACGACACCGCACCGGCATGGCGCTCCAGTGGATTCCCCGCCGCGTCCCAGCGCCACTGACCATTCCCCGGCTGTACGCCCTCCTGCCCCAGCAGGCGGCCCGCGCTGTCATACTGCCACAGCGTCTGGCTGAACGGGTTGTCGTCCCGTTCTTCGCGGATAAGGTTGTTACGGTAGTCAAAATCGCGACGGCGTGACCAGCAGCGCGGGGCCGGACGCTGCGCATCGCCGTTAAACACATCCTTTTTCACCAGACGGCCCAGGCGGTCATACTCAGTACGCGTCGTCAGCCCGCCCTGGCTGCGGCTCAGCTCCCGGTGCAGCGTATCGCGGGTGAATTCGCTCACCGTCAGGCTGTCCAGCGCGATGCTCAGCAGATGCCCAGCGCATCGTAACGGAAGGTGATTTCCTTCTCCTCTACTCGGCTCCAGGCCGTGTCCGCGAACTGCGGATTATTGAGCAGATAGCACAACCCAGGCAGAGTTTCCTTAAAGGGATATACCATTCGGAACAGCTATTCATTTAAAATCAGTCAGATATAAAATCATGGACCATAAAAATGCATTAAGGTATCAAGATCATCCCGATCTTTTTCAGTTAATGTATCTTTTTCCATGCTGTCATATTTATGTCTAATTCCTTTCATTGGAATAGAATTATCGTTAGCTTTTGCTAAATCCATTAATTCATCAATATCAGTCTGATTTTTTAAAGTCCTTTTCAGTAGTTCCAACAACATTATTTCTGCATCTTTTTTACCTAGCATATACATTTGATTAATCCGATAGTATTGTAATTGAGTCAAAATTGATAACCTGTACATCTGCATGTATTACCGTTCGGGTGGAGGTTGGTTGTCTTACTCTGACCACCGGCGACTAATAAAAAAGCCGGAAGAATCATTCAGATCACTTCCGGCTTCTTTAAGCATCAGGTATCATTTTCAGTATATTTTATCAAGCGCAGACACTGATCTTTAACTGATGGTTCCTGACCTGGATTTGATAACCAACCGTCTAAAAACTCATTAGCCAGGAATATTTCTAAAAAATATTCTGCATTTATTTTCGCTGCTTCATCCGGCACGCCACCCTCATCAGGTTCTGTTGCAACAATGGCCTCTGAGTCAGGGCTCCATGGCTTCTCACATAGATAACATTTTCATCGTCTAATCTATCTATTTGTTTTATAATGCCATTCAAGGTCATCTTATTTCCCCACTAGCTAGCTAGCTACAGCCGTCAGCACCGCCAGCCACCCCAGCGACACCGGCCAGCGTTCCGGCAGCGCCGGTCATTCAAACCTCGCCACAGGTTTCCACGCAAACCGCTGCCCGCCTGCAGATGGCAGACGTACTGAAACGCAATGCGGCGCGCGGGATGTTTACGATCACGCTCTCTTCTGGTCATGAGAGGACACTTTTCGCCTTCCTCGATCCGACGTGCGGCGTCTGCAGAGCCGCGGAGCCGGCAATAGAGCGGCTGGCACAGGAATATAACGTGATTATTTTTCCGGTCTCAGTCGTGAATGACGGGGGGGATGCCGTGAAGAAGATAGTGCCCCTGCTCTGTCAGAAAGACCCGACCAGACGGGCTTCTGGCTGGCTGGACCTTTTCCGGGCCGATGCAGGGATGGCTATGCCGGGCAATGAGAACAGCGCGCCGATCGATCCGGAATGCGAAAAAGCAGCCGCAGCGGCCGTCGCGGTCAATGACCTCGGTTTCCGCGCGTTCGGGTTTGAAGGTACGCCATGGGTACTGACCGACACGGGCTTCCACCTCTCTACCGGATTACTGGCAGAACCGGCCAAAATCGACCTGTTCCTGAAAACCACCGACCCGATGCCTCCCGAACAGGCCGATCGATTCCTGCAAACCGTTAACACTCAGGAGTGAACCATGGCAGCCCCCTCCGTTAACCAGTCGATGATAAACCGCAGCGCCTGGGGCTCTCCACTGCTCGAGATGCTGCGCGATCACCTGCTGTATGCCGTAATCATGGCGGGCAGTGTGGTGGCAGGTTTCATCTGGCCACTGTCTACACCGATTTGCCTGATACTGGTGACCGTAGCCAGTATCAGTTTCAGTACACATCGCTGGCGCATGCCCATGCGTATGCCCATGCATCTGAATAAAGTGGATCCATCGGAAGACCGCAAAGTCCGGCGTAGTCTGCTTTCGTCCTTCCCCTCCCTCTTCCAGTATGAATCCAGACAGGAACGCATCGGGCGGGGAATTTTTTATCTCGGCTTCCAGCGAGTTAACGACGTCGGCCGCGAGCTCTGGCTGACCCTGGACGACCTGACACGGCACGTCATGTTCTTCGCCGGCACCGGTGGCGGGAAAACAGAAACCATCTATGCCTGGATGCTGAATTCGTATTGCTGGGGCCGGGGTTTCACCTTTGTCGATGGCAAGGCGCAGAACGATACGGCCCGGACAGTCTGGTACCTGTCTCTCCGTTTTGGCCGCGAAGACGATGTAGAGTTCATTAACTTCATGACCGGCGGCATGTCGCGCAGTGAGATAATTCACAAGGGCGATAAAAGCCGGCCACAGTCCAATACCTTTAACCCCTTTGGCCTCAGCACAGAAGCCTTTATCGCTGAAACCATGCAGTCCATGCTGCCTACGAACGTCCAGGGTGGAGAATGGCAGTCCAGGGCAATTGCAATGAACAAGGCGCTGGTTTTTGGCACCAAGTTCTGGTGTGTCCGGGAAAACAAAACCATGTCACTGCAGCTGCTGCGCGAATTTATGCCACTGGAGAAACTGGCCGAGCTGTACTGCCGGGCCGTGGACGATCAGTGGCCAGAAGAAGCTGTCTCCCCACTGTATAACTACCTGGTGGATGTTCCGGGTTTTGACATGGCACTTGTCCGTACTCCGTCGGTCTGGACGGAAGAGCCGCGCAAACAACACAGTTATCTGACGGGGCAGTTTCTGGAGACATTCAGCACCTTCACGGAAACCTTCGGCGATATCTTCGCGGAAGATGCGGGAGATATCGATATCCGCGATTCTATCCACAGCGACCGTATCCTGTTAACGCTGATCCCGGCCATGAACACGTCCCAACACACCACCTCTGCACTGGGACGCATGTTTATCACTCAGCAGAGTATGATACTGGCGCGCGACCTCGGATACAGGCTGGAAGGACTGGACTCGGAAGCGCTTGAGATAACGAAGTACAAGGGGGCGTATCCCTACATCAGCTACCTTGATGAAGTCGGGGCATTTTACACAGAGCGTATTGCCGTTCAGGCCACACAGGTTCGATCGCTGGATTTCGCGCTGATAATGATGGGGCAGGATCAGGAACGTATTGAAACCCAGACATCGGCCGCCAACGTCGCCACGCTGATGCAGAACGCCGGCACCAAAGTGGCTGGCAAAATCGTCAGCGATGACAAAACAGCCCAGACCATCAGTAATGCCGCCGGCAAGGAAGCCCGGGCAAACATGGTCAACCTGCAACGCAGGGATGGGATTATCGGAACCTCCTGGATTGACGGTGACCATATCAATATTCAGATGGAGAACAAAATCAACGTTCAGGATCTGATAAAGCTGCAGCCTGGGGAAAACTACACCGTGTTTCAGGGGGACCCGGTTCCGGGGGCATCGTTCTATATTGAACCGAAGGAGAAAACCTGCAAATACCCTCTTGTTATCAACCGCTATATTACGATTAACCCGCCCAAACTGGAGCAGTTGCGTAAACTGGTTCCCCGGACGGCACAACGCCGTCTCCCGACGCCGGAGAACGTCAGCAGGATTATTGGTGTGCTGACGGAAAAACCGTCACGCCGTCGTAAAAAACAGTCTGCAGCTCCATGGAAAATGATAGACACCTTCCAGCAACGTCTGGCTAATCGGCAGGAGGCGCACAACCTGCTGACAGCATATGACATGGATTTTGCAGGCCGCGAAAAAAATCTGTGGGAAGAAGCCCTGGATATCATCCGCACCACCACGATGGAGGAACGTACAATCCGGTACATCACGCTCAGTAAGCCTGAGCCGGAATCGACGGAAGTAAACGCAGAAAAAATTCAGCCTGCACCGGATGCTATTTTGAGGAACCTGACACTCCCGCAACCTGCCTATGTTCCTCCAGCCCGGTATCAAAACGAGCCATTTATCTCCCCTAAACAGACAGATCCAACACAGCCTGATATGGAGTGGCCAGAGTGATGGTTCAAAAATTTGCCAGGTTTTAAGAACAACTACCGATTATCAAAATGATCTAGCGAGAAAGGAAATGAAGAAGCTTATATTTGCCGCACTTTTTGGTTTTTCAGCCGTTACCGCTGCAGCGCCCCAGCCTGTTGCTGACACTGATGCTTTGGCGCTGCTGACTGAAATCCGCAACATCCTCCTCACGAACCAGCAGAAGGCGTATGCCTGCTCTGATGGCGAAAAAGTCTATACTGTCGGACTGCATATAAAACATGACGGTTCGGAATACAAATGTGTTTTAAAGAATGACCATGCTGAATGGGAAGTCGTCCCACGCATAGCATTCAATTAAAAAAAGGCCGCGAAAGCGGTCCTTTTTTGTTTTTGTACAGTTCGGTTATGAAAGTTGCAGGCTAAACAGGTTACATAGTTTTCCTGTACAATTGCTCATCAATTTTCAAGTCATATCTCCTGGGCATAGCCTATGCCACGGGGGAGCCCCATAATTTATTGGCGAAGAAAATGCCAAGACGAGGCACAGAAATCCTTGCTGGCGACTCCAAAAGTTTTGAAGTCGCAACAGATCTCACTCATTTCTCAACAGGTCGACATAATCCTTATAGACGTAGCTTTTCCCGCGAGCTCTGCCCGTCGTTTCAACAAGAATATCTGTAGCTTCTAGTACCTTGATCGCAGCGCTGGCAGTAGGAAACGTCACTGAAAGCTCAGCCTGAGCACGTTCGACTGTTAATCTTGGCATAACTGGCAGCAATTCAAAAAGACGCATGGTTGGCAAAGATGTCGAGGCGTTTGCAAGTAGCCTCTTTCGGTGCATGGCGATGAGAGAGGCTATCTGAATAATACTCTTTTGAGCTTCCTCTGCTGCTATTTCAACCCCTTCCAGGAAGAAGGTAATCCATTGCTCCCAGTTCCCATCACTTCGTATCTCAGACAAACACCGGTAATATTCTTCCTGATGGCTTTTCAGGTACCCGGAAACATATAAAAGGGGTTCAGGCAGGACTCCCCACTCTTCCAGCAGGATTGCAATAAGCAGTCGGCCAATGCGCCCATTGCCATCCAGAAAGGGGTGAATTGTTTCGAATTGCGCGTGCACCAGGGCAATCTTAACGAGGGGAGGTAACGTCTGGTTTTTGTCGTGAATAAACAGTTCCAGATCAGACAGAAGGTTTGTTACTTCTTCTGGGGGAGGAGGAACATAGACCGCATTACCTGGACGGGTTCCACCTATCCAGTTCTGGCTGGTTCTGATATTACCGGGTTGTTTATTAGCGCCACGAATTCCATTGAGAAGAACCTTATGCGCTTCTGTAAGCAACCGTACCGATACAGGAAGACCTTCAGGAGAGTTAATCTGTTCCCGGACATACCGGAACGCCTGCAGGTATTGTGTGACTTCTTCAACATCATCTGCATTAGCAACGGATAAACCTGCTTCTTCATCAAAAACGTCTGTCAGGGTAGCTTGTGTCCCTTCCAGTTGTGAGGTTAGCAATGCCTCGCGGCGTAAGGCGCTGTAAATGAGCCACTCTCCCGAGGCGACGAGACCAGACATACCTGAAAGCCTGGCCAGAGCAAGTTCAGCGCGCGTGTTTTGTTCTTGCCATACATGGGGTTCCAGCTCTGGTTTCGTTGGTGGCAGAGGAAATGGCACAAAGGCATTCACCTTCTCATGATGGCTTTGGGTAGTTATGTAGCGGCCTGTTACTCGATTCATTAAAGCTCCTTTTAATAAGCCAGATAGTTATTAAAGCACTCTTTAATAACGAAGGCACTAGTTAAAAGAAACTTTAATAGGGTGTGCTGGCACTGATTATCTGGGCGTCGGTGGTTCCCAGGTATTCTGATGTGAAGCTTTGACATCCGGATCATAGTTGCTTTGATTCAGCATGATTGTGAATTGTTGCTCATGCTCAACACGCAACTGGTCTACATCCGGCCGCGAGACCTGGTATTCTCCTTCATCGCGATGGTTCACATTATGCCATGCCACCATTTTGGCAAATGCCGTATTGAACTGTTCATTATTCCCTTCCGGTGCCATCGCGACGGTCGGAGAACGACTGAAGAGAACCGGCGCTACTTTGATCATATCCTGCTTAAGTGCATCGTAATCGCCGGTGTTCCGGAAAATAACCCTGTCGCCGTAGTCGGTGCAAATGTGACGGCCAGTCTCCGGATCGCGGAACTGGACGCGACCATTTTTCTTCAGTGAAGCCTGCATGCCAGGGACGCCGGAATATACCGGCGTTCCGCCTGGCTCACAGATAACAACACATCTGCTGTCGGTCGTGGATTTGACCGCATTACCACGGCGATCCCTGTAATCCCATCCTCTCAGCTGCGATATCGCAGCCTTGTCACCTTTCACCGCTTCAGCTTCCACCCACTGCCGGTATGACGGCGGGTACCATTTCCCCTCACCAATCAGTGCCAGACGCTCAGATTTCATCGCATCCTTCAGCGCAATCAGCGCCTGCATACGCTGCACTTCCGCAATATGGTAATGCAGCTTACGGATCAACGGATCACGGTACGTTGCCCGGACATACGCCTTACGCCGGCGGCATATCTGGTGAATGTCCTGATAGCGTTCCCGGCCATGCAGATCAGGTTTACGCCAGTTTGCGCGCCACGCTGCATAACGCGCCTTCAGATCGTCGCGCGCAGCGGCGCGGGCTTCTCGACGCTGACGACGCAGTTCAGGGTCACGTTTCATGCCCGGAATATCACGGTCACTCACGGCCAGTTCCGGGTTATACCGGCTTTCAGGAGGCACCCGTTCAAAGATATCTGCCGGCACCGAAACAAACGCACCCGCATGAGGTTCCGCTCTTGCAAGCGTCAGATCCGGATGTACATGACTCGCTTTCACCGGCGTCTGGTCATGATTATACGCGTCCATAACGACCAGCCCCTGATGCCCACGCATCAGCAGCAGACCCTGCCGCGCAAAAGTCTCATGGCAGCGTGACCAGGTAAATTCGTCACCGCTGATCAACGTTTCTATCTCCTGCCGGCAGTGAGATATTGCATACCCCCACAGACTTTCCTTATCCGAGAAAATCTCACGTTTGAGTGCGCCCTGCGGACCAGAGCCGGTGCGCAGTTTACGCCACTCACGGTCACTGACGGGTTTAGCCTCCAGGCCACCTCCGGCGTACCGTTCTGTCGGCGTAACCTGCTGGAAAATATCCACAGGAACAGGCTTCCAGCCCCCTTCATAACTTTCCATGACCGATTTTGTCAGCGCTGGCCAGACGCGTTCTGCGCGTACCGGCGTGCGCGTTTTGTCATAACCGTCACAGATAACCAGTTTGCCGTGTTGTTCCTGCAGATACAGCCCTGACTGTGCAAGAAGCGTATGCACAGACTGTATATTCCGCTTCTCAGGATCCTGATCCAGCGCCATCAGCGGTGCGCGCAGTCTGGCAATGGCAAAGTCTGAGAGACTCTGCGTTTCCGTCATCTTTTCAGGGCGTGAAGGTGCGGTGACTTTCGCGGGATCATAGCGACCAACCTGCGTCACCTGATGAAAAATATCCTGCGCCGGCGGTGTGAAATCACCCAGTTTGTGGATGAGTTTTTCCGATCGCCATGCCGGGCCATACGCCGTCAGAGTGACACCAGGACGCTCACGCTCCCAGGCATCTTTCACCATCAGCTCACCCTTTTCCTGTACCAGAACGAGACCTTCTTTCGCAAAGCGCTGATGCAGGGACGGCCAGTCAGTAACGGACTCTTCCCGTAGTCCGGCAATCGCCGTATCGGCAATGTATTCTTTCAGACTTTGCGGACGGCCACGTTTCCATGCGCTCTGTCTGTCACGTTCTACGGATGTCCTGCGGACAATACGTTTGTCCGGAGTGATAACATAGCAACCATTGTCGGGTGAAAACCCGTGCTTCAGTTCCAGTTCGCGACACGCTTTGTTCAGTTTCTCCTGGCTGAATGCCAGTCGGTTCAGGTAGCCTGTTTCCGGGTGTACGCGGTTTACAGCGATGTGAACGTGCAGGTTATCCGTGTCAGTGTGAATGGCAGCGACAAACTGGTGATCGGTCATGCCAAGTTTTCGCAGGGAATGACGAACAGAGTCATAAATCTGTTCCGGGCGCGGACTTTCATGTGACTGCCAGCTGAGCAGGTAGTGAAAAACAGGGTCACTGTTACCGTGAGCAAACTTAGCTTTCTGCGCAGTAAACTCCATCTCTTCTGCGGCCGTTTCAATGGACGTGCAGTTATGAAAGCAGGTCACGCCGTAAAAATTCACCCACTCTCCGCCGTCCGGCATCACATCAACGAGCGAAACAAAAGACTCATCACGCAATTTTGTGGCGTAGTCCACAAGGCGGGAAAAACGGCTGCGGTGAGGCATGTCCGGTTTCATCCCGGAGGCCTTTACCGCTTCCAGCAAATCATCATCTTTCGGCTCATCACGCACGGAAACGTACGACACCAGGTCCCCAAATGAGGACTTTCCGTCTTGCCGTTTCGGTGGAATGACCGGGATCATAATGCTGTTTGTCTCTCCGTATTAGTCGTTATTCTTCAGTTGATTTCTGAGCGTCTCTGACAGCTCAGTTATGGCGACGAGGACTTTTGAGTACTCCTTGTCTCCCACCCGTTTCCCTTCCACAAAAAGATGTTTCTGCAGTCGTCCAAGCCGGAGAAGTTCGGTCAGAAAAGTGTCGTCAGCTTTTGCGGTCACCTTTCTTTTCAGGGCTGCATTTCTGATAAAAGCCGACACAGTTTGTCCGGCAGCAGTGGCCTGCGTCTCAATATCTTCGATTTCATCCGGCGTGAATCTCAGGGTCTTTATTACGGTTTTCTGCCGTTTTTCACTTCCCCTTCGGGATGCTCTGTCACTCATGCTGACTCCTTACTGGGGTGTCGGGGCGAAGCCCTGACCAGGTGGCATTTGTAATATCGTGCGTGCGCGGTATTACAAATGCACATCCTGTCCTTTTTTTTGGCCATTATACACGTCAGTATCGGTTTCGCCTATGGCGTTTTTGACGGCATAGGCAGTGCGGGGCACTGCCATTTTTTTGGCATAAGTGGTATGATTTTCGGGATTTTTTGATTATCCGGGGTGTGCAGATGAGTAAAAAAACGTTTTATTCCGATGATGACATTGTAAAGGCAAAAGAGGCGCTGTCTGGATTGCCGGATTTAACGCCGCAGAGAAAAACGCAGCAGGATTTTTTGGCTGCGATCCGTGACGATCTGCTGGCACTGGTTAAAACGAAAGGGTATACCCTGACCGACATCAAAGAGACGCTTAAAACAGCAGGTTATGAGGTTAGTGACAGGGCATTACGGGACATCATGCGTGATGCGGAAAAGAAGAAAGTAGATAAAAAAAAATCGCACACCGAAGCAGGCTAATCCGGCGACGACAGAAAACCAGTAGTTGTCTCAGGAAGGACACAGATGTCCTTCCTGATTTCCTGATTTACATTCCCCATTGCCAGCGGAGTTTTCCACTCAATCCGGCAATCAGCATGTCGGAAAGTGGATCAGCTTTTTTCATCAGAAAACGCCTGTCTTTTTCACAATCTGTGCCAAATGTTTCTCCTTCTGGTTCAATTTTTTTGATTCTCTGCCATCCGGACAATTTCACACCGACAGTATGAGGCTATCTGCTCCAGTAAAATGCCAGTGACCGTGGAAGGGAAAAAGGGTACTTCCATAACCTGCCAGCGATAGTGACAGATAAAGGCCAGCGTCTGCGCAGCATCAAAACATTCTGCATCTTCAATAAACTCATTACTGATTTCATCTGCATGCACTTCATTGCCAGACCATATGGCCAGAGACTGCGCATTTACTTTCGCCAGTTCGCGGGAAAACACCACGGCAAACGTTGGGTTGATGATCCCCGCAACATCGCAGGCATATCGGGAAATGGATGCAATCTGTTCAGGGCTGACGCGGTAAAAGGCCATCTGTATATTCTCCGGTTATCACGATTTATGCCGTCAGTATTTCCGGACTGCGGCGCATTCAGGTTATTCACGTCAACCGTTCGCATCGCGGGACCGACAGAAACAGGGAGTAAGCCGTGCGTACCTTGTTTCAGTCGGATCAGTGATGCAGGTTACGACGGGAATACCGTGCGCCGCAGTCCGGCCAGCAAAAGAGAAAATAATCCGTACACATAAACAGGCAGCCCTGTGACGGACTGCCTGGTAGCTGATTTATGCAGGAGGCAACGCATCCGGATAATGAGAGGCCAGAATGTCATTCATCTTTTCAACCAGATCCATGCGCTGAAAGGTGATATGCCCTGATCCTTTTTTGAAATAACGCAGACTAAAATATGCTGACGTAAAATCCTCACCGTTCAGCTGATGTGTATGCACAAAATCCCGGAAACGGCATCCGGCTCCGTCACGAAAATCGGGCACGGGTTTATTATCCAGCCAGCAGAAAGCTTTATTCAGATCATCGAGGCGGGTGATACCACGTTGATGAGCACTGACGCCCCAGCGGGTGACATCAACCAGCGTATTGATGATGATTTTCTTTCCAAACTTCCGCACATTATTGGTTTTGTAATCCCACGACAGTTTTTCAAATAGTGACACGATACCCTGCTCAAACATTGACGCTGATGAGGCATGCAACTGACGGAAAGAAGCCAGCACATTTTCCAGCGTGGCCTCCGGCATATCATCGCTGTACAGCGACTTATTCCAGGCATCGATCTGATCTGTGTTCATCAGGGTAAGCATGCCGGAATCATGCATCAGTTTCTGCCAGATCTCCCGGTCAACGTCGCGCAGGATAATTTTCTGCCACCGGCTTTTGTCCCCGCAGTGATACAGGGCGTTTTCCATCAGACGCGGAAATGACATCCCCCCGGCATGGCTGCATCCCGCAGCAGAGAACTGTGCTTTCGTCCTCTGCCAGCAGTTGCATGGCGTTTTCCAGCGCCGTCATTCCCGCCTGGCGGTGCGCCAGAATACGGTCAACCGAAACGGACGGGATCATACCCTGCCCGCTGTCCGGCTGAATGTCTGCACTGAGCGCGCCATGCGATAACACGCCTTCTGCCGTATCGTTGTGATTTTGCTGCATCATAGTGTCCTCCTGGTGGATAAAAAGTTGCGGATCTTCGTGTCGCAACAGGAGGAACAGCACGGCGGGGAGCGCTGTCAGGGGGGCCACGGCCAGCTTGCGTCCCTTGCCAGCCAGTGAGGCGTTGTGATGAGATACCTGCGACAGGAAATCCGCCCACTCTTTCCACCAGGTCACTGGCGAACGGCTGCATCACACGGTACGGAATGGCCGCAGGCTCAGGAAAGAAAACAGTGCGCCCCGCAGGCGTCAGACAGGGGCGCATCCTTAATATRGAAAAAAGTGCAGAATCTGCTAACTTTTTAAAAATTTATTCACGATAAAATAAGTGCAGATCCTGCACTTTTTTTATGAGATAAATATGACCGGATGGGAACTGAAACTCTGGCGCAGGGGAATGTGCTGGTCACGGGAGAAAGCAGCCAGAGAAATGGGCGTCAGTCTGCGGACATGGCATGACTGGGAGAATGCGCAGGAAGTGTCACGGCAGACAGAACTGGCCACCCTTGCCCTGAGCACCCGACAGTTACTGCCGGACTGGCGAAGACGACCACGCAAACATCCCCGCGACGCCATTATCTCGATGCTCGAAAATATGCACGGCACCGGGGGAAAATAAGCCTGCCCCACCGGGCAGGCTCCGGACCAGTCACCCGGCCAGTGACGCCACCCACTGACGTAGCTTGCGAATATTCCGCAGGGTTGACAAAAACTCTCCGTTGCTTCGGGCCAGCATCACCGAAATTTCGGCTTTTACCCGTTCAGGAGCGCAGGCCTTTTCGCTGGCCACGGTCTCCACTTTTGCGGCCAGTTCGGCTACCAGTTCATCGCTGACGCTCCCGTCACACGCCTCACGCAACCAGGCATGGGGATGTGCGGGATTCAGGCCAAACAACGACAACAGTCGGGTAGCTGTCCGGTTCTGGGCGGCGGCATCGCACTTCACTGTACCTGTTTCTGCATCCACGCAGATCCCTTCCCACTGCACATGACGAAAATATTCCACCACGTCGATCTCCGGTAGTTCCGTCATGCGCTGGCGCAATTGCGCGACAACAGACGCGGCAGAATGATGTTCCAGCATCATCCCTGTCGCCAGACCGATAGCATTCACCATCACCCCGTGCGTCCCGATGCTGATACTGCGGTAATAACCTGCTCCCAGCTGGTCGCCGATCCAGTCCCAGCGTAATACCTCTGCCCAGCAGCGCCAGAGTTCCGTGGCATCGTGACGCACGTTGTCGGAAACCGCATCACCGGCGCGTAGTCCGGTCATTTTCCGTGTGGCATCATGCAGAGCCTTGAAACTGACCAGCAGATCGCTTTTCGCCGGAACAACATTGTGTTCATAGTCCACGCGTTGACTCAGAGCCTCCACACTGGACGCAATATGGCGGACCAGATCGTTCAGAGGGTCTTTGTGGTTGTAGGCCATCGAGATAGCCGTGGCGGGTTTACTGGCATTGTTGTTAATGTCCGAGAAAAACTGCTGCCGGGTTTCCAGCGTCAGTCCGGTGGTCAACAGCAGGGTGATCATATCGGAGGCCTCCGGACGCGCCGCGATATAATCCATGATCCCACGGGCGCGGTGTTGGCCATCAAACAGTTTGATGTCTGCATCCATCGGGATAAACAGACGTCCCACGTTCCCCTGAACGCCCTCAGCGGCACGGAATTCCACGGGTTTGTTGATGTTCCCGGTGAGGGTCCCAAGGATGAAATCACCACCGGTATCGTGTCCGTGGGTCAGGTATTTGGTGATCCGGCGGGAACGGGTCTGGTTCAGTTCGCGCTGTGAACGGGACATCACCTCCCCGGCGTCGTCCGGTGCCAGAATGCGGCGTAGCATGTTCATGGGAGCAAACAGGACATACTGTTCACGTCCGCCCTGCTGGCCACGGATTGCCGGAAATTCAAACCAGTACACATCATTGTTAATCTTATTCACTACTCTCTCCTTCGGGTTACGGGCCAGTGGCCCTTTCTGCCGTGTCCTTATTCCTCCATCTGGAGGGCGGAACCCGGTGCTGTGACCCGGTTCGCACGTTCCGCCAGTGACGGATGCAGGGGCGGCGGCTTGCCGACGGGCAAAGCCTTCACCCTTGTATACGGAACAGGAACGGGCACCGTAGGGAACAGCTCCGGACGTTCCGCCTGTCAGGAGGTTAAGGGGGAGAGTGGTATGCAGGCCGGGGAACCCGGCTTTCCTTTGCGGTCGCCACCGGCGAACCGCCGGGGCCGCGCGGCCGGAACGGCAGCAGGAGGCCTTTTTCAAATCAGCAGAAAATGACGCCGGACGTACCGGCGTCAGGATGGGTGTCATCCCTCTTCGTTGATTTCGTCATCAAAATGCATTTCCGCAACCCTCATCAGTCCGGGCAGTTCATCATGCTCAATGCCGACTGCACGGCACAGGTGCATCAGATCGGCCAGAAAATCGGTGATCACGGTGCGGGCATCCTCACCACTGCGCGCCAGCCCGGTACGGGTGGAAAAGAGGCACAACGCCTCTGCCGCCAGGGCGGCACGGTCTGCATTATTCAGTTCCTCAGCGTGAATAAACGCAGCGCCATCGACGGCCACACGGGCCAGTTCCATGACAGAAACGGGGGAAAATTGAGTACTGGTGGTCATATACAGTCTCTTTCGGATGATCGGGAAGGGGTTTGCCGCCCGTAACCGGACGGCATCCTGAACTTACGCAGCTTTATCAGTGACACTGTCACCCGATACATCCACTCCCGGTTTCATCCAGGAGGGTACCCAGCGGTTAGTGCTCATCTCTGCACCGGCACGTTCGGCAGCGTCACGGCGCTTCATCGCCAGCACGTCACGCGCGGCATCACTCAGTCCGGCCTCCGACAGCGCATCTGAAATCTGGCGCTTGTTCAGTTTGCAGAAGAATCCCGTCGCCGTGGGCTGCCACCACTCGCGCAGGTCAAATCCCATCACCGTTTCCAGCCCTTCCAGAGGACTGCTTCCGGTCCGCCCGGACTGGCGCTCCTGAATACCATTGATGCCCTGTGACACGCAGAATCCCAGCAGGGCAATCACCCTTTCCTGCGGCCACGCCAGTAACCAGTTGAATGATGTGTTCCACGCTTCCGGCAGTTGCGCATGCCAGGCTTCCCGTTGCTGCTCCAGATGCAGAAAACCACGCCCGCTTTTCCCGGAAAGCGCAGAGGATACCAGCCTGTGCTGAGACGGGGTCAGACAGACATCAAGCGGATTCACACCGTAACGGGGGGTGAAACAGTTCCGGCACAGTGTCCAGGTCAGCAGTGCCAGTGCCACCTGTGGCTGATCGCTCAGGGCAGCCTGTACCGCCAGAGTCCGTTCCCCGGACATCGCCAGCACAAAAGAGGCAGGAAGCGCATCGATCCCGGTTTTTGTCTCCGCGCTGTCTTTCCCTTCCTGAACGCCTCCCGCCGTTTCCGGCGCGGTGTCGTCCTCTTCCACCATCATCTCCGCACGGCGGGCAATCCCGCGCACAACCTGAATATTGCCCCCCTCCAGACTGACAATCACACCCGCCACGGCCTTCTGTTCCTCAGTCCAGGCCCGGCGTTCAGCAGCATCTTCCATTGCCGCCATCTCTGCGGCGGCGTCCTCATCCTCCCTCTGTCGCAGGTCGTCGTAACGCGCCTCTTCCTCGTCGGTAAATGCCGCTGCATCCGGGGAAAGGAAAACATACTCACCGGCATCCGCACTCCAGCGCGTAAGGACTGACAGACGACCCGCAGCCCATGCCCAGCCCTCTTCTTCACACAATGCCTGGGCATGCGCCTCCAGTTTCTGCAATACAAGCTGCTCCAGCAGGGCCGCATTCACGTACCCGGCCTCCCCCTCGCTGAACAGATCGCGACGCACCTCGCCACCACCGTCAACATAGGCCGCCTCACCCAGCCACTGAAAGCGGGCATTGTTAAGGATGGAAACCTCGTTTTCCGTGATATAACGGCGCAGCACGCCGGGCGTCACGTTGCTGTATGCCTGACGGGCCTGTTCCCACACCTGCATCTGCCGCGCCGGGCTGTCCTCCAGTGCCAGTACCTGACAGTGTTCCGTGGTGATCTCATCTCTGGCCAGTGCATCAAGGAGTTCAGGGGCCAGTCCGGCCAGTTTCAGCATCCGCTGCACATGACGGGTCTGATACCCCAGCAAATCACCGATCTGCGCGGCACTTTTCCCTTCCTCAGCCATCATTCTGAATCCGGCAACCTGCTCTGCCGGGTGCATCTAGCTAGCTAGCAACGCCGGTGCGGCCGGTATCGGTGCCGCCACGGTCGGCGCGGTGGCCGCATCGACCGTGCTGCGTCCGGGTTATGACTTTGCCCTGGCAAACTCCACGCTACAGGCAACGCTACGGCCTTCGATAAGAACTCGCCCGAATTTCAGTCACTGAAAACCCAGGCGCGCAGCATCGGCGACAACACCGCCGCCTCAGCCAACGACGCCGCGCAGGCGCAGATTATCATCGCCAAAGCGGGCGGCAGCGTAGACGATATAAAAGCCGCCACGCCGGTGACGCTGAATATGTCGCTGGCGAACAACCGCACGATGGAAGAAAGTGCACAGCTGCTGATGAGTACCAAAAACGCCTTTGGCATGGCTAACAGTGAGGTCGCCCACCTGGGCGATGTGATTTCGGCCACGCTCAACAAAACCGCCGCCAACTTTGACGGGCTGAACGATGCGCTGACCTACATCGCGCCGGTGGCGAAAAATGCAGGCGTCAGCGTTGAGCAGACCACGGCGATGATTGGCGCGCTGGCGCAGAGCGGCACCACCGGCAGCATGGCCGGGACCGGCGTGCGTGCCATGCTGTTACGCGTGCAGGCACCGACCGGGGCGGCGTTTAAAGCTATCCAGGAGCTGGGTGTCAAAACCGCAGACAGCAAAGGCAACATGCGGCCGTTTTTCACCGTGCTCAAAGAGATGCAGAAATCCTTTGAGAAAAACAAGCTCGGCACGGCGCAGCAGGCGGAGTACCTGAAAACCATCTTTGGCGAAGAGGCCGCGTCGTCAGCGGTGACGCTGATGAAAGCTGCCTCCAGTGGTGAACTGGACAAGCTGACCAAAACCTTTCAGCAGTCGGACGGCAGTACGGCAAAGCTGGTTAACGTGCAGCAGGACAACCTCGGCGGTGACTTCAAAGAACTGCAATCGGCGTATGAGGCTATCGGCACCGATCTTTATGACCAGTTGGACACCAGCCTGCGCACGCTGACTCAGGACACTACGAAGTTTTTGCTACAGATAGACAGCTGGATAAAAGCCAACCCAGCGCTTTCATCGGGTATCGCCAAAGCCGCCACGGCGGGCCTGATTCTGGTCGGTGCGATTGGTGCCATCGGGCTGGTTGCCTGGCCGGTTATCGCCGGGGTTAATCTGCTGATTGCCGGGGCCGGGCTGCTGGGAACGGTATTCAGTGTTGCAGGGGGCGCGATTGTGGCCGCAATCGGTGCGATTACTCTGCCGGTTGTTGCCGTGGGCGCGGCCATTGTTGCCGGTGCGCTGCTCATCCGCAAATACTGGGAACCCATCAGCGCTTTTATCGCCGGTGTCGCCGAAGGCTTTACCGCCGCAATGGGGCCGATTGGCGAGTCATTCGGCACGCTGAAGCCGCCTTTTGAGTGGCTCGGTGGAAAAATTAAAGAGCTGTGGGACTGGTTCGGCAAGCTGCTGGAGCCGGTGAAATCCACGCAGGCGGAACTCGCTTCTGCCGGTGATATGGGTAAGAAATTCGGCAACATGCTGGCTGAGGCGCTGAAAATTCCCACCCATGCGCTTGACCAGCTGCGCAGCGGTATCGACTGGGTGCTGGAAAAACTCGGCATTATCGACACCAAATCAGACGGCCTGAAAGACAAGGTGCCTTCCCCCGACCCGGTGGCAACCGGCGGCGCAGGCGTGGACACCGACGGGTTGCAGTACAGCCTTGCCACCGGCGGCGCACCTTACCGGCCGGTGTCGTCACCGTCCACAGCTGGCGGCTACACCGACCGCAGCCAGAATACGTATCAGTATGAAATCAACATGCATGAAGGCATGAGACAAAGACGATGCGCTGGCGCTCTAGCTAGCTAGATCTAATTCGCTTGCCTGTGGTTTCACTTATTCCATTGTCCAGGGCCGGGGTATCGCCGGGCGCGATAATACCGGCCCTGAGTTCAACATAAAAAACCGCTACTAAGTCTCCCTGAAATTATCAGAAGGTAAACTGCAGCTGCGCCACGGCACCGTAAGTGCGGTCAGTCCCGGCAATGCCTGTAACATCAAGATGAACAACGTCGAACGGTGAGAAACCGAGACCCGCGGTAAAGGCGTTACCTTCACCAGAAACCATGTTCTGGCGATAACCGGCGCGAACCTGCATCCAGCTCCAGGCGTTCAGTTCTGCTCCCAGACTTGCGAACTGTCGTTTTTTGTCGCTGGTAAAACCACTGGCTTCTGTCAGATCCACATCCAGGGCTGTCGTGATGAAACTGTTATGCCATGCTGCACCGGCTGTGGCCTGAGGACGGACTTTGAACGTTTCTTTTTCGCCATTGATCTCTTTGGTATCCACAGAGCGGGGGATGATGTTCTGAACGGCAAGGCCGAGAGTCCAGTTATCGTTCAGGTTTGTTGCCAGACCGACGTCGGCGTTAAAACCGGTTTTGGTGTTGCGGTAATCACCGGAGTCGATGTCGTTCTTGTCGAAATCACGCACGGAGACGTTGTAGTTGAAAAGGTCAAGTCCGCTGGTATTTCGGGGTTACGCCAAGTGACCACTTCTGGCCTGCAGTTTCAAACTCGTGTGCCATCGCCACGCCCACATCGGTGATGACTGCTGCGCGGCCATAAGCTTTTGACGTAAGGGAGTCTTTGTCCACGGCTGCGGGGGGAATTGTGCCGTCAGCAACGTTGTCCAGATAGTTAAGATCATGGTCACTGACCTTGCCCTCAACAGATACGGTTCCAGAGGACTTCACAACCACAGCAAACGGCAGGGTCTGGTTCGGCACGGTGGCCACAACTGAGGCACCAACCTGACCACTGGCATGAGTATCTTTCAGATCCTGCAGTTTATCTTTCAGTGCCGCAGCGCTTTCGCTGACGCCGGACTGGTTATCGACTGCTGCATCAAAACGGTCCCACAGATCTTTCACATCATCCGCTTTGTCCACCGTGTTATCGGGATCAGAGACTTGCGCGCCGACTGACGGCAGCAGGAGGCTGAAATCATCGGTTGGACCGAAATGTGTCAGCAGAGCCGGGTTGGACAGGGCTGCAGTACCGTAGTGTGCTGATGCCACGCCGGTGCCCCCCATTGCGTCGCTGCGGGCTTCCATATAAGAGGTCGCTGCGGTCGCCTGAAAAGCTAATAATACGGCGGAAGAAATTACTGTTTTTACTGTCATCATTTTTTTCATCTGGCTATTTCCTGTTTCTCGGTTTTTATTTTGAGGCAAAGCAATGCCCGATGCGGAAGCATCATGTCATTCTCTGTCGAGGGTGCGTTTACGTGTATTTCCGGTCTTTAAATATTTCTGAAAATAAGTGTCGGTAATGTCGTTCCCTGCGCCAGGGCAATCGCTGTACCCTCCGGGATAATAACAGAACGTATGGGGCATGTTCTGCCGTGCGACCTGATGGCCTGCTCAACCCAGCGGCGCTGCTCATGGTTTATTCTCTGCGGAATAACCGATAACACCGGATAATAATTAACCCCTGAAGCAGATTCGTTCTTCTTAATTAAAATGCCTGACTTATTTTTACATTCCCCCTTCGGTGAATTTTCGTTACTGAAAAATATAATGTCGCAGTTTTTATTTTCTGCCGACGGAATAATGAATTTATTAAATTCATCCTCGCTGTGCGGCCACTGGTGAATGGCCTGACCGGTATTCACAACGGGCACATCGTATCCAAGCAGCCAGTCGCGCGAGACGTAAAACCAGTCTGCCAGTTCCTGCAATAGCGATGTGGTCAGATAGTCAACAGTGCGTTCTCTGTCCTGCAATACGCTCAATTTGATATTCCAGGGTGAGAGTATCTGCGCAATATCCGTAGGCGGCAGCTGATGCGCCTGCATCAGCACTTCAAACCTGTCTATGATACTTGCGGCTGAATTGCTGAAGCTCAGGAAAATGTCCCGTAGTGAACCTTCCACAATCATATTCAGCAGTTCTGACTGTGAAATACCGATGCGAACAGACAGTTCCTGTACCAGTTGCAGCGTACCGGCCCTCATCCGCAGAGACGTGGTCTGGAGCGGTTTTTTGTCACCCCGGTAAAGCAGCGCGGCTATCGCATTCCGGTCAAGGTCAGGGAGCGCCAGTAGCGAGGTGAAAATTTCCGTAAGACTGTTTGCCACATTGTCTCCTAAGTCAAATTATATCTTGTTGCTCAGTGAGTTAAAGATAATTAATCGTGGGGTGTATGTATAACGAGTAATTTCGATCGGGTAGATCGACTGCGTTTGCGCATTCGGTTTGATTGCGTTTGTTGATGGCAGTTGACCGGGCAGTACAACAGCAGGGCCCGGTCTGCAACTCATGGGTAAATTATGGGGACTCCGGGCAGCAGAATGCCGCATCAGTTCTGACGGGGGATGTCAGCGCCTGCACAGGGTTGAGAGGACAAATCATTATCCGGGACTGCGCGCCCACGGGCAGTTCGCCGGGGGCGGGGACCCTGTCACCTCTCTGGGCCGCCAGAGCCAGGGTACGCAACAGCAATTCGCTGGCGCGTTCCAGTGCTGCCTCCCGGGTTGGGGCCGAAACTATCAGGTCTTCGAAATCACAAAGCATCACCCTGACATTGCCTGTCTTGTTACTGTCTGCCTCAATCAGAGCCGGATACGGCACGAAGTAGGGCGCTATTTTTTGCGTTTGTCGACGTCGGGCATCGAGCTTGCTGACCAACTGATAGGCCCGCAAGTGGGTATAGCGTTTGAGCATATTCATCGACCGGTGTCCGGAGATGGCCGCCACTTCCATGACGTTGAGAGTGCCCAGCTCGAAGAAGCGGCTGATGGCTTCGTGGCGCAAATCGTGGAAGTGCAGGTCTGCAATGTCCAGCGCCAGCAGGGCGGTACGCCAGGCACTTTTGAATCCGGAAGAGGTGTAGTTAAACACAGGGCCGGAGAGCTGTGCCGGCAGCATCTGAAGAAGGTTGCGGGCCTTACGTGACAGCGGCACATCGCGGGATGAGCCGTTCTTCGTGTCCGGCAGATGGGCGACACCATGTTGCAGATCGATATGCTCCTGCCGCAGGCTGAGAATTTCGCCCTGGCGCATGGCGGTCTCCAGCGCCAGGTGGAAAATGATATAGAGCATCAGGTTCCGCTCGCGGAAATAACGGGAAATCCTGCGTTCTTCCGTGGAAGTTATCCGCCGATCACGACCTTTTGATGTCTTTGGTTTGCGGACCAGCTCAACGGGATTGGTCCTGCAGGTTCCCCACTCGACGCGAGCGATACTGAACAGTGAAGACAGCAGGGCCAGTTCAAGGCGCACTGTATTGCCGGTGATGGGACGGCCTGTGCGGGGATTGAGCTGCGCAAGCCGCTCATCGCGGTAGGCGGCAATATCGACGGTCGTGATTTCATCCATCGATTTGCTGGCAAGCGGGTGACGTTTGATTACGCTAACCCGGTAAAACTCCTGACGGTGCCCCTTTTTATGCACAGAGACAGACTCATAATATTTATCCAGGCCGCGACTGAGGGCCATTTTGCGGATCCGCTGAACGGAAGACATATCCACTCCCAAAAACCGCTAAACATATAACTTTATGAGAAAAGATCAATATTCCTGTCAATCCGGCACGTGGCAAGGAAGCAGTTTTAAGGCGGTTACAAGAATAAATACAGGGTATGAATCAATATTTGTTAACTGCGAAAGTGGCGAGCACCTGACCGGCGGAGGTGCTCAATGTAATCCTGGTAGTAAAGAACGACTCAAATGGTCAAATCCAAGTGGAAACGGATGGGCTGCTGCCTGCCCCGGAGAGAACTTAACCGTCTTCGCCATATGTGCCAGTAATTAACCTGTCAATCCGGCACGTGGAAATCAGGAACCTTAAATAGCTTCACCAGAGTGAGAGGCCCAAACGCATGCGGAGTGCATGCAACTTCTTTAGCTAAATGCCCAAGTGGAAAACGCGTAATCTCAGGTGGCTGGGTGGTAGGGGCATGGTCAGGGGATGAAAGGTCAAAATGCGCCCGATACCAATATTCCTGCCGATGATTCTACCTGGCAAATAACGACAGGGGGTGGGATGCATGATGGACATGGCCTGGCCGCCATCGCCTATTGTGCTGGTCAATGAATCAGAGCCATCAACTATCAGTCAGAAGCAAACGGCCCTGCAGGTGGCTTCTCCGTTACCGACATTTGCTCCAGTTAACTGCCATGTACCATCGCCATTACGAATGATCTCGCAAGAGCGCCAGTTATTGTAGTCGTACGAGGCTTGTGAAAGAGCACAAAAAGCATGAGCACCGATATTTGCTGTCTGCCCTTGTCTGACTGTCTGAGAAAATGACACGTTACCAATACCTACTCCTTTCCACAGACCGGATTGACAGGAAAGTGGGGCGCCAGAGCTGGCGTGGGCTACAAGGCCATTTGTGTTCGCCAGCAGGTCAGAAATTCCCAGTGATAAAGGATCACATCGGCTCCCCTCTGTGACAATTATTCCTGGCATCAGATATCCATCAGACTGCAGCAAACGACTCCCCTTAACTGTCTGCGCCAGCACTTTCCCCTTCACCTCAAGGCTGGTGTTATCTGTCGTTTTGATCCACACGCTTTCCTTATCATTAGCGCTGGGGGAGGCAGTCGAAAAATAGAGACCTGTCCGGAGATTTTTACCGTCACTGGCCGCGCCATCACTACTGCCTGAAGCCCATCCCAGAAAACCGCGGGAACCGTTACTGCCGTGGTCATCACCGTTTTTCCGTCGGATGCAATAACGAGGTTGCCCGCCCGGTTAACATTCATACCGTTCATATCCAGCGCAGTGTTCATCTGATTATATTCTTCACGTCCCGGTGTGGAGAAGCGGTGCAGAAAGTCGTTGCCGGCATTTGCTGTCCCGAGAATATCTGCACCCAGGTTTACGGCAATGTGACCTGTTGTGGTGCTGATCCCGAATCCGGCCAGGTCCTGTGTCCAGCTACAGGCCGCGCCGTTGATCACCGTTGTGCTGCTTGTACAACCTTCAGGCATGATGCCGTTGTAAACAAAACCACCCGATCCATTTATTGCGGAAGAGATGTAGCGCAGAGCGTCGTACCCAAGGCTATCTCCTCCACTTGAGAGCAGGACGGCATCGAGCACTTTGTTGTTTTTCGGCGAGATCCTGACGGCCACACTCCACGTTTGCTGGTACAGGTTCGTGGCCGGTTCGCCGTTGTTCAGATAGCCACTGTTGACCAGTTGGCTGTAGCTGATGGTCGCCGGTGCTGTGGCCAGCAGTTGATCGTAATTGGCCGCGATATACAGTTTGGCCGCATTGGCCCAGGTCGTTGCCTGACGGGCTACGGTTTCGTGGTCACGTTCTTTGTTGCTCATGGCCATCATGGTTAAAGCCAGTCCCACCACGGTAAAAAACAGGATCAGGCCACCATAAGAGCCAATCAGATCGGCCCCCCGGGCCGGGCGTGCGCGTTTCAGTGCGTGAATGAGCGTCATAAAATCCTCAAAAATAGAGCAGCTGGACGGCGACAGATACGGCCAGCCAGGGGCCAAAAGGCGCGATGTGGTGGTGACGAAGGGTTCCCCACAACTGATGACCGGTAATGGCCAGCGTGAGAACCAGCCCTGAGAAGACGTGGCAACATAATCCGGCTGCGCCCGCGAGCAGGATATCTCCGCTGCCCGGGCACTCGTCTTCGTTCCCGTTTTTGTAGCGATACAGGAGATAACGCACGCCATAAAACACCGACCAAATCACTGCCCAGATAAGGCCGGGTATTAACAGCCAGGGCTGATATACACGGACATACCATGCACTGGCAGCCAGAAGGGGAAGTGTGAGCGGAAGAGGAAGCCAGCTGCGCAGGGCATCAGTCACGGTACAGCTGCATAACAACCCCATGACCATCCCCAGCGGCATGCTGGCGGGAATGGGGGAGCCACAATAAAGCACTTCCCCTCCGATGACACATGTGGCGGCAATGGTCAGTTCTCTGTAACTAAACTGGATGCCAGGTTCATACCATCTGATGGTATATAACCCAAGCAGCCCACCGGCCAGCAGGAACAGGAATATCATCAGCATGGGTCGTTTCCATCAGTGCAGGGCGATATTGCGCCGTTCCCGGCTCAGTGTGCGGTAGTTGTTGTAGATAATGTCGGCGTAATTTTCGCGCGTGTTATCGCGGGATTTGTCAAAACCCGCGTTATAACTGCCGAGGCAGTTCCAGTTCACCCCGCAGGTTCTGAAATGTTGCGCCAGGATCCACGCACCAATCTGAATGTTGAGGCAGGGCTTGAACAGATCGTCGGTCTGGCGAATGATGCCCATGCGTTTCAGCTTCGGTATGTGCGTTGAGTTTACCTGCATGATGCCGTAATCCGTGGAGCCTCCGGCACTGCGGGTGTTGGTGGCATTGGGATTAAAGCGGCTTTCCTGCCTGGCAATAGCCTCCAGCAGCAAGGGGTCTATCTGGTACATCCGGCCCGCCCGGTCAAAGCACAGCTCAGACCGGGAGAGGACAGGGAGTGAATTCGTTCCTGCCTGTGGTTGCGACCTACCCGCATGTACGGGCAGTGACAGACTGAGGAACAGGGCCAGAAGCAGACTGGCGATTTTCCTGAGCATAATCATTTTCCGGAAGAAAGTTGTGTGTCCGGGCGGACACACGGTCGAAAGGAACGGGGATCAGGACGCGGTCATGGAGCCTACGTACATGATAATTGTCACGGTGCTGCTGGTGACACTACTGTTGGCGTTCCCGCAGGCGGAGTTGATGGCAGCGATATCACTGGCCACCGTAATTTTACTTCCACCCACGGTCAGGTAACTGGCGACCCCCCCTGATGCCAGGGACTGAGTGATGGAGATACATTCAGATGATGGCACGCTGGTTGAGGTGATGGTGAAATAGCTCTTTTTCCCGACAACGCTGACTGTCCCGTTCCACTGGTTGTAGATGGTGCCGTTGTCATAGGTATACCCGGACGGGATGACATTGGCTGTGTACAGGACGCCGTTCAGGTCAGCGGTACCAAAACCGGCCTGGGTTCGCCCCACTTTCAGTGTGGCTGAGGCCAGTTGGTTCAGGTTGGTGGCCTCACTGCCAGAACGGCTGAAGACGTAAAGCGCGGTCAAAAGCCCCAACACGCAGACGATCAGGATCGTAGCATACCCCCACCATCCCATTGCGGAGAGCATATCAATGCCCCGTGCAGGTTTACGGCAGGCGGAATCAGGACGAATGTGCACAGATGACGCGATGTCATGACGCGTGTCTTTCATAGAATTTCCTTAATATTTCGTGCGGAGGTGAAAACAATCAGATATGAACGAGTGTCCGGAGTGACATCATGCTGCTGGCCATGATGCCCATGCAGCCGAAGACCATCACGACGGAGATGACCATACTCAGGTAGAGTATGCCGCGGGCAATATGTCGCGCGCGTAGCAACCACCATTCGGCCAGGTTTCGGATAGCCTGCTCTACACCTTCTCCCTGGGAGAGAGCTTTCAGATGCAGGATCAGTTCACGAGAGGGGAACTGGTGACCGCTCAGTTCCAGTGCTGTTCCCAGATTTTGCCCGTTACTGAAATGGTAAATCGTCGGCTCCAGGCGTTCCTGAAGCCAGCGATCACCGTTGCGGTTCAGCATATTCAGGGCCTCGTTAAAGGACATACGGGTACTGACCAGGGTGGACAGGTTCAACAGAAAGACGCTGCCTTGCATCAGCCGGTACAGGCTCCATGGGGGAACGTAATCGAAGGCGCGGCGAATAACGCCGATCCAGCGGGGCTGGGACCAGAGAGCGACAATAAACAGCAGAATCAGACTTAACAGGAACATCACACCATACCGGGTGACGAAGTCTGCCATGCTGTAGGTAATGGCCAGTGAACCCGTGGCTTTGTCCGGCGGCAGTATGCGGGTAAATAGCGGTATCAGCTGAATGGATATCATGCCAAGCAGGGCGCTGATAGCCAGAAGCGCGGCAAACGGCGCCAGCGCGGCAGCAATGATAGTGCTGCGGATGGACTGCAGATCTTTAATGAGCCGGATCAGTGAGTCGAGTGCGCTGATCAGAGAATCTGTACGCATGCCGGCTTCCAGCGCGGCAGCCTCTTCGGCTGAAAACCAGCGCAGGAAAACATCAGGCAGCAGGTTTCCTTCCTTGTTGAGAGACAGGGACTCCAGACAGTCACTGGCCAGTACCCCGAAAGCGTGGTAACGCGTCCCGCCGTAAGTGTAGACGTCATGAATATTGCGGATTGCCGGTTCGAGATCACGGCCGCTGGCGATCTGCAGTTTGAGGACTTCATAAAAGCGGATCCGGTTTGTCCCTGACAGAACCAGCTTTGCCCGACGGCGTTGCCAGTCAGTTACCATACAGGTCTCCATTCCCCTCAGAGTCATCGAATGGGGTGATTTTATGGGCGATAAGTGGATCAACCCGGCCTTCCAGCACCCGAATCCGGGCATGCTGGCTCAGGGTTATACCCCCCTGGTCCAGCCATATCTGGCGTGCCGCATCTTCCCCCTGCTCATGATAGGCACGCAGGATGTCCGGAGTGGGGCGCATTACCTCGGCTGCCACCGTCCGGCCTTTAAGTCCGTGGCCAATGTGGGTCCCCAACACATTCAGAACACACGTCTGGCAGCCGGCCGGGTTACGGAAGCGCAGTTGCGTTTGTTCCTCCGTGCTGAACCAGTGCCTGATAAAATCCGTTTGTTCACGGGTCAAACCTGCATCTTCCATGTGTCTGGCACAGTCCGGGCAGAGTGTGGGGAGGAGACGCTGGGCAATAAGGCCGGTAAATAACCGGCTGCTGCGCAGCCAGCCCGCAGGAATGCCGATGATTTGCAGACGGTTGAGGTTACCCAGCGGACTGTTGGCATGCTGGGTGGTCACTACCAGACGACCAGCCTCCGCAAAGTTGATGGAGGCCATGGCAGAATCGTAATCACGAATTTCACCGATGTAGACCATATCGGGGTCAAGGCGCAGCATGGCCCTGCGTCCCCGCAACCAGGCTGTTTCAATATCCTCCTCTGAAGCCCGGTCTCCCGTGACCGACGAGTGGATAACACCGTCGACTTCCCCTTCCACAGGGTCTTCCTGAGTAATGATGCGTAACTGGTTATTCGTGACCTGCAACCAGTAGTGCATAAAACTGCGTCCGGATGTTGATTTGCCCGAACCGACAGGACCGGAGTTGATGATGATGCCGTTTGGTCTTTCAAGCATCTCGCGGATAAGGGCAATCTGCTGCGGGAGAAAACCCAGCTCCTCAGGGGAGGGTGGGGCACTGCCGTCATCCGGGATGAGGCGCAGAACGGCAAACACTCCCTGGGGAGTATTTATGTGGGCATAACGTGCGCCAAACAGGTTTGCGGCCCCCAGAAACTCCTTCTTCATTCGTGCATCCTGCGGCTGATAGTCCTTAAAGTGGTTATGGGACATAACATCGCACATGGTCTGGAAAGTGGTGCTCAGCATACTCATGCCGTCAGCCCGTGAAAGTGGTTTGAGTTTCCAGAGCAGACCATAGACCCGGACCTGCAGGGTGGTGTGTTTACGTCTGACATCGATGTGCAGATCCGATGCCCGTACCTGCTGGGCTTCGCGCATCATGTTGATAACCCGTAACTGTACCTCTGACGCCTGTTGTGATTGTGCTGTGGCCGGCGTCTGCGTGTGATGGCCCTTGTCCTTTTTAAGGTTCTCAAAATCGACGGGCGACATTTCGTTAAGCCGGACATCGAGGTCGGAACGGGCCAGCAGTGAGGCCAGAAAGGCATGAATTTCCGCCCGGGCACTGTCTGCTGCGGAAATACAGGCGAGGGTGACTTCGGGGGTTTCCGGATCACGCGTGAGGACCACTATGTTTTGCAACGCATCGGGGACAGTGAGAAGCACTGGATTATTTACCATAACTGTCTCCCGGCACCAGGCGCGTACCATCACTCAGCGTGATGCCATCGAGATGAATGTCGTTCACCCGAACGGTGCTGCCCGGCCACTGCTGGCCTTTGCGCAGTGTCCAGGCCTGGCCATCAGCCGTTACCCGGGCTTCGAGATCCCCTTTTACGCCCTGAATGCCCGCCAGACGGGGTTGTGCCGGCGCCGGTGTGGATGAATAGGTTCCGCCGGAGCTAAACGACGGAACCGCCACGGCATTTGCGCCACCACCGTTTGCCTGGCTGATGCGCTGACGTAGTTCTGCAGCCCGGGCCTGCTGGGCCAGAACGATGTTTTCCTGCTGCAGGGCATCCATATCGCCAAACAACAGTGTTTCTGCATGAACTCCCGGCACCAGAGCAAGGAGCAGAGGGAGGCCGGCGAGCCAGCCTGGTGTTTTTTTTATGTGGATCATGTTTTACCTCAGCCTGTTGTTTTGAGGGACCAGAGGTTCCCTTCAGTTTTCCAGGTAATGTCGTCATCGTCATCCCCACTCAGGGTGACAGAGACGGACGTGATGCGGGCAGACGGCAGGGACCAGTTGCTCAGTTGAGCCGGGTTCATGCGTTCACTGAGTGAGAAATGCCATTCGTACCAGTCCCGGTAGAGCTCAACCTCCTTGCCTTCAATAACAACAATTCTGTTTTGGGTGACGGGCTGTTTCTCCAGTCGGACGGGTCTGTTTGCCAGCTGGAAGGGGTGCAGAAACTGCGCCAGAGTGTCTTCTTCAGGAAGCAGCGACTGCTCCCCGCCACCGGCGATATTCCACTGATGCTGCAGCTGGGCTTTTTCCCCGTTGCTGTCATCAAGCACGATGCCATCCACCCATTTCCTCAGTTTCGCTGCCTCCCTGAAATCCTGGAACGTCGCGTTGCTGTTTGCAGGCCGCGTGTATTCAGCCCGATAACCATCAGGAAGACATTCCATTGCCGTGAGTTTCCAGCCTTTAATCGTGGCTTCCATCGAATGCATCATCGGCAGGCATGTCGACAGAAACACTTTAATGTCAGGCTGTTGTGGCCAGGGGGGCGATTCCCGTTGACGGAGCGGCCCGGACAGTCGCGCTGCGGGATCCGTCTGCTGTGCCCGGGCTGCAGCCAGTCGGGCCTCTCTCTGTTGCTCGTTGTGATGCATCAGCCACAGAAATGACCCGGTGATGAGTGACAGTAACAGGACCAGGAAGGTCAGGCGGGCCCGGAAGTTAACCGGTCTCAGTCGGGCATGACGTGGCAGTTTTTCCGGAATAACCCGGTGGACATCCACCGGCGCATCCACACTGCCGATAACGGACCAGCCCTGAGGCGGGACGTCACGTTTGTGTAGCTGCAGGAATGTCTGCAGTGCCCGTTCCACCGCTTCTTTCGGACCGGTGATATCGCCTACCAGTGCCGGTGCGCCGCGAACACAGGCGACAAACGAGATGTTGTCACCATTACGGACAAAGGCATAGCCGTTGCCATCAAGCGGAACGGTGGCCAGCACGGCAAGTGACCAGAGATGGCCGGGTTCCGGTGTAAAGGCGGTACGGCGGGCATATGGACCGGCCGAGGTGGTAAGCTTCAGCCACTGGCCACGCCGGGACGGGAGCTGTGCCTTACCGGCCGGACCGGGCGGTAAATCAGCCCACCACAGACCTGCGATGATCCGCAGGCGTCTGCCGGGGAGCCGGGGGTGTAACCCCGGAAGAATGACGTTAAGAATACCTGGAGCAGACATAACGGGCCTTATGAAGTCAGGGAAGGGGTCACGAGGATTAACAGCATGGAGCGATCCTGCTGGCCTTTTTCACCCCCGCCGAATCCGAACCAGGAACTGGAGGTGGTTCCCTGACGGGTTGCATCGTTATAGAGGTTCTGGTAGCCGGTCATGACGAGCGTTTGCCCTGGCTGTAGGTTGGAGCGCTGTGAACTGGAGCGCAGGTCAGTGACCGGCGTCTGAATAACGCTGCTGCCGTTCGGTGAGGCCTGGGAGGTAATGACCGGCTCATCGCTGAGGCTGAAACTCAGTTGCAGCTGCACAGTGCCGTTATCCCGGATATACGGCAATACGGTCATAAAGAGACCGGTGGTGATTTGCCCGGGCTCCATCTCGGTGGTACTGAAGTTTTCCGAGTTTGTGGTCCCCATGCGCGCCACATAAGTGGTTTGTTTGGCCACCAGGATCGGGGCGGGTACCAGATTGGTGGTGATGGGGGTGTAGGTTGTTGACGAGCTGATATTCGCCTGTTCGTTCAGCGCCCTGACCAGTACCTCGGAGCCGGACAGCGGCCCGGAGGCTGAGGTCAGCCCGATGGTGGCTGCTTCGGAAGAGACACCACTCAGGCCACTCGTCAGGGTATAACCCAGACTTTTCGCTTTATCGTAAACAGCGCTCCAGTCAATGCCGAGCTGCTTCGTTTTCTTGAAGGTGATGCGGTAGATATCGACCTTAAGGCGTACCTGCCTGTCAAGAATGGCATTCTGCCGATCGATAAAGGCAGACACTTTGTTCAGGACATCAGGCGTGTCGGTGACGGTTAAGGTGGCACTGCCCGGTGCAAGATAAGATACCCCCTCAGCCGATAACATGTTTGAAACCGTGTTTTTGATGTCATCGTAAACTTTGGACGCGGCTGTCACATCCGACTGCTGTGAGGTGTTCTGTTCCCCGCCCAGTGAGTTGCTGTTGCCGCCGTTTGTGCCGGAACTGGCGCTCATTCCTCCAATCACTTTAGAGCTCATGGACGTGTCAGCATTCAGGATGGCCAGCTGGAAAGTGCGGGTATCGAGACGGTAGAACTGAAGCTGCTGATTCTGCCAGCGATATGAAATGCCGTAGAGCGGGGTTACCCGCTCAAGGAGCGCGCTGAGGCTGCTGTCCCAGTGCAGTCCTGTAATGGTTGCGCCAGCGGCGACACTGACGGGGGCTGGCCGTGATGACGTCTCCTGTGCCAGCGGTGTACGGCCCCGTTCATCACTGCCGGGCAGGGGCAGATTACCCCGTACAACCTGTGTGCCTGCGGACGACTCCTGTCGGTTACCGGTGCCGCCACGGGCGTCCGGCTGCACGCGGACGCTGATATGACAGATGTCGGCGATGATTGTCGCGAAATCATCAATGGTGAGAGTGTCTGAGCGGTTTATCTGTGGCCAGCAGACAGGTAATTTTTTTGTCAGAGTCGGTCATCTTCACCGGCTCCGGGTTTATCCAGGTGCTGTCCGAGACGCGCAGCGCCGGCGAGCTGATCCTGTTGACATTATCGTCATGCAGTCTCTGAGCCCGTTCGGCAATATTGTTGGTCTGAGCATCAATTTCTTTGAATTCCCTGTGCGTGGCGCAACCGGAAATCAGCAACGCAACAAGCGCTACTGTGGGGATTCTGGTCTTCATTGTCGGTTCCTGATGTTAATTGAGGTGAAGGAGCTGGGTGGTGTTGGTGGCTGACAAGGGGGCTGGAATGGTCAGGCCGGTCATGCTGATCGCCTTTCCCTGGCTGTCATACAGCTGGCCCGACTGCCATCGAAGAACCAGACCTGATCCCAGCGAGAGGGTCCGCAGACGGGTTTCAATGCCTGGCACCTCTGCGATGTCCACCCATACCCATAACCGCCCGCCGCTGAGTGCGTAATGGATCCGGTCATCCGGTGCAGAGAAGGGCAGACCCAGCGATGAGATCGCCGGTAATGTTGTTGCGCCCGGATTTTGCCAGCGCCAGTGGCCAAAATACTGGCTCAGATTCAGCATCTGCATGGCGATGGTTCCGGCTTCCTGCGTCTGCTGGCGTTCAATGGCGTTATTGAACTGCCGCCCCTCTTCATGCGTAATCAGCGTGAACATACTGATAACAAGGGCGAAGAACAGTGTTGTCCAGGCCATACGTCCTGCTCCCGATCAGGGTGCCTTGTCGGTGACTCCGACAAGGCACTGTTTGGGGTAAAGGGTGGAGTACAGCGGTGTCCTGGCTGACTGGTAGAGGGCAAATGTCTGATCCAGGGCTTCCTGCCAGGTCCCCGTTTTTTCGAAGCGCACATCAATGGAGTAATCGACTGGCGTAGTCCAGACAACGTTCCAGTGCGGCCCTTGCCCCGGAACATCGCATACCGCTTTTGCCGCCCAGAGGGTGATAGTCTGGTGCAGCATGTTCCCTTTTTCGGCAACCCATACCTGCGGGGGGCTGGCCGTCGCGGAGGATGGCGGTGTTACTCCGGGTGTTGCGGTACCCGTGAGCGGGTGCGGAGTCGCAGGGGGCAGAGGAATAACCGGAGTGACCACCGGCGCAGCAGCAGACGGAGAGATAACCAGTGTTCTGGTGTTCCAGTTCAGATGTCCCCAGAGGTTCTGACGATTCAGCAGGTTGTCCAGCCCGCGGTACCACTGATCGTTAACGCCGAAATTACGCACCCGGCTGCTGCGCGCACTTTTTGGTACGCCAGACCAGGATGTCGTCCAGCCTGCCGGGGTCATCCGCATAACCCACTGCTCGGTGGTCAGATTATCTGCGGACAGGAATATCACGGGTTCTCCCGGAGCCTGACCTGTCATAACCAGCCTGGACGCCGGATTTTTCACCGGAGATGTTGCGGCCGGTGCTGCGGTATTCTCACGGAACGGATTTTTCGGTGTTGGTGCTGTGTTGGCCGGAGAGGTTACCGGTACAGGCATTGACGGCCGGGCGTTAACCATTGGGGCCGTCGCTACGGGGCGGAGAGCAGGGGGCGGCGCCTGTGTTCCCGGTACAGCTGCCGTTGTTGTAATGGTCAGGATTTTCTGGTTCCAGTCCAGGTGGCCATAAAGATGTTGCTCCTGTAACAGGCGGTTCAGGCTGCGGTGCCACTGATCGTTGGATGACCAGGACACCAGACGGGTATTCAGTGCCGGCGTGGCCGCATTCTCCTGGCGCAACTGCCAGTCTGCCGGGAGAAGTCGCCTTACCACCTGTCCCGTTGTCTGGTTACGGATGAGGGGGACGGACACGACCGGGACTGACGGTACGCTCCCGGTCATCACCAGAGCTGATAATGCATTGCTGATAACCGGTGAGGGCAGGGGCTGAGATACTGATGCCGGATGAGAGACCGGGGCAACGGTGGCCTGTACCGGTGTCACAGGCTGCGGCCGTGGTGCGGTGATGGCCGGGGCTATTCGTCGTTGTGTCTGCGCGATGACCTCCGTGCTGTCACTGATCTGACCATCGATAAATACCAGCGCCGGGGTCACGGGTTCCCGCGGCCGGGCGCTGAGACTGTCGCAGCCTGCCAGCAGTACCGGCAGAAGCAGGGAAAAGTATCTTATTTGCATGAAATCTCCGGAAAGGGAGGTTTGTGGGAACAAAACATCCCCGGACGGGATGTCATTAATATTGCGGGTTAACTGGCTGCAGCGTGACATCCAGACCGGTGCGGCTGATCTGTGCGTAGCGGTGATCGGCCAGGAGGTATATCAGAATAAGCAGGACACGTTCAGTGCGTGGGGTATGGCGTTCCCGGACAGTACCTGTCATCCGGAGCCCCTGCTTCGTCAGGTAACGCATAATTTCGTCAGTCCGCTTACGTGTGAGAAGGTGTGAACGGATCGTGACCGTCCGCCCCCGCATCAGGGCATCAGCAATGCACTGGTTCAGCTGCTTTTTCAGTAATGCCACGTCGCGGGGATAACGGCAGCGGGCATTCGCCCACGGGCTCAGGTGTATCTGCGTGGTGCTCCCTTTGTCACGGCTGTAAAACCCGCAGGCCATGAATGACCGCAGACGACGGGCAACGATGCCCGGCAGTAATGGTGCGCTGGCCAGCAGAATAAAGGAGACGACAAAAAACAGGGGTTGCTGATGTGGCGGTACTGAATGCTGGTGATGACACAGGCCGTTGCAATCCAGATTAAGAGCAGGCATACGGGGAGCATGCGAAGCCCTTTTCTCCTGGCTACGGTATGACCGGGGACGGGCATCACGCAGGGTTCACCGTCGGGGTAACGACCATCAGGCGCATCCTGTCAGGACCGACAGGCGTCATAAACAACACCTTCTGCCCCACAGCCAGCGACAGACGCTGGGCGAAACCAATGGTGTTCTTACCCTCAGACTGTGTCATGTCCACAGCCAGGATTATTTTTGCTGCACCCGGGGTATGAAACGGTGTTATGGCCATTGCAATGCTGTTCAGGTACTGGTTTTCTTCGTTAACCGTCTGGCCTTCCAACGTGCGTTTTACGTTGTAGTGCTGGACGGCAAATGGGACCACCTGAGCGGATGTGGTTTGAGCGTTCATCTCCTGAATCAGGTGGATTTTACCCGAGCGGGTTTGTTCCGCGATGACGTGCTCCAGCGATGTGCTGAGCATGGTGAATGTCGGTCGTGGCCCCTTCTCAGTCAGTAATGCGGCCAGCGCCGGCACTTGTGCCGGGTTGTACTCATAGACACCCACCTTTAGCGTAATGACCTCAGGACCAGCCTTCAGGGAATGCCCGGCAGGGTGGGTATCAGGCTTTGCTGCCCCGGGCTGGATCATGTTACAGCCCGTCAGGGCCAGGGAAAGGGCGAGGCAAATCGTTGTGAGGTGTTTCATGGAGATATTCCTGTATTGAAAAGAGGTGTGCGATCACTGTGAGGGGAAAGCGATACCGGCAGGTGGTTCATCCATATTCAGGGACTGTCCGGGGCACAGATGTTTATGAAACTGGACTGAATCCTGAGTTCATCCCGGAGATCATCTGCCTCTCTCAGGGCTTTTAGCGCGCGATCAAATTCAGTTCGCGATACGGTTTCAGTTCTGGCACCTGGCGAGCAGGTTAATGCCACGTCAGTGTCGCTGCGGCTGATAACGATGCATTGCGTCTGGTAGCGAAGGCCTTTCTGGACCACGGGGCGCGGACATCAGCGCCACTTCATTGACCACCGCGTGTTTTATCGGGTACCAGCTGACTGGTGTGGATGGCGAGCAACGTTCCCGCCCAAACTAACGACGGCATCGACGAGCACGACAAAGCACCACTTCCATTTGCCGGGGCGGGGTTTTGTGGAACAGGTGGCTGGTTGCTATTAAAAAACGACCATAAAAAACGGACAAACGAAAAAAAACTACGCCCAAACCGAAAACTAATGTATCCCCATGCCCCCGTCCGGCTTACAGGTGATCAGCGGTTCAGACAGGGCAGAAAACGGGCAGCAGCAGAAGCAGCAGCCCGGGTTATTTTTTTAGTTCATGGTATTTCCTGTGGGACTAGCTAGCTAGCCTTACGATAGTCAAAGCCGATATAAGTGTTTTTCCAGAACAACCAACCTTCAGAGTCTTTCGTCGGGTTGAAGTGGCCTGTTGCCCTGATTTCGCTCAGAACGGACTGGATCTTCTGTTTGCGTTTTTTGGCAATGGAGTAATTTAAAATAAATGGAGCGAATAGTAGAGTCCAACAACCAAAACCTATTACATACTCACTGTAAGTAGAGTAGTCATTTGTTAGTGCTGCTGCGGTATATATGACACCATAAAAAACAAGACTTATTATTCCTGCAACATAGAAAAAAGATTTAGCCACAATATAAAGAGACCACCATCTCGGATAGCGATTGACCATAATTAACCCTCCACGTTTCTTCCTATCTTATGTTTATTAATATGTGATGTCCATTTTTTATTGATTAATACCATCTTTATCTGCTGGGTTACTGTTTAACCCTTTGGTACTGATACCTGGGGTCTGTCTTATATTTCTAGCTCCCCCTGCAAAAATATCTTTGACCGAACTTGCCATGCTTCCCATAGTATTGGGCGCATCACGTCCACCAAGGAATGAGATGACATAATCTGGAAGGTAAGCCTGTAGGGCAAACATACTGGACACCAGAGAAGTACAGAGACGGGCATAGATCATCAAAAATCCGAATAGGCTGAACACCCCCGTTAAGGAATTCGCCTGTACGTTAACCAGTGCGGCACCAAAAAGTGCATGCAATATCGTACCTGCTGCCACAATAGCCACTGATGCAAAGAAGAAACCAAATACCATCAGGGGCGGGCGTATCATCGTATCAATGAGGTAGATATACCCATAGGCGGCTCTGCTGCCCCGATCCTGGGAGGTACCGAGATGAGTTGCGCCCCAGAGAGGTCCGGCAGTACAGCCAACCAGTACGCTGACAATCCAGTTGCCGATCCCGGTCATCCAGTAGATGAAGGGGATAAAGGGCAGGTAGATAGACAGCGAGAAGCCCGCTGTAAACATAAGTAAAAGCAGGAAGTAGACCACGGGTGATACTGCATCCAACCCTTTATTGATTCCACTTACGGTACCAGTGGTGAGATCCAGTGCTTTTCCCAAAAGTGAGCCATCACCAATAGCTGCGATGACTCTAGCAGCAGTGAAGGCAGTTAGTGTTCCTTCGGCAGCGACTAAAGTAATGTCGCCAACGTTTTTCATTTTTACCAGTGGATTCACTTGGCCGTTATCAGTGCCCGTACCTGTTAACACAGTAGCGACTTTGTTGGTAAACCATTGGGATGTTGGTGCAATGGAGTTCATTAATATGCTGTTAGGATCGTTACTATCTTTAGCCTGTTGCTCATCCTTTGACACAACAGTTCCCAGTGCAGGTGCGTAGGTGCTGTTCTGCAACTGAGTCCGATAGGCACTCATCACCGCAGTAAACAGCTCTGCGTTACCGACTTCCCCCAGTGCTGACATACCACTGGTTGCCGGTGCTCGGCTGGCCACTTCAATTAAGCGCTGGTTTGCGGTCGCAAAGGTCTGGTACCAGGCCCCTAATGCCGCCCAGCCATAAGTATCCAGATAATTTCGCAGGCTGTCCTGTATACCACTCTGCTCAGATTGTGCCGGAAGGGCCTGCTGAACGGTCTGCTCATAGGTATTTGCAGCCTGTTGTATCCGGCTTTCAATATCAGGGAGTGTGCCGGCGTCATTTGTCCGTTTATCCTGAAACCCCCTGACAAATTCACTGGCCGCGCTGTCCATATCCTTGATCATCGCATCCATCGCCGAATGCTGCGCGTCCACAATCTTGCGGGTATCACCTGAACTGAGCGGGTTAAAGAAGCTACCAGAAGATGAGGAGCCTGAATTCTGCTGTTCCGGGATGCTGGCCGTTCCACAGACCCCGCTGCCATTACTCACCCGGAAAGTGTAGTTACCGCCACTGGTGCCGGAGGATTCTGACATTTTCGGCGTAGACGATGGAACTGTGCTGTTGTAATCATCAAGGGCACTATTTATGCCGTATTTGCACAGTTGCATTTCAAAAATACCGCGCGCTGCTGTACGGGTAGACGACTGAGTGGGCTGCACAGTAAGTGAATAGCCACTGGCGATATCATCAGCGGCTTTTTTGCACCATCAGATTGGCCGACCCGACACCCATAATGGATGCGCCCCAGAGCATGATGAGCTGGGCCAGGCTCCAGCCGTTACCCGTCGGGACTATCATCAGAAACCCTGCTACGGTGCTCAGCGTACCAACAATATCCCGGTCAGCGCTGAATACCTTACCCTGATGGCCCGTTTTATTGATGTGGCGAAGGCCGATAAAGATGAACCAGACGACGGCAAGGATAGCGATGATGCCGTTAAAAAGGGCAAAAAGATTACCGATCATCGTCGTGTTGCCCCCGGCAAGCGGGTTAGTCACCACGTCGCCGAAGATTGTGACCAGTGCCTGGCGGGATAAATCCTGAGCATTGGTAGCGGCAGAGACAATGTCGTCGTAAGTAATGGCCCACGCCGGAATGGCAGGCATAAGCAGGCCTGCGCAAAGCGCACGATAGATGTTTTTCACAGGAACTCCGGGAGATTACAGGAATGCCGGGGTGGCAAAGAAAAACCGGGCAGGGCGCCCGGTTTTCAGCACGTAAGGAATGTTGCCATGATGGCCGGAAGATGAGTGGCGGTGCATTTTCAGGTTTTCATCAGGCCCGTTGTCTGCTTCAGCGTTTCGCTATCCTGTAGCGAGATTTGTCTATGGGAGTACGGCAGGATGAGGCAGATCAGCTGTGAGGGCTTTCCGTGACTCTTCGTGACTTGGTGGCCCGTGATATCAGTCACCGCGTATGGCATCGCGCACCGCATTGGTTTCCGCCAAAAAATGGCGGAAGGTACCGCGTTCAGCGAGACTCACCCGACGGTTACGCAACTGCCAAAGCCGGTAAGTCACAATAAGGGCCTTTGACCAGGCTACCCCGGCACCGGAAAGCAGAACCAGAGCGGTAGTGAACTGATGGAACGTTATCCCACTACCGGTGATCACTGGAGCGAGTGTAAATAAAGGTACCGGAACCGCCAGGAGCCAGAACATGATCCGCCAGCGACGCCGTTGCCTCAGGTAGTTTTTCTCCAGATCTTCTGCTGTCAGCCCGGATGCTGCCACTGCGGCCGACCAGTCCGGAGAGGACGGTGGCGCGGCGGACACATCCAGGTCAGGAAACGCATTGCGGATGCGTTCCATATTCCGGGCTGTCACATCGCGGGAGCTGCGAAGGAACCACTGTGTCTCCTGTACCGGCAGGAAAAGGCTCAGCAGTCCGCGGGTGATGCGCCACAGGCGGCGGGGTTTCTTCGGTTTGTCATCGATTATCATCGGGCTGTTCCCTGGTTCATGGCGGACTCCAGCTGCTGTAGTCTCGGCGCATAAGTCTGGCGAGCGGTGATGGCCAGCAACTGACCGTTAATCACATTCCCTCTGCGTAGCTGCTCCTTGATGTCGTTTAACTGCCAGTTTACAAGCGACGTGGTCCGGATAAGTTCGCGGATCAGGTTATCTCCGTCCATTTGTTGCAGATCGGAGATATAGGCGGTGTTGGCATATCGCCTGCCGGCTTCGAAGGACTCAAACTCGCGACGGCTCATGTACCCTTTTGCTTTTGCTTCAGGTGAAGCCACTTCGTCAAAATACTGCGCGGCTGATGGAGACTGGAGGGCTTCCTGCAGTGCACTTTTTGTGGCTTCGCTGAGTTTGCTGTCCGCGATGAGTGACAACTGCGGCTCAGAAGCCGCATCGATGATACCGTTGTATTCGTTCAGCAGGCCCACGTAGGTGCGCCCGGTCAGCGTTTTCACTTCGCCTTTTCCGGGGGTACGACCAGCGGAAGGGCGAGCCGTGTTTTTCATGTAAGCCATTGCAGCGTCAGTCTGTTCCTGTGTCCATGTCAGCGCAGGTGCCTGACCTTCCGGACCTGCCCCGTCATACACTGAACGTACCTGGTTATCTCCACCGGGCAGCTCGCTGACAGCAGGACAGACGTCTGTGCCACCATAACGTGCATATTCGGCTGCTGTGCAGTAGGCCGCATGAACATTGGCGCCATCATAGGCATCCCGTGCCTGCGATTCTGCGACCGCAGTAAAACGATGACGAACAGGGGCACTGCTTATGCCGCCACCGGATGACAGCCTGGAGGCGGTGCTGCCAGCGTCGCTCCGGATTTCCGATGCGACACCAGAGGCTGAATCACTGCAAACGGAGTCCGGCACAGAGAAGCTTCTCCTGGCCTCCTCCAGACGCTGCGTTTCATTATTGAAGATCATCTGCTGACGGGTGGCCTGACCATCCTGACTGATGACGGCCGTCAGCTTGTCCGAGTTCTGTGTGATGGCTGTGCCGGTGGCTTGCTGCATACGTACTATTTCAGACAGCGTGCCCTGAATGGTTCCCATTTCCGGCAGTATTTGCTGCGTCACGGGAATACTGGACATCACTTCAACAGGGTAGGCATAAACGGTCAGGGGGAGGCCTGCTGTCATCGTCAGCAGCAGTACCGGTAATCGAAAGGTGTGCATAAAAACCTCAGCTATAAGGTAAGCGGAGTGATAATTCCGGGAAGGCGAACAGAGAGGGTCCCGGGGGGCAGTCCTGCCAGAGGAAACGTCTGATACCGGCGCGATATCCGTCCCCGGTGATTGCGCGTATCGATAACCGTCAGGCCGCGCCGTTGTATTTGTGGGTATAACGGCGGGGTGATATCCATGACCGGCCAGTCGCCCGCGCTGAGGGGCGGCGTATCCTCTGAGGCTGGCCAGAGCCAGGTGTCGTCACTCAGCAGTGCCTGAGCACTGTCGGGCAACATCCACTGAACGACATGCCTGGCTTCCCTTGCCGGCTCTCCGGGTTCGTCAACGCGCCAGATAGCGGTGGTAGTGAGTCTGGCCGGATATTCCTCCAGTCCCAGTAGAACACCGCATGCCTCCGGGCTTGCGCGTCTGTCTGAGGCGTACACCGCCCGTGATCCCACTGAGGCATCTGTCCGGAAGTGACGCGAAGACAAGGCGTAATGATGCCCATCGACATCGAGCAACAGGCGGGACAGACTGACCTGCCCGCGAGCGGGTCGGCGACAACGTGGGGTCAGATGAATGGTGCATATCAAAGGTCATACCCCAGATCATTAATCATCTCCCCGGCCATCTGTGCGATGACCCCCTTTTCGCCCCGGGCGCCTGAATTCCGTTCTTTCAGTTCTATGTATTTCTTCGCAGAACCATGAGGGAAGGTTTTAGCCAGTAACTTCCTGGATCTGGCGGACCCCAGAATTTCCGTCAGGTGACGGCGCAGTGCACTGTCCTTTTTGTCTGAGTTGAGTGACCAGAGCTCCAGCGGGCCGAGTGTGAAGCGTACAATTCGGGCCAGGGTGCCCTGCGTGGTGCGCATGATACACAGCATTGGTACTCCGCTGCCGTCGGCCGCAGGGCCGGCAGGCATCCGCAGGAACGCCTGCAGCGTATGTTCCGGCACCTTATAGGCATCACGCAGTATGGGTATGTCTTTTTCACGGTATCGCAACAGCCAGAGGGTATTGGCCGAATCAAACAGGCTCTGCGGGTAATCGGTCAGAAACTGGGTGCTCAGTACGGTACGGATCCCGAACTTACGCTGCTCCCTGTCCTGGGTGTCCAGCGATTCAAAAATGAAGTCGATACCTTTGACGTTGTGCAGTTCGTCATAGATTTTGGTTTTCATTTCGCTGTCGAGTTGATTAATACGGCGAAGAATGCCGGCATGGTATGCCTCAGGCAGAGCGGCCAGTACTTCCCTGCGGTACTGCGGCAGGATGAAGTCCCCGGCAGTGATCTGGCCTGCGAACAGAAACATGATACCGGTTTTCAGGCGGCCGGCAGGTGACTTATCACCGGCGACGTTGTTCAGGTCCACGGCCACGATGCGTGTATCCGGGTTCAGGGCGAACCGGGTCCGGCTTGCCAGCATGGGGTAGTCCTGGCGGGCCTGTATCAGGCAGCGCTCGATGTACTCGAGTAAAAGCTCCTGCGAGCCACTGCGTTGCACATTGCCGAAACTCTCCCGGATTTTTTCATGGCGCAACAGGGCAGGTATGTCAGCCAGTTCTGGCACGGCCTGATAATGGGCGCGCTGGGCGGCCTGGATAAATCCTTTTTCGTGCAGGATATCCCGGACTTCATACCATGGCGTGGCTTCCCACCAGTCGCTGTCATGTAGTTCCCGGACTCCGGACTCCTGCAGGGCGGTATCCACCTCCGCTTCGACGTGCTCCCGGTACATGTTGGGTTCCTCATTACTGCGGATATCGAACGCCAGCTCAATCAGACGCTCCATTACCTGTCTGGTGTCTGTGGGATTGGGGGGCACCCCTCTGTCGGGTTCGATGCAGAATGCTGTCAGCATGGTACTGATGAACTGCTTCTCCGGAGGAATGGGCCCGCGGGCACCGTACAGAATGTCGAAGATATTACGTGACTGCGAAGGGTCGTTACTGAGGATGATACCGATGGCTTCATCTTTACGCCCTTCAGGCAGACTGTCGCGGATAAGCTGGATGGTTCCCATTGCGCCGAACCCCTTGTCGATGTGGGCCACATAGGGAATCGATACCTGTGCTGAGGTCACCTGAATTGACGTGAGAGTGTTAATGAGAACCGATTTTCCCAGCCCGGAATCGCCGGGGGCCAGTTCGGTATGTTTGTTCTGTCGTGATGACGCCAGGCCCACTTCCCATGCACAACCGTCCTCAGTGTGCAGCATCAGATTACCTTCACCCCGCCACACTGAACCGGGGCGGTTAAATGGCAGCATTGAAAGTGCGTGCGACAGTGGCGGATAAAGAGGCACCGGGCCTGAGCCTGCGGAGGCCGCCAGCATCGTGTTCACCCAGCCCCGGCGTGGATCACCGAAAGTGGTGGTGGTGCCACATACCCCCCATCCCTGGAGAGCCGATTCCAGCAACATAAGATTGCGTGAGCAGATTTCCCGTGTCTTCCCCCAGGATGTGGCCACGATGGTCATCACGCAGACCGGATCCTTTTCATTAACCTGAGCTAACTGGGTACATGCGTCATACAGAGGACGAATGGAGGGAATAAACTGCCCGAAGGAGGAGAGAAACTTTTTCCCACCCAGGGCCTTCATGCCCCCGGGCATAAGGTCAATGCGGATCCGCCAGGGGACGGCACGTGGCACGCTGCGAACCAGCTTGTTAAAGGGTTCGGGATGCTGAGGCGGAAGGGTGATCGCCACCATCCCGTGCCAGAGTCCTTCGGCCTTAACCAGATTACCTTCCGTTTTTGGTGTCCCGCCGAAAACCTGAAGATTAAGGAATGGTGCGAGTAATGCGGTGTTATCGTTCTCCTGCAGGATTCCGGCCGGTAAAGCATCCCCGGGCAGATGCGGGCGCCACTGCGGTGAGGTGCTGTCACGCGCCATTTCCCGGCGGATTTCATTGCAGACTTCCGGAACCTCCATCAGTCTGACCAGAAGCCCCTGGCCCCCTTTTTTGAGCGCTTCTTCCAGGGTGGTGATAAAACTGTCGTGGCGGATTTTCAGTCCTGACATCAGCCAGCGCCAGGGTTGCTGACCAAATCGTGCGACCGGGGCTTTATCACTGATGGCCAGGATTTCTTTGTTAAAATCAGTCCTCTCCTGCTGGCTGACCAGTATGGGGGAACTCCAGACTGCCAGCCAGGCACGCTCCCTGATAAGCCAGGGCGAGAGGGTTGTAATTTTTTCCTCCAGAAGCTCATCCAGCTGGAGCCCCACATGCTGAATCGCCCGTTTCTGAGGTGCGATCATCGTACTAATTTCATCGACACCTTTTTCAGGGTCCCGCTCAAAAATGAATGCCAGCTTATAGCCCGTGTTTTTCCAGGTCGTCGCGAGGGTGGTTGCGAGGTGCATAATTAAGCCCTCAAAAGAATCAGGGTGTTCTGTCGGTGCCTCTTCATCCCTGTCGCACAGTGCGCCGGCGATTTCAAAGACGGAGAGGTAGTACCCCTGGTGAGTGACGGCAATATAGGGAGCCTGTAGCCAGGGGCGCACTTCCAGATCCTGTTTATCCAGCCCGATAACAGTACGAAGGTCGCAATAGTCGACAAAGTCTTCGGCAACAGTGAAACGGGAAATAGTGTTAAGAATATCCTCAATAGCGAAGATGATACGTTTGATATTCATGGCGCGGTTACAGACTCCATAGATAAAGGTAAAATTTCAGGCCGGCGGGGATTTCTTCGTCAGTTCATTAAAGACAGAGGTGAGATGGCTCCAGTATTCAGGATTTGTTCACAATTGATTTACCTGCGGGCAAAGAAATATGAGATGACTGAAGAATATATGTGGCAGTTCGATGATGCCTTATGCAATAACTCATGTCCTGAACTTAAGGCTGATATTGATTTTGAGTGAAAGGCCATCCTTTTTATAAAAAAATATCAGTAAAGATGTAACTATTTTTACGATAAAACAAATGGTTGAATATTCTATTGTCTTGTTTTTCTTGTTAATGATGTCACTTTTAGTCCTGCCAGTAATGTACTGGTGGTTAGCCAGGTTAAAAGGAAAAGCGGAATGAAAATACAGTTATTCCCGGTAACCATTTCTGGATCCTGACGACAGTAAAAAATAAATGCCAGCGTAATCCAGGACGGAAAAATATTCAGTCTGTATTTTTTTATGAATTCCAGACCTGACGGGATCCTGTTGAATAAATAAAACTCCAGATAAAGGAAAAACAGGGGAAGCATTATAAACAAAAAACTGATGTATTTTAGTCGTGCGGCGCCAGCCTCGAACTGAGCCTGATAGTCAATTCCGGCAATCCAGCCCAGATGAACGTGATGAAAGTTACCAAAGCTGATGTAACTTCCCCCCAGGAAATACAGGATGATAAAAACAGCCAGCACAGGGTGGTGCCGGGCAAGATGCCGGCACATACGTAAAAAAATCTTCACTTTCAGTTCTCCGAAAGGTTTTCCCGGTCATCGACGGAGTCCGGCGTCAGTATCAGCGCCACGCCAGACATTTTTTCCCGCAGTTCTCCGCGCATTGAGGGCGGAAAGCGTCGTAACGCATCGGCAAAGTCCGCCGGTCGCCAGCAGCCAAATCGCTCCTCAACGGGCAGGCGGTGGCGAAGGAGCTCTGTCAGGACTTTACGTCCTTCACGGGCGAGGGCCGGACTACGGCTGTATATCGCCTGCAGAGCCTTACGGTTCAGGGATACGACACTGCGCGGATGCAGATCCGGAAGCCAGACCATGCTCCCTTGCGCAGCGGCAAAGCCGTTGAGTGCATGCCATGCATGGCAGACGTAACAGAGGCGGAAGGTCGGGATAATCCGGCGGAGTTCAGCCTGTTCCTCTACGGTCAACACCCTGCTTTCGGTTACCTGGCGGAAAGGAATATGGCGAAGCGCGAGGCGGCGTGCAGCAAGGGAGGCGTGCTGCAGGCTTGTCTCCGCATCTTTCAGTGCGCGCCGGTACTTATCCCGTTCAGCCAGATCCTGCGGAGGCTGGCGTGCTTCAAGACGCTGGAGTGTGTCCTGTGCTCTGTTCAGACGAACAAAGGTGTCTTCGACCGCTTCTGCAAGCTTTGACAGTGGCAGCGATTCCGGCAGCAGAAAGCGGTGTTTCATATCAGTGCCGCAGCAGAAACAACGACCACCGGCAACCCTTTCCGGGGCCGGCACCATGGGTTCAGTGGTGTGTAGCACATCGGGTATGGGAAGCGGATGAAGGTACGGCGATTCCGGTTTATTTTTAATGGCGGCCATCGTCCTTTTCTCCCTCGATGATTCTTACTATTGCCAGAATACAGCCAGCGATGGCAGGGGAATTGCACTCTGCGAAAACGAACTCCTGATTGTCCCGATCGTCCCGGGCAATGACGTTGCCATGGTCGGTGCGCAGGAGGGTGATGTTTTGCAGCGGCTGGAGGATATCAGTGGGGATAAACATAAATACAGGGCTCCTTAGCCGGTGCCGGTCAATACCGGCACCGCATGTCGGTCAGCTGATGGTGACTGAACTCATCCCCGCCTGTTTCTGTACACGGCCAATCAGTTCAGGAATAACAAACATCAGGGCTCCAATACCGATACCGGTGAGGCATCGTCCCAGCGTGACCTGGGGGTGGCTGCCTACCTTCTTCAGGGCCAGAAGAGAAGCGCCAGCGACAAACAGACCGATCATCTGAAAGTAATCCATTCCGGATGATTTGACGCGTCTGGCACCGGCTGCGCCGCTGTCAATAATATCGGCAACATCGCCTTCGGCGAATGCTATCCCCGGCAACAGAACTGTGATCAGGGTGAGCAGGGACCGGATGGCCCGTTCGCGCAGACTCATCATGGACAGCTGAACAGAAAAGACGACGGCATACAGACGCGCCATCAGGGCACGGATTCGTGACATAGTGTCTCCTTGGGTTTTAAAAAAGAGTGTGTTAAAAGGCGAGGCCAAGGCTGGCCCGAAAGGCATCGATCAGTTGAGGTGAGAAAACAAGAGCAGTACCGGCCACCACTTTTACCGTGGCTGCGCGGACGCTTTCGCTGGCGCTCAGAGCCGTATGACCTTCCAGGGCTGACATGCGGTACATGTTCAGACCTGAATGGACAAAGCCCACCCCCGCAAGTCGGGCGAGTGACAGAACGGCGTTGGCCGCACCTGCCGCCTGCCCGAAGGTCGAGGGCTGAACGTAAGCGATGGCATCAAAAGATGTTGAATGAAAACCGAACTGCGCGCCGCTGGCATTGATAATGGAGGGCAGCGATACCATGGCTGCGCAGGCAAACAGGCCGCCAAAGAATTTCCCGGGGGACAGCGGCATAGCTGTTGTCGAGCGGGCCCGGGTTAACAAAAGCGCCAGGCAGATAAAGCCGAGCATTTCACCCCAGGTGAACAGGAAGTTGATCCCGCTGCTGAAAATCCCCGATGCAAAATTCTCAATGGCAGTTAGCGCATCCAGCGCCATCAGTACAGGGTTCCGCCGGACGTGATGACGGTGCGACTGGCCGGGTCAATCTGACGTATGGTGACTTTACCCAGAGTATCGCCCTCCCGAACGGCCCAGGTACTGCCCTGCCACTTTATCCAGGCCATTCCATTTTCCAGTGACACCACTTTCATGCCACTGACAGGGCTGGCTGTCGTCCGCTTTCCTGATGATCTTACTGGTGAGGAGACCTTACTGGTAGCCTGATGAGCTTCCAGTGCTGTCAGCCTTTGTGTCAGCGCATTCAGCTGATTGCGCGTTTCAACAGCATAGGCCTCATCCCGTTTGATGGCCTCTGATACCTGAGTGAGACTGTCTTTCAGGGTTGAGAGGGTGCCGTTTATCTTGTTGTCCCGATCGTTGAGCTCGTCACGGATGTCCGTCATCATGGTCACCGTATCGGTCTGTCCGGTCACCGCTGGCGGAATATGGGCGGGCTGTGACGCCACAATCTGCCCACCGGCCTGTCTGGCAGAGGCCGCAGAGTGAGCATCCGCATCTGCGTTGTACAGGGTGTTGTCCACCGAACCAAACGCTGCGTCTGAGGGATGAGAAAATAATGACGACAGTGACGGTCCGTAGAGATACCAGATACCCGCCCCGGCGAACAGAGCCCCACCGAGGAGCCAGGGGAGCGAGTAGCCAAACAGCAATTCACGCTTCCAGAAAGGCGTTTTTCCTGGTGATATCCTCACCAAAATCGTCCACATCATCCAGTGCCGCAGGGGCGGTTAAATCATCTTGCTGACTCATCATTCATTACTCTCTTGTGAGGTTGTACCGCCATACTGGCGGCGGATTTCAGCCCGGCGGCGCGCGATGGCGTCCTGCAGGCGCGTTTCTGAAAGTTGTTCTGCTGCGACAGGAGGGGGAATCGCTGCGGTTGTGGCCGTTGTGGTCCCGTTTTTTACTGGCGATATCATCAGTTCCAACTGCATCGACGAACAGGACAGAGATCACCTCTCTCTGATTCACCAGAACCTGACGATATGGCTCGCGGGCCATCTCCTGGCTGAGGACTTCAGACCCTTTCTCTGCTGTCCCTCCGGCTATCACGCCAGCGACAGTGCCGGCATCCGGTTTACCCGCCCGGCCAGTGACAGTACTCATATTGGTCTGAAGAATCTGTGTGTTGGACTCTTTATACAGACTGCCAACGTTACCTATCCCCCCCAGAATGGCCGGAAGGACTATGTGTGTCCCCCACCGATGGTTGACATCGCTGGCGACAGAAGACATCAGGTCGGTTTCACGCTGCGCGTAAGCGTTGACATTCAGCACCATGCCCTGCCAGCTCATGCGGGTGAAATGGATTTCCAGGCCGTCGCCAGCCAGTTTCACGGAATCGCTGTGGAGCCGGGCTCCGGCGAGGACACCTGCCGGTATTGTCGCCACCACCTGGGAGTTGAGGTTATCGGAGTCGATGGCGGTTTCCATGGAAGCCCCTACGCGGGTCAGGGCCGGGATGAACTGCTGTTGCGGCGTCCGGGGCTGCGCTGTTGACAGGCTTGCCGGCACCACGGGGGCCTCCGTGGCTGAAATTCCACTCCCGTTACCGTACGATCGTGCCTGTGCCGGGGGGAGCCCTTTCCCCTGAGCGAGACTTATGCGGGTCAACAATTTCTGCAGTTTCTCCTGGCGTTTCTCGTCCGCCTGCTTTTCTGTCGCCGAAGAGGTCTGCGGACTGGGCGGTGGGGCCGGCGTCACAGTGGTCGTTTTCGGGGGCGGCGATGGTCGGCGTTCCTGTGATGACTCTGGACTGTCCAGCCCCACTGGCATGCTGGCAATGAAGGTGGTGTTGTTTCGTGCGGCCTCTGCAGCACCCTGGTTATTTGATGCTTTCAACAGTTCACGGTAGCGTGGCGTCTCGGTGGTAAGCGTACCCGCGCTGGACGCGGTACCGTTCAGATTGACCGCCGAGTCAGCACCGCTTTTGTCCTGATGAAGCCAGGAAAGCAGCCAGTACCCGCCAGCCAGTATCACGATCAGTGTAAGGCTGATGACAGAGCCAAGTTTTTTACCGTTCTTTCCGGCATCCTGTTCTGCGCTCATGGTTATTCCAGCTCCGGAGTGACGTGAACGGACTGGCCATTCACAGAAAAGGTGAGAAGCGGGGTGACGGGCAGTTTCCACAGATGGGTCCCGTCGGCAGAGGACAGTGTCTGTTCGAACTCATCACGTAGCATGGCGCGGGAGCGGACCATCAGATCATCACCGCTCTGCCAGATAGTGGTGTCCGGCACACTCCCCTGAAATTTCAGACGGTGGGCTTCTTTGGGTGGAATACCGTCGAGGAAGGCCTGCAGCGTCGCATCATGAAGGGCAATTTTGTCGATCGGCGCACCGGGTGCCGCTGTCCCCGGCCCCAGACGTGGCACACGTAAATCCAGACGGCTGTCAATTTCCTGGCTCGCTGTCCGGGTATCCGTTTCGCCACTGGTCACGTTGATGATGACGGGGACATCGAGGCCTTTCAGGTAGACCGAAATATTGCCGGCGGCCCACCGGGCGCAGCGGGGTGATGGTCAGCATGTTACTCCCCTTGCTGTACTGCACATCGAAGTTACCTGGACTGGCATTCAGTGGTGCTTCAGATTGCGGCCATGGCGCACCGCTGATGTCTGTCAGAGTGACCACACTCTGGTTATTCATTGCCGTACGGACCAGCGGGATACTGGCGCCTGGTGACAGATTCAGCGTGAGTGAACTGATGCGTGGCACCACACTGATCACTGGCGCGCTGACTGAACGTTCTGTATCCGTTAACCGCAGGCGCAGGGCCCGGATTTCATCCGGCGAGAGTGGCGAATCCAGACTGGCCGCTTCCTCCACCTGAGGGGATGTCTGCCCGGGAGCCGGGAGGTCACCACTGATTTGGGTGGCTGGCACGTCGGTATTCCGCCGTCCGCTACCCGGTGGGGCGGCCGGAGACGGCGCCGGGCTGAGGGCAGAGGAAGGAGGCGTCCGGGCCTGTTGCCAGCCTGTATCGTTTGCTGTGGCAGCAAGAGCCGGACCACTCAGGATTAAGGTGGTAAGGAGATAACGGAGTTTCATTGGGGGGCCCTCAGAGATTGCGGGGTGCATCACGCGAGATCATCTGGCGGATTTCCATCCCGACTGGTTTCAGTCCTGGATCAACCCGCTGGATAGTGATTTCAAAGGTGAAAGGCTGCTCCGGACGGCTGCTGGTCTGGCCAACAAGGCGCATACGTACCGGGTACTGAATTGTCCAGAACCAGGTGCCGTCATTAAGACGGCCGCGGCGGACGACCACGCCGGCGCCCACGGTAGCCGTCAAATTCATGCGATCCTTGCGCAGGGCATCCAGAATGTTGGATGCCATAAGGGCCTGGATATAGCTCGCGTGCCCGTCTTCTGAAAAAAGAGGCGCGACAGAAGAAACCTGCCCGCGGTAATGCACAAAATCTAGGTTGAATGCTCGTGTCAGTGCCTGACTGCCGAATGCAGTGGCATCATCCTGGCTCCATGCCGGTTCACTGGTTGGTGCCAGCCGCACCAGTCGCCCGTTGTCGGTAGCAAAGTAATCCCGTTCTTTCTGGAATATCGCAAAGATCAGGACTGCATTGATGATGATACTGATCACCAGGGCAGTACTCATCGTGAGATTGGACTGCACAAGCTTCGGTACGTTGTTCTGCCGCTGCTCTGCTGTTTCCATCATCGAAACTGCGTTTTTCAGTGGATCGGAAGCAGGGGAAAGGCCCCCCCTTTTTACCGGGGGGGTAGATTGTGTCTGGTTTGTCATAGGCGTTACATCAGGAGGTGTAGTTTTTCCAGGGGTCGATATTCCCGGGGATCTGATCGTTCACTTTGTCCACGGCCGCGTCGCAGATTTCGTTCTCGAGTTTTGACAGCACCTCATCAAGGCTCGGGAACTCCGGGACAGTGACCGTGATTTTTTTGATACGGGACAGACAGGACTGCAGGGAGGATGAGACATTGTTTTCCCGCTGCGACCAGGCCGTCGCGGCTGTCCTGGCCCGCTCATAACCGGCCTGGCTACCCGCCTGGGCGGCATTTCCCGCCCGGCAGGTCGTGGCAGCCGTTGTGGCGGCAGAAAAAAGCACGAAGCCGGACAGGAGTCCGGCTTTAAGCATGGTATATCGCATTCTCTCTCCTTATCGGCTCAGCGGCCGGGGCTGTGGGAGTGTTCCTGATGAAGCGTTTTTTCCTGTCTGCCCTCCGGCTTTCGGGCGTCATCCCACTGTTTCCACGTCTGCTCAAACCCCAGACGCTGAAACAGGGCATCATCCTGTTTTTCCGGTGTGTAGAGTCGGGCGGGAAGTGGCGCGTCCTCCTCCCGGCCTTTCAGGTGAAACGTCATCAGTTGAGGAGCGGCACGCGTGGTACCGTCCGGTTCGAAATTTACTGCCTGCCCATAACCGGCAAAGCGTAGCCCCTGATCAGTGACGGCATTAATGACCAGCTGGGTGTTATCTGCAGTAGGGGTGGCCAGCGCCGGATAGAGGGCACCATTAAGGCGGACCACACCCTGAAGATGCTCACCGGCGGACTGAATCAGCAGCAGATCCATTTGTTTTGACTGACTATCCATGGAGGCCATAATCGGCGTGATATTCGCTGGCGCCGCCTGTTCAGGCGCTGTGGCACCTGTCGTATTCTGCGGAGCCATCACGGGATGACGATCTTCCCCGAGCCAGAAAAGGCGGTCTTCAAAGCGGGGTGGAAGTTTCAGGTCAGCCATATGGTCCGGCCAGGCCTGGCGGATTTGCTGCGTGAGTTTGCCGAACGTGTCGATCGGGAAGGATTGCAGTCGCTGTCCCTGTTCCGGACGGTCGTGGGCAACGGCGATACCGGTGGACGTGGCCACAAGGGACCAGTTATTTTTCACCCGCTCTTTCTCTTCACCCGGCACGGTCCAGCTGTCACGGCCATTCAGGGTCAGGGTCACCACGTCGCCGGCCTTGTGGTGTTCAACGAGCCGGCGCAGGTCCTGTCCCCAGTAAGTATGGCTGCCCCCGCGATTTTCCAGTTCGATAAAGAAGCTTTTGCCGCGCTGCTCCGTGTTTTCATACATCGCTTCGCCGTAATTTTTCAGTACGGCCGTTACGCTCTGGCCAGGTGAGAGTGCTGATGGGGCAGGCTCCTCCGGTATCTCCGGCACCTTAATGGTGTTTGCATCCGGAGAGACAGGGGCTGAAGGTGCCGGTCCCTCACCCGGAGCTGGCGGTATCGGGGCGGGCGGCTTCTCTGCCTGCTGCGGTGTATTGCCCGGCGCAGTCGGTTTCGGTGGTACCGGCACCTGAGGCTGTTGTGGGGAATCAGGGCTCTTCTCCTGTGCGGCTTTTGTGGTCTGGTCCGCAGCCGCCTGCGGGGGAGCGTCCTGGGTGTGGCGATTCAGGTCCGGAGTCGGCTGATGAGGGACCACGGCATCCTGCGAGGCGCCCATCTTTTTACGCATCTCTTCGAGCTGTGCCCGCTGGGCCGGAATTTTCATGCGGATATCGAGGTCATGCTCAATGATGAGCCGCATGGCCTTTTCCTTAAACTCAGGGCTGCCGGTGAGTTCAATCACGCCGCCGTAGAATTTTGCGGCGACGGCCAGCGCTGCCAGCACCTTACGATCGTCCTGGCTGGCTCCGTTGCACATCTCCAGCCGGTTCCCGAGGTCGCGGAACGCATCCTCACCATCAAGCCGGTACAGCAGGGTGTTATCACGCTGCTCTTCCCACGTCAGGGCTTTGATGATTTTCTCAAGATCTTCCTTCTGTGGAGCCTCCGGCCGGCGGGGGCCCCACGACAATGCCGTCAGTCTCTTCTGCAGGGCCGCCCGCTTCTGCTGTGGCTTCTTTCTTTTCAGCAGACTGAGTGGTCGCTTGTTCCTGTGACTGTGATTCTTTGCCTGCCGGGCGGGTCGGATCCGGTTTTTCCTTCGCGAACGCACTCATATCAATGAAGGGCGTCTCCGGCTCCCTGTCGTCCCCGGCATTCGTGGCCAGAGCGCTGAGGTCGATGACCGGAACGGTGTCATCCACCTGCGGTGAGGTGACCGCCTCAGACACTGACGGTGTCTGTAATGATGCCTGAGGTGTATCACCGGGGTGTTCCCCGGAGCGACCGGCTTCCTGACCGGTTACGGCAGCCTGTTCAGTGCTGTTCTCCTGACCTGGCACCACGGGCTCAGACGTGACCGGGGAGGATGTCGCAACAGGCTCACCCATTCGGATCTCCCCGGTAAGGTCCCGCAGGGTTTTTTCCGCATATGTGGCAATGTCGATATCGTGGCCCTGCGCCTGCAGGTCACGGCCGGTCTGTTCGAACATGGCCAGCAGACCAGCACGGTAGGCGGGGTCGGCATCTGCGTTCTGCAACAGGGTGGCTGCGTCGATCTCTGAACGGATAAAACGGGCAAGATCGCTGGCGGCCTGTTGTTCCGGCTCCTGTCGGGCGGTTAATGGCTCAGGGCTGGCGGTTACGGCTTCCCCTGCTGCAGCCACCGCTGCCGCCTGTGTGGTGATCTCCGGAGATGACGGCGCGGAGGCCGCCTCATCAGCAATCTGTTCCGCATAGCGTGTATCGAACTGTGCTTCCGTGGCGAGATTGCGCAGGGCTGTTTCTACAAATGTGGCAGTATCAATATTACGCCCATTAGCTTTCAGCTCCTGGCCCTGCTGTTCAAACAGTGCTGTCAGACCAGCCTTATAGGCCGGATCTGCCTCCGCGTTCTGTAGCAGGGTCGCCGCATCGAGTTCCAGGTTCTGGAGGCGTGCATAATCCTGCACGGCCTGCTGTCCCTGTTCCGTCGCCAGGGCGGGGAGGGCTTCCGGCGGCGATGGCTGAGTCGAACGCTCAAGACCGGATGCCGGTGTGGCGCCCGGGTTTTCTTCGTTTTCCATGATGGTCTCCTGAACTGAGGGGGATGTGATGCCCGCGCGAGCGAGCGCCTCGCGGATATGAGGTTCCGCGCTGAACGGTGTTTCCACGCCCGCAGAAATCAACTGAATGTTGATTTCCTCATGGAACACCGCCCGGCCACGGCTGACATCGAGATCGTTAAAGTCGGTGAGCTTCTGGTCCAGTTCGGCAAGCGTGAAGGCCGGCACGATAACCTCTCCGTTCGTCAGTTCGGCGGCTTTCATCGCACTGATAATGCCTTTGTTCTCCGGTTCGCCTGTCCGGGGATTCTTCAGTTGATGGTCGTTATCGGCGCAGAAAATAAAGGGACTGTCAGGCCAGACGGCCCGGGCATTTTGCGCCACGGCAATCATATTGCCGGCATCGATGGTCATCAGTACCGGCAGACCGGAGGCTTCATGCAGGGAGGCGGCCGTGGCATAGCCTTCGGCGAACAGCAGCGGCTGACCGTTAACGGGTGTACCCATGGCAAACCAGTTTCCGGTTTTTTCACTGTCTTTCAGGATGCGGGCATCTTTCCCGCCGGTCTCAGGGATCCGCTGGTAGGACCGTATCTGCCCCTGTGCGTTACTGAATGGGATAACCAGTTCCCCTTTGGGGGTGATGCGCACGCCCGGCGCGGCATCCACACCTTTACGCGTCAGGTAGGGGGCAGTGGTAGCCTGTGGGAGTCGGGATACGTAGCGGGTGGCGTAACCGGCCTGGCGGCTATACTGCTGCTCCAGTTCACGGGCGTTGTCTTCCCGGGTCTGCTGTGCGTGCGCCCGCAGGTGAAGACGGGCAAGTGGGTCCATGTCAATCCCACCGGAATACACCCATGGTATGGGCTTTTCATCGGCGCTGCGGTAATCGCGGTAACTCCCGGCAGGCCGGCCATCGAGAAAACCCCGATAGGCACCGCTTTTGCTTCCCTTCTTGTCATTTTTTGTTGGAACACGCTGCCAGGTTCCGTCCATCACCGGCAGACCTTTGAGGACCAGTCCGGCGTCTTCCAGCTTCTGCGCAAACTCAGTGACAGGATCGTCAGAGTTCATCGACATATCATGGGGGCGGGGCAACCATCGTTCAAAATTATTCAGTTCCACGCCCGGACGGGCATACCAGAGCCTGTGCTCGATATCCCAGACAATAGCGTTCTGGCCATTTTCGAGACGCGGATGGGCCTTACTGGCTTCGTCCTTCTCTTCAGGAGGAACGGCAAGCCAGGTGCGGTGACTTTTTTTCATGGTCACATTTCCTGTATGGGGAAAAAGGAGGTTTCAGTGCAGGTGCTGCGTTGCAGGGAGCGGGCTAATTCGGGACTGGTGGTTCAGGGCGTGACGGATGGCATGTCCGGAAACCAGATGCTGTGTAAGGGCGGTGTATGGCGCCTTTCATGTGCTCAGAGGCCAGTCCAGTCACGGGTGGTTTCCACAAAGTGGCGATACCACCATGGGCGACCGGAGGCGGTTTTTCCCCGAAGGGTACTGGCCAGGCGACGAAGCATGGTTCGCAGGCCCCAGCCGAAGAAATTCAGTGCCATAAAAAAACCAGGATCCCGCTGCAGATGTAAAACGTCAGCTTGTAGGGCCAGCGGAACCAGGCAAGGTAGATCAACAGAAAGGGAAGTGGAATGCCGAAGACGCTGACGGCTGGGGTGGCGTAGCGCCAGAATCCTTCTCGTTTCATGCAGCAAGCTCCCGGGCAGTCAGAAAACGTGAAGCTTCATTGCGGGCCACCTCACCCCGGAGATACAGTTCACGTACCTGGTCGACGATACGGCGTTTTTCATGAAAAATAATGCCATTTATATGAACCCCCCATTTTTCATGAGGCAGATCCTGTAACTGATGGCAAAGTGCATCATCAAATATGATGTACTCTCGCAGGGCACGTCGTTTGCCGTCCGTGGTCGGGATCAGGACCTGGTTCACGATGAATCGCATGATACCCAGTAACGCCCAGGCCATTGCATCACGGATCTGCGAGGGAAACAGCCCCAGCAGACGCGGGATTGTGTCACCCGGCGATTTGGTGTGCATGGTGCCAAGACAGAGGTGACCGGTCTCGCCTGCCTGCACGGCGGCTTCAGCGGTTTCAGTATCCCTGATTTCCCCAATTCCGATCAGTTCCGGGTTTCGACGGACCGCAGAGCGCAGTCCCTCCGCAAAACTGGCCACATCACGCCCCAGCTGGGCCTGATGCGGCGGAAGAAGATCTTCCGTTCTGCCCAGGATATATTCGACCGGATCTTCGTAGGTCACGATTTTTCGGTCCGGCTGCGTGTTCTGACAGTAACGATACAGCGCCGCCTGCAGAGTGGATTTTCCGGAGCCGGTCTGGCCACAGATAAAACCGAGACCACTGTCCGGCAGCATGGCGGCGGCCAGGTCAGGCTCAATCCCCATGTTGAGAAAGTCGGGAATGGCTTGGGGGATGACCCGCATTGTGACGGACAGTGCCCGATCCTCGCGCGCGGAGGTGCCCTGGATGACATGGGTACGCAGGCGCACACGTTCTCCCCTGTCCAGCCCGTAACGGCCGTGAGAGTCCCCGTCAATCTGCACAGCCCGGTCAGCCGGCGTGCCTCCCTGAACACGGGGCTTGATTTCAAGTCCGAGCAGATCGTCCAGCATATTACCCAGCAAAGTGTTAGGTAATACAGACGCCGAGCAGCGGACACGGCGGGCATGACGACTTACTGACACCGGTGAGCCACCGACCAGATCGACATCACTGACACTGTGCTTCGAGCACCAGGCAAAAAAGGTCCTGAACTCATCAGCGGTAAACGCGCTGCTAAATGGAAAAATCCCAAACTTATCGGGCAGGCCTGACTGGATCACTGGAGGCTCCTGTTTTTTGTGTATTAACGGCAGGACGCCAGCGCGACTTTTGCAGTTCAAACGCGGCGTGTGTTTTGAGGCGGCGGATGCGATCGCCAGTCACCAGTTTCTGCCCGGTGCCGGTCACAGTCTGTTGCTGATCGCTGACTTCCGGCCGTGAAATCATGCCCTGACGCCAGAGGAGGGAATACAGCATCATGCCTCGGTAGTCGCGGGTGAGCTGGTTCATGTTGGCCTCCAGCGTCATATCCGCGTTGTCCCGGCCTTCCTGCCAGCCCTCGCGCAGGGCATCTTCCCAGACCTGTCGCTGGGCACTGTCTTCCGGAACGACCAGACCTTCCGAGCCAGGAGTGGCAGTGGTCGCAAGCCCCCTGAGCAGCCAGTTGCGCCAGCCTGGCGGGTTACTGACAAACCGTTCCGGGCGGATAATGGTCCAGACTTTTGACGAGGTCCTGATTTGATCAGGCGTAATGTGCGCCACATCCTGTGCCTCATCGATAACCGGGGGTAACCAGCCTTCCGGACTGATTAATGGTCGAAAATCATAGAGTGCGTTCAGCGTGGATTCGCGGGCATTCAGAGCCTGAGTCAATTCCCAGGCGCGCTGTGCTTTACCTCCCCGAAAACCCAGCGTTTTGCCTGCATCGGTAAGCATCTGCCAGCGGGTCTCTGATAACCCCTCCGGTCGCTGCCGTTCCGGGTTGAGCCAGGCCTGCATATCTGGCGGCGGATTGCCTGCACCGGAAGGTGCCGGTGTCCGGGTGGCTGCGCATCCGGTCAGGGAGATGGCCACAAGAAAAGCAGTAAGGAGGATTTTCATTTTCTGCGGCTCTCCTCCTGCATAAAGGTGAGTTGCAGCAGACCCGGATATTGATGAAGAGTTGCACGCCATGCCGTCTGGGATTCAATCAGGCGCAGGACATTGGCGAAGGTCATATTCTGTACATGCAGCGTGACGGGCAACGGCAGGCGGACCCCGCTGTAATTAAACTGCAGGCCACGCGAGCGGGCCAGTTCAGTCAGCAGTTCCACTGCATCGCCCTCCCAGTCGAAGGACACGCTGTCACTGTTAGCCCGAATGATCCGGACAGCAGAGGGTCCTGGCTGAGCTGATGACCAAATCCCTCTGTCCCACATCCGGTATTGCATATGGCGGGTGACCGCAACGGATGATGCTGCACCGTAGCGATCGGCTGCATCGGTAGGCTGTGTGGTCGGGGTGTGGTAATACGACTGGCAGCCGACAAGTAGGCAGACAGCCAGCATGCCAGGAAATATATAATGATTCATGATAATTACCTTACCGGGCAGTGTTGCCGGCAGACAGTGAAGTACGGAGGGGAACAAATTTAGTGACGATATTTCGGGGGCAATGACAGAAGCATGACGTCACTGCAGTACAGCAAGCAGAAATGACAAGCCCGGCCGGCAGTCACCGGGCGGGCAGAGTGAGGAGCAGGGGAGAAGTATAAAAAGTATAATGCTCATCCAGAAAGATTGAGCCTTTACCTCATCCGTGACGGGCGTTCAGCCCCCATTAATCTAGCTAGCTAGCTCATCCATGCACTTCATCGACAGCGCTGAACGTTTAATAACGTTGATACGATAAAACTCCTGAAGATGACCACGTTTATGGACAGAGACAGCACTGAAATATTTATCCAGTGCTTTTCCAAGTGCCATTTTTTTTATTCGGTTTCTGACCGCCATCATACCCCCCTGAAAAAAAAACGGAAAGATATCACATTGCTGCCAGACATCACTGTCAATCCGGTGTGTGGAAAACCCCGGCCCCCGGAGGCGGTCAGTATGTTCTCCGCAGGTACTCGTCAGACGGCTCACTTGTGCCGGATATCCAGGTGCTTTGTCAGGCAAACCCCGTTACAGGTGGATGTAACTGCCCGGCCGGTGCAACGGACAATGCCTATATGACGGGGCAGTCGTACATGTTTGTGCCCTGGGATACGTATTTCGAGACGCATTTTTGCACATTGTGATTGCCTGCAGCCTGCCCTGAAAACAGGCAATGGGCCTTTACTGATACTGATTAACACCAAAACGGCCTGGAGAGCACCCCTCTGATGGCAGAGGGGTAGATAATATTGTGTAAGCCGTATTCGCAGGAACTTCAAAAGTGATTGAGCCAGATTTTGACCATTCAGGGTTGTTATCATTACCGTAAGACACTGTTACCCCATTAACGATTCCTGATAAATTCCATGTGTTTACGCACGCCCCATCTTTTACTGAGCGTGAAACAATGGAATTACCGCCCTGAGCATAGACGGTCATCGTTGTTGCTCCTGAATTGTATCCGTTGTACTGCGAGTCAAAGGTTCCTACATAGCTATAGCTACCGTTACTGATATTTCCCCGCCACACACCGGATTGACAGTGTGAAGAATTTCACTCACAAACCGCATAACTTGTGACCTGAATCGTCTGTTCTTTGGTTGAATCGCAATAGACATACCAGGATGAGTCACTTGTCGGAACAGAGGTTACTAACCACACCGAACCCTGCCCACTTGGACTGACACAATTTCCACCACCACCGGTCAGTTTTTTGGGGGCCGGACATGTTGCTGTGACACCTGCGAAGCGGGTCATATTTGCTGAGGCCGCAATGATATTCTTCTCATTCACTGAATTACTGGTCCACACACCGGATTGACAGTGATGTCTGGCAGCAATGTGATATCTTTCCTTTTTTTTCAGGGGGGTATGATGGCGGTCAGAAACCGAATAAAAAAATGGCACTTGGAAAAGCACTGGATAAATATTTCAGTGCTGTCTCTGTCCATAAACGTGGTCATCTTCAGGAGTTTTATCGTATCAACGTTATTAAACGTTCAGCGCTGTCGATGAAGTGCATGGATGAGATTAGCTCCGTGGATATCGCTGATTACCGTGATACGAGGCTGAATACGGTAAGCGACCGTACAGGACGTGTGGTGAGTCCCAATACCGTAAGGCTTGAGCTGGCACTGCTTTCATCGCTTTATAATCTCGCACGCATAGAATGGGGGACCTGTTCACACAATCCCGTTGAACACGTCCGCAAACCAACAGCGTCTCCAGGACGCACGCGACGTCTGACCTCCCCGGAAGAGCGCCGGATTATCCGTGCCCTACGCAGCAAAAATCCACAATTGCTGGCTATTTTTCATCTGGCTCTGGAAACAGCCATGCGTCAGGGGGAAATTCTGTCCCTGCGCTGGGAATATGTGGATCTTCATCTGGGCATTGCTCACCTGCCGTTAACGAAAAATGGCACCGCCCGTGATGTGCCTTTGTCATGGAAAGCAAGGCAGGTTTTGAAGGAGTTTGCGGGGCCGGTGACGGGGCCGGTTTTTGATTACACCTCAAACGGTTTTAAAAGCGCATGGCGGGTTCTTCTGGCTGAGCTGGAAATACATGATCTCCATTTTCACGATTTGCGTCATGAAGCGGTCAGCCGATTGTTTGAGCTCGGGACATTGAATGTCATGGAGGTAGCGGCGATCTCAGGCCATAAAAGTATGAATATGTTGAAACGTTATACACACCTGCGGGCTTCTCAGCTGGTCAGCAAACTGGATGCCCGACGCCGTCAGGCACAGAAGCTGGCAACGTTATTTGTTCCCTACCCGGCAGAGATTTCAGAATCCGATGGCCTCTTCCGGGTGCAGTTCAGTGACCTGGAGCATCCAGCTATTACAGCAACTAATCGTGACGAAGCCCTGTTAAATGCAGCATCAGGCCTTCTGAGAATACAGGCACTGGCAGCGCGAGCCGGTAAAAGGCTTCCGCCACCTGGTGAAATTGGCGTGCGGGATCCACGTCGCGTACTGATTAATCCTTTCCAGAAAGGGGGAGAGCTGGCAGACACTGATAACGGGGCTTAACCCAGGACTTTGTGTTATTGATCCTGTATTTGATACCGTGCCCGGGAGACTCTGGTCGCGATTTTTTCCGGAAGTGTCGCTCCGGGCCTTCCAGCGCTCCACCTTCCTGCGGTAATTCGCTCGCTACGGCACATTGATGAGCCTGTTATTTCAGCCCATCAATGCGATGTTGCTAAGGGTAAGAAAATTCAGTGACGGTTTGGGTATGAACTGATTCGGCCTGACTGGTTAATCCTGTGCGCTGGTCTACTGTGTCATCATTAAAGCAGCCCACAGCAAATTAAAGAAAAAACTGCCTGCGCCGAAATAGATGTTATTGGCCGTTAACTTTCTTACATCCTTTTGGTGGTCGAATGTTTTTTAAACCTCTTACGCCGCGTAAGGCATCATCTAGAACGCGCACAATGACTGATAATTCCAGAATCATTAATTTACTTAGAAAATCAGGTGTGAACATTGGGGCTGGTGTGACTGTTGTTCCCCCGTTCACCTTCGATAACCCTGCTATCACCGTTTCAGACAGGGTATTTATCAATTCTGATGTACTGTTTATTTCTGAGGGAGGCGTCAGTATCGGAGAGAAATCTATGATTGGGCCTCGTTGTGTTTTTTGTACCAGTACTCACCACGTTGAACCTGATGCAAGACATTCTGACAGGATTATTAAACCTATCACTCTGGGTAGAAATGTCTGGCTCGGGGCTGGAGTAACTATTCTTCCCGGAGTGACTATTGGTGATAATGCAGTTATAGGTGCAGGAAGTCTTGTTAAGGATAATATTCCACCGGATTGTGTTTATGCAGGTGTACCTGCCAGAAAAATAAGAGACATTATTTGATAATTTGACTTAGCGTCATAAGTTGTAATTGTTCATTATTCAAATGCCCAATCCCCTGTTTCCCTTCCCGGAATAATTTTAAAAAATGGCTGATGAGTTAATCATCGCCATTCATGCCGTGTTTTAGCACCTTATGGCCGTTCTGCTGTGCAGCCATAAGGAATCCCAGTATGTCACTCAGTCATGCCTCGCCCGGGGAATTGCTTCCGGAAACGCCTGATCATCAGGAAATTCCCCGTGAAGCCCTGCCTGGCGCTGCAGGTTCACCGCGTCAGCGATTTCCCTTTAACGTCCGAAAACTTTTACGTACCGCCGGTATCGTCATCCTCACCCTGATCCTCACCGGTTCACTTATTGCGCTGATTGTCATGGGGCGCGCGATGTCCGATCTGACCATCCGCGTCAACACACTTGATGCTGCATTTCGCAGCGGCCAGATAGGTCAGCTCACCTCTAATGTGTCAGCGATGGAGGAACGCCTGAAAGCGCTTGAAAAGCAGGTTTCCACGCTTGCATCACTGCCTGCGGCTATGGAGTCAGCCGGAGAACAGCAAACCAGGCTTAAGAGCGCGGTCAGTCAGCTTCAGGAAGCCGGCAACAGCAACAACCAGGCAGTTAATCAACTGCAGACACGCGTAGGTTCTCTTGAACACGATGTACAGCAGTCCCGTACCGTACTTGATGAGCTTAACCGAAAGGTGGAACTGACGCAGAAAACGCCGGAGCCTGAAAAACCCCGGGTCAACACAGGCGCAGTGAACCCCCGGGTGGCTGCCGCTACAAAAAAGACTGACCGGTCAGCCAGGCGCACGGTGACGCTGGCTGCACCGTTTGTGTTGACCGGCATTGAACGCCGTGGCGGTCAGACTTTCGCCGTCGTCATTCCCCGCGGTGTCTCGCAGATATCGGCTATGCGTCTGCTCTCACCGGGGGATGCCATGCTGGGCTGGACGCTGCGCTCAACGGAGGGCACCAGTGCTGCTGTCTTTCTTGTAAACGGCAGCGAGCGCCGGATTCAGGTTGAATAAATGGAGATAACGCTTTGATGAAAAAAACACTGATGGTCTCACTGTTTCTGGTGCCGCTCATGACCTCCGCTGCCACAGTTCAGACTCCCTCCGCGCAGAGCAGCCTGTCCTCATTGCAGGAGACATCCACCGGCGTACTGAGTTCTCAGCAGCAGGCGCAGCAGTGGGGACTGTCTGACAGCGACTGGAGCCGTTATCAGAGCCTGATGAAGGGGGATCGCGGCATTATGTCACCGGGCCTTGATCCGTTGACGGCACTGGGTGTGGAAACCGACAACAGCGCAGAACGAAAACGTCTGGCAGAGCTCTGGGTGAAGCATGAGTATGCCCGGGCAGAGAAGGAGATGGCGTTCCAGCGTGAAGTCAATGCCGCCTGGCTGCGACTCTATCCGGAGACGCTAGCCGTCAATATGGGCAGCAATGCAGCGGGCATCGCGCACGACACACAAGGGCGTCTCGCCCTGTTTGTGAAAGAGAACTGCTCGCGTTGCGATGCGCGTCTGGCAGCCGTGCTCGCCGACGACCGACCCGTCGATATTTATCTGGTCGGCGGAAACAGCGACGAGGCCATCCGCGCCTGGGCCATCCGTCACAACATCCCGGTGGAAAAAGTCCGCAGCCGCCAGATAACGCTAAACCACGACGGTGGCCTGTGGTTGCGTTACGGTCAGGGCCTGATGCCGGTCATTCTGCAGCAGGGGGAAAACGGATGGCAACTCGCAGCATTCTGATGATGAGTGCCGGAATTCTGTTTGCAACAGCGGCGTCCGGCGCCACAGACCTGCAGATTATTCCTGATGCTTACCGGCAGATTGCCGCTGCTGAGCGGGTGCCAGCTGAGTCGCTGTATTCGCTGGCAATGGCCGAAAGCACGCGCAAAACCGCCTGGGGGGCAAAGCCATGGCCCTGGACCATTAACGTGGCAGGTAAGGGTTACCATTACGGCACGCGTGAAGAGGCCTTCTCGGCGCTGCTCGGGTTTATGCAGCGCTGGCCGCTGAAGAATATTGATGTCGGTGTGGCCCAGGTTAACCTGGGCTGGAACGGACATTTTTTCGCAACCTATCGTGATGCATTTGACCCCTACATCAATCTACGTGCAGCTGCACGTATTCTGCGGGCATGCTATGACGCCCGCCCCGGCAGCTGGCTGCAGGCGGCTGGCTGCTATCACCACCCGGCAGGCGGACAGCATGCAGCGACCTACATGGCCATCGTTCGCCGCAAGCTGAGTCAGATAGCCGTGGCCGATATGCCGGCCCGCAGTGAACAGCCTATGGCACTTGCCCGTTCTCCCCTTAACTGGATTGAACCACAATGAAAACATCTCTCCGTCAGACCGTTATTTTCACTTTCTTTTCCGGCCTGCTGGTCACTGCATTTAGTGCGGGGGCAGTACTGACCGTGGTGGGTGACCTGGGGGGCGAGTCCACGGCCCCGTTCTTTGATGCCATCAATGCCGGTCCGGGTCAGTCTGTAACGGGGTCGCCCGTTCTCCCACCGCCGCCGGCATCGCTTTCCCTGTCCGACATGCTACCGGTCAGCACGCCTGAAATGTCACCAGGCCCTGTCGTCGCCCGACCGCTGAATCTGCCCGGTATGCCGCCGGTATTTGTGCTGGGTGATGATGTGTCCTCCCGTCAGTGGCTCACGCACCACGCCACTACGCTCAGCCGCATGCAGGCAACCGGTATGGTTATCAGTGTCAGGGATGAGCAGGGATTAAACGCACTGCGTCAGCTGGCACCGGGGGTGGCAATGGTGCCTGTCAGCGGCGGTGACCTGGCCCGGCGGCTGGCACTGACGCATTATCCCGCTCTCATCACCGCAACGGGGATATCCCAGTGATGCCGGTATCCCTCATCGCTGAGTTACTGAACCAGCACAGGGGGCTGTTTGTCCTGGCAATGGCGGCGGTGGTAGTGCTGGCGATCATCGTATTAAGACCGCGCACAGTCAGCCAGCGCCGCCATCGTCGCTATCAGAAACAGGCCGCACGGGCACTGCTTCGCCTGCCGCAGCTGCGCGACGAGGCGGCCAGGATAGCCTGGCTGCGTAAGATGAATCCGTATGTTTTTGAGGAGATGCTGCTGACGGCGCTTTCGCGGCAGGGCCTGCGCATACAGCGTAACGACCGATACAGCGGTGATAACGGATCTGACGGTCAGGTCTGGATTAACGGTCGTCGCTGGCTGATTCAGGCCAAACGGTACAGTGCCACCATCAGTGCTGCGCACGTTTCTGCATTTGGGTTGCTGTCAGAGCGCGAGGGGTGCCCGGGACTGTTCGTCCACACCGGCCGGACCGGCGAGGTCAGCCGGGAAGCCTTTCGCCATTATAACGGCATCATGCTCATCAGCGGGCAGCGCCTGCTCTGGCTGCTGGCCGGTGACCGGCGCTGGATGGACACACTGAACAGACCACAATACAGCCCGATCATCCGACAACATTACCGGAAAGAACCGACGTCATCTCCCATTATCCGCGATTAAAAAAGGAACATTACCATGCGCAAAATTCTGTATTCCCTTCCCGGACTTATTTGCGACCTGCTCACTTCTCACGGGGCAAAAACGGCGTGGATTGTTTTTTGTGCTATCTCACAGTTTTTGATCAGGATATTTGTTCTGCGTCCACTGATTATCTTCTGCTGCATGGTGCTGGCGGTGCTGGTCACCATTCCGATGGCCGTTTTTATCAGCCCGTCGTTTACCCCGGATGTGCTGGCGCAGGGCATCCTGCGGGTGATGCACCTGCTGCCCCGTGCGTATGCCCCTCTGTACTTTGCCGGTGCGCTGTTTGAGCTGGTTTACCTGATTCGCCGTTTTACGGTTCTGCCTGATTTCTGGCCGGATAACGCGGCTCAGGGCAAAGGGAGGTAAGCAATGTGCGATTTTCTGGCGAGAACGGATGCCAATCTGCCGCTCCGGGCGGGAAATGTTATCGGCAGATGGGATACCGCGGCGAAACGTCCCGGATCTTTCAGCCGGTTGACCGGCAGGGGGCGTAGATGAGCGATCGTTATGTTATGGAGTCCCTGCTGCGACCGGCCGTGGAACTGTATTCTGCCACCGTGGCCGCCAGTGCGACCTGTATCTGCCTTACCGCCCCCTGGGCGGTTGCGCTTGCGCCTTCCGTCAGCTGGGTGACTGCTGCCGGTTTTGGCGTTCTGGCCCTGAAGCGCACCCGACAGGGCATGAAAATCCTGCGCTACCGACAGAATATACGCCGTCTTCCCCGTTATGTGCTGACCAGCGAACAGATCCCGGTCAGCCGGCGCCATCTGTTTCTGGGGAAAGGTTTCCAGTGGTCTGCGCGTCATACCCAGCGGCTGATGGAGGCTCGGCGCCCGGAGTGCGAAATCTATGTGCAGCCCTCCGTGCTGTACCGCATGGCGCGCGAGATGGAAAAAAAGATGGAGTACAGCCTCCCCTGGCTGTGCCGGCTGACCCGCACGGATTCGGCGCTCAACCCCTTCCGTCCGCTGCCACCGGTAGGCGGCAGCCCGGTTTATCACGGGGTTGAACCCGATGAAACAACCGTCACGTTTGATCTTGGCGAACGCGTCGGACATATGCTGGTTATCGGTACTACCCGTGTAGGCAAGACCCGACTGGCGGAGTTGCTTATCACCCAGGATATCCGCCGCACAAATGCTGCCGGTGAGCATGAGGTGGTCATCGTGTTTGATCCCAAAGGGGACGCGGACCTGCTCCGGAGAATGTACGCAGAGTCGCACCGCGCGGGGCGTCAGGATAACTTCTGGGTGTTTCACCTCGGCTGGCCCGATATCAGTGCACGCTATAACGCCGTCGGACGGTTCAGCCGTATTTCTGAGGTGGCATCCCGCGTGGCTGGTCAGCTCTCGGGTGAAGGCAACTCCGCGGCCTTCCGTGAATTTGCCTGGCGGTTCGTCAACATCATCACGCGCGCGCTGGTCGCCCTCGGACAGCGCCCGGACTACGGCCTCATCCTGCGCTATGTCACCAACATCGGTGAACTGTATGAGACCTACGTGGATAACCTGCTGAGCGAAAAGGCCCCGCAGTTGCTGGAGATGGCTGAGGCCATGATGCAGAGCGGGATCGGGGCCAGCGATAAGGACCTGCCGCGTCACCTGCAGGGACGGCCCAACGGCGCGAAAATATGGGTGTCAGAGCAGGTGCTCGGCAGCCCGGAGGGGAAAAAACTCTGGGACCCGGTGCTGGATGGCCTGCGCAGCGCGGTGCAGTACGACCGCACCTACTTCGATAAAATCGTCGCATCCCTTCTGCCGCTGCTGGAGAAGCTCACCACCGGCAAAACGGCCGCGCTTCTTGCCCCCGATTACACCGACCTGGACGATCCGCGTCCGATACTGGACTGGCACAACATTATCAAGTCCCGCGGTGTGGTGTATGTGGGGCTCGATGCGCTTTCTGACCCGGTGGTGGCGGCCGCAGTTGGTAACAGCATGTTCGCAGACCTCGTGTCTGAGGGGGGCCACATTTATAAGTTCGGTCTCGGTGATGAGGAAGAAGGGATATCCGCAAAGGTGGCCATCAACCTTCACTGCGACGAGTTTAACGAGCTGATGGGGGATGAATTCATCCCGCTCATCAACAAAGGCGGTGGTGCCGGTTTTCAGGTGACCGCCTACACCCAGACGCTTTCTGACATCGAGGCCCGCATCGGCAGTACGGCCAAAGCAAATCAGGTGGTGGGTAACTTCAACACCCTGGTGATGCTGCGCGTGCGCGAGAAGAACACTGCCATGCTGCTCACCGATCAGCTCCCGGAAGTGGACGTTTACCAGAAAACGCTGACCTCCGGCGTCACCGATGTCTCCCGCCCTGGTGAAGGCACAGACTTTAACAGCAATGTTAACGACCAGGTGAGTCTGGTGAAGGTGCCGATGGTACGGCCCGCCGATATCATCAACCTGCCGAAAGGCCAGGCCTTTGCACTGCTGGAGGGCGGGCGGTTGTGGAAAATCCGGATGCCGCTGCCGGCGGATAATAATGATCCGCATATGCCGGCCAGCCTGAAGCATCTGGCTGACAGCATGGAGAAAAACTACCACACCGGTGAAACTTGGTGGACCGGTGGGGACATGACGTATGCAGGAGGGCCGGATGCCACAGCAGGACAGTGAAAACGGGCAACGTAGCGCGCCGGCCCGACAGCGACAGTCCGGTCCGATTGGCTTGCTACTCTGGGATTTTCCGATGGGCCTTATCGGTGTGTTGCTTGGTTCATTACTGGTCAGCCTGCTGATCGAGTATGTCTGTATCGCGCTGTTGTGGCCGGAAGAAGGAGCCGCCCACAGCTATCAGGTGATGGTTGCAGAAAGCCACTGGCTCTCGGAAGGGTACACCCGCAGTCTGCTGATGGCCGCACCGGTTGAGACAGTCAGCCGGTGGGTGCACGTTGCCTGGCAGTGGCTGTTTGTGGACAGCGGGTTCAGTGGCTGGCTGCAGTCATTTAAGTCACTGAGTGAAAAAGGCAGCGGACTGATCCCGGCGCTGAACGGAATCGGTGCCACGCTTGTTAGCTGGCTGGGTGTTTATCTTCAGGCGACGGTGTGGGTCACGCTGATATTCTTCATCCGGGTGATGATCCTCTTTCTCAGCCTGCCGTTGTTTGCGCTGGTTGTCATCATGGGCGTGGTGGACGGGCTGGTAAGGCGTGACCTGCGGCGTTATGGCGCGGGGTATGAATCGAGCTTTGTTTATCACCATGCCAAACGCTTTATCAAACCCGCGCTGTATGGCCCCTGCATGCTCTATCTGGCATGGCCAACTGCGGTGTGGCCGAATCTGCTGTTGCTGCCATCAGCTTTGCTGGTCGGTGGTGTGCTGGCAGTTGTGACCGGCTCATTTAAAAAATATCTTTAGCAAAGTCGCCCGTAGTACCGTTTTCGGGATTATGCCCGGAAGCCCGCAGCTGGTGCGGGCTTTTTTTTGCTCAATGCGAACCCTTCCGAATCATGATCGCGACAGACATTCCCTCTGGCTGCTGCGGGCTCGTTCCTGTCATGTTTCGGATGCTGCAGTAAATCAGTTAACTGTCTGGAACAGTGCAGTTAAAAAATCACTGAATTTTTCATGAGACTCAATCACATATTCTGTCGATGCTTTATCACGGATCTGAAAGCAGTCTTCTTTGAGGCTGTAAACGAATAAGGACATACCATCTTCACCAATCAGCACTTTATCTGTGAGATTCGGATCAACATAGATTTCATTGTCTCTCGTCTCAAAGTTGCGGACGTAGATATTGGACCACAGAGGTTCACCGTTTTCTGACTGTACTAAGTTGTATAGCGTCAGGCCGTTGAACTCCAGGCCATCCATGATTTTGAACATATCAGAATAGTCTTTCCGGTTTAATATAAGGCTCTGAATATCTTCGTAAACGGAAGTTTTCTGTGCCCCCCATTCTCCTGGGGGCGCTTTACGCATCAGGTCGTCCATTACGTTCTGATCTACCGGGCTGGCTACTGGATAGTTACTGGCAACCATCAGAGTATTGAAGTCACCGATCAGCTGTTTTGTATCTTTCATAGGCATATTTTACTTCCTTACCGGGTAAATCACCCCATTCGGCGAAGGCCACAAAACCTCAGTACTGGCATTGTAAGGGAGGTCTTTGGTTATGATCGCCTGCGTCTTTGAGAGAGCGGAATGATAAGGCGAGTTCTGGATCAATATCAGGTTATCAAAATTATTAGTGCCACCATCATCAAGTGGGATTTTGTGGTGAACCTGCCATCCTGACGGCACATTTCCGTTGGCAAGGCGGAGGATATCGTTCGAATCAAACGTTGACAGTGCGTCAGGGTGATCGGAAAGAGACTTGAGGAAACCGGGACGTACAGTACTGTTGAATTGCCCGCGTAGCGCGTTGTACTCGGCGCGGTCACGACGAAGGTAGTTAAGCTGGGTGACGTTCATATCATCCAGCAGTACGTGGGCTTTCTTATACTTTCCCAGATAACTGGTGAGTTCCTCTGCCGACATCGGGTTCCTGACGACCAGAATTGATGCCGCAGCAACCATCATGCCTGAGGTTGTTTCGTTAAGTACCTGGTCATATCCCTTTATGGCATCGCCACCGAGCTGTTCAGCCGTTTTTCGGAAACCCTCAACGTTTCCATTGTAGATACCGCCAGCGGCCAGAAGCCGACCGGCGGCTTTACTATTGATAGTTTTTGCTGTCTGAGCATGCTGCACTGGCGCTGACGGGCGAACGTACCAAGCCGGTCGTTTCAGTTGATGTGAGATGAGGTAGCTGAGCCGCGAATGAAGGAACAGGGGCAGGTCACTGCGGAGGTTCCCGGAAGAAGTTAACACGCCATTGATGGCATGGCCGGGCATATTTTTTCTCAGCAGAACGACCTTTCCGGACCTGATGTCGTCCAGTGTGTCACGATATGCCATCCAGGGGCGCTGAAAGTGGAACTGGTGATACCGGCTGACAAACAGGTTGTATCCCTGCGGCAAATTCCACTCCTGAAAGATTCGGTTTTCCCGTGCGGTATCCCCGAGGTCTCGTACCGCCGTATCCGGATGGATAATGTGTGGAATATCCTCAAGCCAGAGGTCATCCAGTGATTTTGCCACACAGTGATGAAGCATAAACATCCCTTTAGTCTTGTCATTACACGTCTGATTATTATCCATACGTAATAAAACGGCAAAACCAGCCTGATGTCCCCGGGGTGGATATTCCGGGAAAAGAGAACGTCGCGATAAGCGTCAGGCCGTTCTGTTTTGTTCTGATCATATGTCAGGGGCTTCCGGTATTAATTTTCGCTGACCCATAAAGAATTTCCTGCTGTAAGCCCCGCCGCTTTGCGCCACTCTCCCGACGACAAGTTAACCGGAGAGCCGCAGAATGCCTCACACCAGAATCCTCACAGCACTGCTGATGGCAGCACTGCCCGCGCTGCAGTGCCACGCTTCCGAGAAAGACGAGCTCGCGCTGGTCATGCGCCAGCTCGACCAGGTGCAGGCCGGGCTGGACCGCGCCCGCGTGGTGGCGAACCAGACTCAGGATGCCCGTTTTTACTTCGATTACCAGCAGGCGACGCGCGATATCTCCACCATGAAACAGGGGATCTCGACCTACCTGGAACCCTCACGCGCGCAGCCAGCGTCACCGTCGTCTTCCGTTACCGGGCAGTACCGTGCACAGGAACCGGCATGGCGATGAACGGTGCACAACTTAACGGCTGGAGCGCCGGCACCGGCAGCAGCCTGACGCCTTCGCAGTTGAACACACTGGTACTCGGTACGCTCGCGGTCGTCATTCTCCTTTTCAGCGCCTGGGCTCTGGTGCAGGCCTATCGCGGAGTTGTGTCGAAATCCGTGACGTTCCGTCAGTTCAATGAGCTTGCCGTCAGGCTGGTCGTGCTTTACCTGGCAATGCTGTTTCTTTTTTTCCACTAAAGGACAATCCAATGAAATCCATGTTACTCAGGCTTTATCGCGCCACATTCGCCCGTGCAAAGCATCTGATGCTGAGCGGGCTGTTTATTACAGGTCATGCGCTGGCCGATCTCCCCAGTGTTGAACAACCCACGACAGGTGGCGGTGGCGGGACGTATAACACCATGATGGGGTACGCCAAAATGGGTGGTCTCGCGCTCGGCCTGATTATCTGCGTGGGCGCATTTCTGGCCGTGGCGCATGCTGTTATCACGTCTTTCCATGATATCCGCAAGGGCAAAGGCTCCTGGACGGAATTTCTGCTCTACGGGGTGGTCGGCATCATTCTTATCCTTATTGTTATTTATCTGGCGACCAAAGCCTCTGACATCCTGTAAGGAGAGAACATGGCCGTCATTGACTTCCTGCCTGACCGGCTGAATAACCCCCCAGTGGTATGGAAAGGCTTCACCTCCGGTGAATTCCTGCTGGCGGCCATCACCGGCGTTATTGCCGGTATACCACTGGCGGTGCCGCTGGCACTGGTGCCCTTTATCGGCTGGCTGGCTTTTCCCACCTGCATGCTGCTGATGCCGTTGTTCGTCATCTTCTTCGGTGGCGGCTGGATTGCGGGTTACAAGCGCGGTAAGCCGGAGAACTACATCTGGCAACGCCTGGAGGAAATCCGCTGCCGCACCGGCCTCTCCCGAACCATGATCCTCAACAGCCGGGCGTGGGAAATGAAACGTACCACAGCGATAAAACGCGGAGGTCAGCCATGAGTCGCTTTCGCAACGGTATGACCGCGCGTGATAACCACATATTCTCCCTGCGCATTGCCTGTGCGCTGCTGTTTGCCGGCATGCTGATGGCCGGTATCGGCTGGATGCGCGCACCCTCTGAACTTACCATCCATAATCCGCCGGATCTGCGTTCCGGCAGCACGCGTAAATGGTGGGAGGTGCCACCGTCAACCGTTTACAGTTTTGCCTTCTACATTTTTCAGCAGCTTAATTCCTGGCCCAAAAATGGCGAGGTGGACTACCCGGCGAAAATTGCGCAGATGAGTCCTTACTTGACACCGTCCTGCCAGGACTTTCTGAACAAAGACGCGGAGATGCGTAAAAACAGCGACGAACTCCGGGACCGCGTGCGCGTGGTGTATGAGATCCCAAGAAGGGGTTACAGCAGTCGCAGCGTCACCATTATCGATCAGGACCATTGGGTTGCGCAGCTCGATCTGGTGGCAGATGAGTATTACCACACTGAGCCGGTAAAACGTGCGCTGGTCCGTTATCCCCTCAAGGTGGTGCGCTGGGAAGGTGACCCCGAGCGCAATCCCTTCGGACTTGCTCTGGATTGTTATGCGGCCACGCCGCAACGGCTGGAGGCCGTTACGATGCCTGAGCCGGAGAAAAAGTGATGAAGATTCAGTTAAAAAAATGCTGTCTGGTCCTGCTCGCCGGACTGGCCCTGTCGGGGGCGGCTGACGCTGTTGAGCTGATGAAGTGGGAGCGAATCCCCTTACAGGTTCCCCTGACAGTGGGCCAGGAGCGTATCGTTTTTGTGAATAAAAATGTCAGGGTAGGATTTCCCCCGTCGCTCAACTCTAAGCTGCGTATTCAGAGTACCGGCGGCGCGGTGTATCTCGATGCCAGCGAAGCGTTTCCGGTGACGCGGCTTGAGTTGCAGAACAAAGAAAACGGGGAACTTATCCTGTTGGATGTATCAGCCGCACCGGGTAAAACCACGCGTGAACCAGTAAAAATTGTCTATGACGGCGAAGTGGCCACTGCAACCGCCAGCGATAAACAGTCCGTCAGCAGCGACGGGGACAGTACCGGCCGCAATGCTCAACAGGCTGATACGGAAACCACAAAGCCGGACCGTAAGCCCGCGAAACTGAATGCACCGCTGCCGGTGCTCCTGACCCGCTATGCGGCTCAGAATATGTACGGTCCGCTGCGTACGGTTGAACCGGTGCCGGGTATCAGCCCGGTGTCACTGAAGCTGCCTTCCGTCATCACCACACTGATGCCTGCTGAACCGGTCACCGTCACGCCGATGGCAGCCTGGAGTCTGCAGGGCAGTAGCGTCGTCGCGCTGCAGGTCCGCAACCGTTCTGCAGGTAAGGTCATTCTTGATCCCCGAGTGCTGGAAGGCCAGTTCGTAACGGCAACGTTTCAGCATCGCTGGCTGGGGCGTGCGGGCACACCCGAGGATACAACCGTCCTCTATCTGGTGACGGCTGGTCGCCCGGAGGGGGCCTTCATTGCAGAGCCACCCTCGCTGCAGCCCGCTGACGGACGTAAACGGAGAGCGAAAAAATGAAGGCACCCTCCTCAAATCTTCTCGTGAAAGTCGCCGTTCCGGTGGTACTGGCCAGTGCGGTGGTGGTGGGCGTGAAATCCTGCTCAGGGGGCGGAAATCAGTCGGCTGCGCCTCATAATGCCAACAATGTTGCGCTTAAGGACCTGTCCCCGGAAGACCTCAAAGCGCTGGGTATTGAAGGAGACACCCCACAGGACACACTGCGCACGGTGGTGGGCAATTTCCGCAAAGTGCAGGACCGTCTCGATGCGCTCGCGGATGATAACAAAAAGCTCAGTGACGAAAATAAAGCCCTGAAAACAACCAACAGCAATGTGGACACGCAGATTAATCAGGCAGTAAGCAATGCCCGCTCTGAGGAGGCGCAGAAGCGTCAGCAACTGAGCGCGCAGGTCACTGATCTCAGCACGCAGGTCAAACGGCTGATGGATCAGTTGCAGAATGGCGGTGCCGGCACGGAATCCGGAAAAAGCAGCAGCGCCGGCAGTGATATTCCGATCGGGCTTGGCTATGACAGCGGGCTGAACAGCAGTACTTCCGGCGTATCGTCTTCCTCTGATGGCCTGCAGTGGGTTGAGCCTAAAGACGGTGTCTCCGTGGATGCCAGCGGCCGGCCGGTGACCGACAGCAATAAGAATAACGCCACCGGATTTTCCTTTGCCACATCGTTCAGCGAAGCGGGTGAGACAGGTAAACAGGTTGCAGGGAAAACTGCCGCAGCGGTGCAGACTCAGCTCACGGATGCACAGAAGGCAACTGACCCGGTGTACACCCTGCCTGAGAACTCCACACTTGTCGGGAGCCGTGCCATGACCGCGCTGCTGGGGCGTATCCCCGTTGATGGCAAAGTGACTGACCCCTATCCCTTCAAAGTAATGATTGGCAAAGACAACCTGACGGCAAACGGCATCGAGCTGCCCGACGTGCAGGGGGCCATTGTTTCCGGCACGGCAACGGGGGACTGGACGCTGTCATGCGTGCGCGGGTCCATCACCAGTATTACCTTTGTCTTCACCGACGGCACGGTACGGACACTCCCCTCGTCGGATGGCCAGAACAGTGGCGGCAACCAGAACAGCGGTAACGCGAACGGAAATAACAGCAGCATCGGCTGGATCTCAGACGATAACGGTATTCCCTGTATATCTGGCACGCGCAAAAGCAATGCCTCGACCTATCTGCCCACCATCGCGGGACTGGCTGCTGCCGGTGCCGCTGGCGATGCCTTTGCACAGAACCAGAATACCACCCAGACCAACGGTTATGGTGGCGTGACCTCGACGCTGACCGGTGATGCCGGTCAGGCAGTGCTGGGTAAGGCACTTTCCGGCGGCATGCGGGAGACGATTGACTGGGTGAAAGCCCGCTATGGCCAGACGTTTGACGCAATCTATGTCCCACCGGGGCAGACAGTGGCTCTGCATATCACGCGCCAACTGGCCATCGATTACGAAGAAAAAGGCCGCAGGGTTAAATACGATTTCAGCCTTGCCGGCAGCGGCACGGGTATGGACTGAGGGGAAACTGATGCAAGACACTGATTTCGAATACCGGGTGGGGTATTCCCCGCTCAGCGGAAGGCTGTATGCCGGTCCGGTCAGAAAAGATAACGGAAAATGGGAGGGGCAGCCTCACGACGTGACGGACTGGGCCATGTATTCCGTCGGCCAGAAACTTGCCCGGGAAAATAATGACATGCTTTTTCCGCTCCCGGACGGGCGCGTGCTGCGTCTGTCAGCTTATGTTACTGACCCGGAAGGGGCGGAGGTGCCCGATGCGTAGCGGTAAATCCTTTTCTGTCCTGCTTTCAGGCTGCACGTTGATTATGTTGCTGACCGGCTGCAGCACGTCAAAAGATGAGATGCTGCCACCAGGTGACAGCACCATGCTGGAGCTGTGGAATGATGGTGCATCTGCAACCCATGCAACCGGTGAAAGTCGGACCACCCTGCGCCGTCCGGTCACTGACAGTGAGCGTGTTATTTCACAGCAAACTCGGGACAGCTACAGCCGCACCCAGGAGAACGAAATCCAGCAGACGTTTCCGCGGCTGCCCAATCCAGACCTGGTGATGTACGTCTTCCCGCATCTGGCCGACGGCAATACGCCGGTGCCCGGCTACAGTACGGTCTTCCCCTTCTACAGCCAGGTGCAGTACGCGTTGCCCGGCGAGCGCACGGAGGATTTGTAATGGCTTTTTCACTTTTCCGCCGCAGGGCTGAAATTCAGGAAGCACACCAGTACGGTGACGGGCCGTTTTCCGTTAACGGTCATGAGCCCCTTACGCGCGAAGGGCGCCTGACCCGCAGAGATGAAGCGAAGCTCTATGACACAGCGCCATCCATTATCGACCATATCCCGTGGGGCGAATATCTCCCGGAACATCAGTGCATTCTCCTTGATGACGGCGTGTCGGTCGGGGCTGTTTACGAAATTATTCCGGTGGGCACCGAGGGGCGTCCGGATTCACGGCTCGATGAAATTCGTGACGTGGTGGAAAATGCCTTGCAGGACAGCCTGCCGGAGCTGGACGCACATCAGTGGGTAGTGCAGTTCTACTGTCAGGATGATTCAGACCTGTCAGCTTATATGGATAAAATCCGCGGATATGTGAAGCCGTGGGCACAGGGAACGGCATTCACAGAGGCCTGGCTTCAGGAGCAGGCTCGTCACCTTCAGAATGTGGCGACTGAAAAAGGGCTGTTTCTTGATGATGCCGTCACCGGTGCGCCGTGGCGCGGTCAGGTCCGACGTACGCGCATGGTCATATACCGCTGGGTTGAATCCCCGTATCGTGATCCGATGGCACCCGAAGTGCTGCTTAAACAGGTCTGCGATCGCCTGACTTCCGCATTGAGTGGTGCAGGCATTCAGTGCCAGCGGCAGAACGGCGAGCAGATCCACAGCTGGCTGCTGCGCTGGTTTAACCCTGAACCAACCTGGGTGGATAAGGCCACGCTTTACCGGTGTGCGAAGCATACTGACGATGCTCCGGGCGAATTGCCGTTACTGAATGATTTCAGCGAAAGTTTGTGGTTTACCCGCCCCCGCAGTGACGGTGAGAAAGGCGTATGGTGGTTTGATGACGTGGCGCACAAGGCGGTGCCGGTGGCTCGCCTGCGCAGCGCGCCCACCACGGGGCATCTGACCGGCGAGGTCCGGCGCGGGGATAACATCAACGCCATAATGGATCTGCTGCCGGAAGGGACGGTGCTCACCCTGACGCTGGTTATTCAGCCGCAGGATAAGCTGGAGGAGAACTTTGCCCGCCTGAGCCGCGACTCAATGGGGGAAAACGTGGACTCGCTGCGCGCGCGTGAAGACGCAGCCACCGCTCGCACCTACCTGGGTAATAAACACAAACTTTACCGTGCTGCCATTACCCTGTTGATTAAAGCCCGTGATCTTCCTTCACTGGACAGACGCTATCTCGATCTCAGCAGCAAACTGCTCAACTGTGGGCTGGAGCCGGTTAACCCGGAGCACGATATTGGCCCGCTCAGCACCTATATGCGTGCCCTGCCGATGTGTTTTAACCCGACGCAGGACCGGCACAACTGGTATACCCGTCTGATGTTCGTGCAGCACTTTGCCTGCCTGGCACCGGTTTACGGACGTGATACCGGCACCGGCAACCCGGGATTCACTTTTTTTAATCGGGGCGGCGGACCGCTCTCTGTTGATCCCCTCAACAAAAATGACCGGACGCAGAACGCGCATCTTTTATTGTTTGGTCCGACAGGGGCTGGCAAGTCCGCAACGGCTCTCGTCAAGCTGGCGCAGATGATGGCTATCTACCGTCCTCGTATTTTTCTGCTCGAAGCCGGTAACAGCTTCGGGCTGTTTGGTGATTACTGTAGCTCGCTGGGACTCACCGTGCATCGCGTCAGCATTAAACCCGGAAAGGCCATCTCGCTTGCTCCATTCGGGGATTCACATCTGCTGATGCAGGCAAAACCGGATGAACTCATCATCAGTGAAGATGCCCTTCCGGATATTGATGATGATGAGGATAAGGATGAAGAGCGTGACGTGCTGGGCGAGATGGAGATTGCGGCACGTCTGATGATAACAGGCGGTGAGGCGGCCGAGGAGCAGAGGATGACGCGCGCCGATCGCGGGATGATACGTGAGGCCATTATGATCGCCGCCCGGACCGCTTTCGATGCGGAGCGGCAGATGTTGCCGGAAGACCTGATGTTCGCTCTGCAGAATATCGCCAGGGATGCCGGTGTGGGAGCGGACGGCCGGGAAAAACGTACGGCCGCGCGGCGGGCCCGGGCGGAAGAAATGTCTGAGGCGTTGCGAATGTTCACTGAGGGTTTTGAAGGGGAGTTGTTCAACCGTCCTGGCACGCCGTGGCCGGAGGCTGACGTGACCATCGTTGATCTTGGTACGCTGGCCCGTGAAGGTTATGAGGCACAGATGGCTGTCGCGGTGGTTTCCCTGCTTAACAGTATCAACAATATCGCCGAGCGTGATCAGTACAGCGACCGGGAAATTATTGTGGCAATAGATGAGGGCCACGTTGTGACGGCCAACCCACTGCTGGGACCCTACGCGACTAAAATTTCAAAAATGTGGCGTAAGCTCGGTGCGTGGTTGTGGATCTTCACGCAGAACCTGGCGGACTTCCCTGAAACAGCAAAAAAAATGCTCAACATGGCCGAATGGTGGATATTGCTCGTAATGCCGCCTGATGAGGTGGAAAACGTCAGCCGTTTTAAAACGCTGACCGATGAGCAAAAGGCCATGCTGCTTTCAGCGACCAAAGTCCCCAATGTTTATACTGAGGGTATTATTGTATCAAGGAAAGTTAAGGCACTCTTCCGGGCTGTCACACCGAGCCTTTATCTGGCGCTGGGTCAGACTGAGAAGGATGAAAAAGCCAGGCGGCGGGAGATTATGGAACGACTGCACTGCAGCGAGCTGGAAGCTGCTTTTCATGTCGCACGCAGTATGGATGAAAGACGCGGTATCGCTGTAGCACAGGAGAATCCATGAAAAAATTGACTATGGCGCCGCCAGTCGTTGTTCCTGACAAAGCGCTGATTGCTTCTGTCATTTTTACTGTCCCGCCTCAGGGAACGGCCACCATCGGCCAGTCCGACAGTGTATCGCTGGAGGTACTGCAGTACGAAATTATGAAACGTCTTGATAAGCCGGTTCTGATTTCTGTCTATCCGCATCGCATCGGGCGGCGTAGTTGCGTGGCGGTACACCTGACTGATGTAAATGAAAAAAAACTGGATATTCTGATCACCGTGACCGGCAATACCCTTTGGCCTGGTGAGGCTGAATTCAGAAATAGTCTGCGCTGGAATGTCTGTGTGTCTGACGCCACCGACCTGTTGTGGGTGCTGAAGGAGATTGACAGAGTCACTGGCGGGGAAATCTGCAGTTAACAGGACCTGCGTGTTTGTCGGACAGCGCTGTCTGCTGTCTGACAAACACGCAGGCTGCGGGTGCGGGCGGCAAAGAGCCCGCGTTAATGTACATTTTCACAGTGTTTTCTTCATAAAAACGCGACTCGTGCCATCGGGTTTGCAACTGACTTCGCCAAAGACCTCCCATCCATTCTTTTTGTAAAAATCAGGGGCCTGAAAACTGATGGTATAGAGTACGGCCGCAATGCATCCCCGTTTTTTCCCCTCAATTTCGAAACGAGACAGGAGTTCTTTTCCCAGTCCCTGAGAACGCAGTTCCGGTGCCAGCCAGACCAAATCGATAAACAGGAGGCCTAGGGAAGAACGACCCGTTATGCCGCCGAGGGCGTTGCCGGTATTGCTGTCTCTGACAATCACCGACAGCGGCTGGCGATCATTAAAGCCTGTGATGTCATCATTATAGTGGTTTAGTCCGTTTTCAATGACGCGAAAATCCTCTGTAGAGATCGCATCGGAAACATCAATATGCATAGCTTTCATTTATACCCTCAACTGTCAGTAGCCATCGTTGTAGCGACTCTGGATTTTATACAGGCGACGTGTTTCACTACGTCGCCCGTCCGGCGGGGTATTCGCACCCATATCAATACAGTGTTCCCGCCGACGTACAATCGCTTCGCGTTCGACATCATCTATCACACCGTCCATTACTGTCAGCCACCGACGGGCGGCCCGGCGCCATTGACCACGGCTTTCCAGTAATTCAGCAATACTGTCTTTCAGTTCCATATTTCTCCACCGGCCTGGCTGCCTGAACGTTGCCGGTTATTCTTCCACAGACGCAATCACAGTTCTTTATTTAACACTTAGCGCACTTTCAGAAAATGACACCTGAACCCACATGACGGAGTCTTCCCGATGCGCTATCCCTTTGAACTTGATCCGCAGATTATCCACCACATCATCTACAGTCAGGCCGGTTCCATCGGCAAGGCCGTGATTGAACTCATCATGAACAGCGTCGATGCCGGTGCCGGCGCGGTGATTATCGATATTACCCCCGAAGGCTTCTCCTGCAGGGACGATGGCCGGGGTTTTGCATCATACGACGATGTTAAGCGCTACTTTGGCCGATTCGGCACCCCGCACCAGGAAGGCGATGCCACTTACGGTCGTTTCCGGCTTGGACGTGGGCAGATTATGGCACATGCCCGGACGCTCTGGCGTTCGCAGCGATGGCAGATGTCCGTTGATACGCGCGAAATGGGGTATCACTATGACCTGGAAGAACTGGCGCTGGCGGAGCAAGGGTGTGTCATCAGCGGTGAGTGGTATGAGCCGCTGACCAGCCAGGAACGTATGTCCTGCCTCCAGGAAATCCGCGACCTGGTACGTTATACGCCCGTCACGGTGCATCTCAATGGAACCATTATTACCCGTAATCCGGCCCTGGAAAAATGGGATGCAGAAGACGATGCGGCCTGGTATCGCCTTCGGGAGGAAGGGGCCGTGTCGGTTTACAACCAGGGCGTACTGGTGCGGCACGATCCCGGTCATCTCTGGGGCGTGGGGGGAATGATTGTCAGTAAAAAACCCCTCGCGCTGAACGTTTCCCGCACCGAAATCCTCCGCAAGACCTGCCCGGTCTGGAAAACCGTGGCCGACCGGTTTGGTGAGCTTGCCGCGAGCTTCTCTGACAATCAGGGACAGCATCGTAAAACCGAAGCGAGGCGGGAGAAAACGGCCCGGGCGCTGCTATCAGGAGAAGGGGACCTGCAGAAACTGATGAACGGTGAAGAGGTCATCACCCTGCTGCCGGGAAAGCGGCACGTCACACTTGAGCATTTCATCCGCAAGTGCCGCTACTACCCTGCGGCAACAGACAAAAACTGCTTCACCCTCGCGCGTTATGCACGGGATGTTCCGCAGGGCGAAATCATTGCCCGGGCTGGTATTGCGCCGGTAGTTCATCCCGTCACACTGACACGCTTTGGCTGCCATGAACCGGATGAGTTCATGGAATGTCTGAACCGCATCCGCACCAACCTGATGGCGTACCGGGAACAGTTACCCCGACAACAGCGCTGGGGCACGGGCTGGCAGTCCGGGCTGGCGCTGGTTGACTTTGAGACCCTGAGTGCAAACTTTATCGATCGCACGCAAATGGTCAGTGAGATACAACTGGATAAGGAAACCCGACGGGCATGGACAGCGTTGCGCTGGTGCCTGGCCCAGTATGCTGCCGTCTGTTCGGGCGGCGAGGCGGGTTATCAGTCGCGTTCTTACGGCGGAAAACGCTTCCAGATCTTGCTGGGCGAGTCCACGTCGGCCGATGCCTGGACGGACGGTGAGACCTATATTGCCTACAACATTGATATCGTGCGCAGGCTGAAGTCTGATGCGCTGCGTACCGCCAGCCTGCTGTTCAGCCTGACGGAGCACGAGGTGGCGCATGAGGGTGACAGCCTGGACTGTGGCCACGATGAAGCCTTCTACCAGCGCTTCCATGATATCAGTACCCTGTGTGCCCCCGACCGTCAGCGCTATATGCACGTCTGGCTGATGAAGTACACCACCAGTCTGGAGGCGGAGGGAAAACGTGCCACAGGTACGGCCTGGCGGGAGCGCTGGCTGGCCGAGCGCGCCAGCACCGGCCGGGAGAAAAAAGGACTCCCGGGCGTCATCAGCCATGAAGGCATTGAGGCCGCTGTCAGCGCACCGCCAGAGCCGGAAGATGCGTCACGGCTCAGTTTTCTCAACCAGCAACTGAACGGTGCGGGCACTGCAGCACCGGCGGAGACTGACTGGAACAGCGTGGTGGCGGAAGGAATTGAGCAGACGCGGAAAAATCAGGCTGAGCGGTTACGGGAACAGAAGGCTCTGGAAGAATGGTACGCTTCAGAGGAAGACGCGTCCAACATGCTGACGGATGAGCAACGGGCGGCTGAAGCTGACGAGCAGATGTGGCTGGCGTCCCTTAAATTGCATTATCTGTCCATTTTACCCGGGGCGACTGAGGAAAATCTGAATGACAGGGTTGTGGAGTTTCTTGCTTATATGACCGTTTCAGAAGAGGAGGAACTGGCAGCCTGGTCCATGCAGGCCTGGGAAAACAGTGACCAGTGGTATGCCAGAAATACACGGTCATACAGTGAGGCTGATAATCTGTATGAACAGGACTTTGATCAGCCACTTGAGAAAAAGGTCCCGGCAGACTGGCTTCCGTATATGCAGGAAGGCGAAACACGATGGAGCATTGAGCGTAATGCGGCAGCGGCCGGGTTTATGCAGGCGCTGGATTATCTGGAATGGCGGCGCGACAGCGACACTGGTCAGCCATCCTGAGGTGCAGAATCCCGGATTTGTCAACCGGCCTGATGGTGCAGATTCTGCATTCTGTCAACCAGGAAACCCGGTTAATAAATTATCAGCACCGGGCTCAGAGTTAATTACTGACCGGCCCCGTCATTGAACGCACCCTGAGCGGGTTATTCACTCAGGGAGTGTTCTCCATGAAATTACCTGTCTGCTGCCTCGCAGCACTTTTCCTTACCGCCGGCGTCCGGGCCGGCACCGTCATTTATACCGACAGTACCCACCCTGTCCCGGGCAACCCCGGTCCTGACGTGACCGTCATTCTGCTGGATGCACCTGACCAGCTGCAGGCGCAACTGTTCGGGCCGCTGACAGCTGACCCGGCGCAGGCTGAACAGCAGGCGCGTGCCGTTATCAGTTCACCGGATTTTCAACGGCGCCAGCAGGACCTTGCCGGGGCCTATGTCGGCCTCACGCGCGCCTGGTCGCTGGGCCTTGAGAAATATCCCGCCGTGGTGTTTGACGATAAGTGGGTGGTTTACGGCACCTCCGACGTCGGTGTGGCCACACAGAAGCTGAACGTATGGAAGGAGACCGCACAGTGAAAATGACTTTCTCCCGTCCGAGCCGGCTGGCGCTGGCCACGTTAATGGTCTGTACGGGCACGATGGCCAGCGTCAATACCGCCAGCCTGCTCTCCAGTGCCGCCAGCCCGGACTGTATCAGCTGGCGCATCAGCGGTATCTGTTACTGGCTTTTATGCACCCCGTTCGGCTGCTCGGTGAAAACTTCCGTGAAGGTCACCCATTTTATTCCGGAAGCCGTGGTCTCGGCCTACCTCAGCCCGGGTGCCAATCCGTGGACCGAGATGTCGGCTGTCAGTAGCCTGGCCGACAGTACCGAAAGCACGCTGCTCGGTGGCGCTGCAGGTGTGACCACCGGCGGCGGCCGTCAGGAGATGAAAGCCCCGGGTGAACGCAAGCAGAACCTGCACTTTTACTATGGTGATGCTTATGGTCATCCGGCCACCAGACTCATCGGCGGGATGGTGCCGGGTTATTCGTGCGACAGTGCCGCCACGCCATTTATGCCTTACTTCACAAGCGCTCTCGATGCTCTGGCCTGGCGCACCGGCGTGCCGGAATCACTCTACCCGGAGGCGCTTATCCCCGGTCAGCGTGAAATCGGCAGCACGACCGGCGGCGATATGTGGGGCAACGTTTACCCCCGCAGCGGCTTTGTCACCCAGACCGACAGCTACAAATCGGCAGCCGTCGTGGTACAGCGGGTGGCTGACATCATCACCCGTGAAGGGCAGTTACATGTCTACAACCCGCTCTCCGGCCAGCGTTCGCCGGGTTACTGGCCACCCGAACCCGTGCAGGAAAACACCGGTACAAAAAATCACAAGTGGCAGCGCCTTTCACCTGAGCTGTCGCAGAGCTGCGCGGTATTCCCCGACACCGGCGGACAGACGGCCGAAGACGGCAACTACGCCTGGGCACTCTGGCAGCCCTACAGTTGCTGCAAGCGACGTGGCCAGACCTTCCTTTACAGCACCGATTTCTCCTGAGGATTTTTCTGATGAAACAGCATCATCTGCGGCGACTGCGCCGCCCCCTGGCGGCGTTCGCGCTTCTCTCTGTTATCTCCCTGCCGGCTCTGGCCGTCGATACGTCGCTCTCGTCGGAGGGTGCCTCGGTGAGCGGTGCCATCAATGACGGTCTTTTTTATTCCATTGGTGGCGGTTCGGTGATTTCCCCGCCGCCAAGTCGCAGCAACATGTCGCGTTTAGGGCTGAACGGCGGCTGGAGCAGTGACCTCATGTGCGGCAACTTCGACCTGAAAACCACCGTAGGCAACCAGCTCAACGGTATCACCAGCGGCTTTAAGGACCTGATGGGCAATGTGATTCAGGGCGCGACCGGCGCGGTCATGAGCATGCCGGCAATGGCCATACAGCGTGCCAACCCGGGGCTGTATGAAATGCTCACCAACGGGGTGCTGCAGGCGGGGCTCAGCTACGACAAAGCGTTGCTAAATTGCCAGAATATGTCAAAAAAACTGGCCGATTACACGCTGGGCAGCAAGTGGCAGCAGGCTGCTGTATCCGAGGAGTACAAGGATATTGTGGCTTCAAGCGGCGGGGATGCGGTCTCCAGTGACCAGCAGCTGCAGAAGGCCACTGGTGAAGACGGTGTGACCTGGGTCGGCGGCCAGAAGCGTGGTGGCAAGGGGCAGCAGGCCATCCAGCCCACCCGTGACCTGGCGAAAGCCGGTTATAACATGATGAACAGCCTGCCAGTGACCAGCAACAGCAGCGTGGGTTCCGCCAGTTGCAACGGCACCGTCTGTCAGCGCTGGCCGTCGTCCGATGATGCGGCCGCTGCGGTGGTAAAAGTCTAGCTAGCTAGTAAGGGAATAGAATGTAGACTGAAGACTTGAGGAAAATCGTTTTTAACTGTGGGCAGGTCAATGCTACCAAACTCTACATAAAAGGTACGTAACGAGACCTGATGCGTAAAGAAGAGATCCCTCAAATAAATTTGAATTGATATCTTTAATGCCCAAAAACATTGGGACAAATGTTCTGGGTGTAGATGAAAACTTAATCTGATTTCAAATCGCACTAATTTATAAACGCGCATTTTAAAATGGTGTAATTTGTGTGTGCTAAATGAGCAAGGATCTAACTATGTCAGAAATAACAACTAATTATGATAATGCTATTTATTCACTACCTCTTGGTCATTGGAGCAGCGATACAGAGTCCTCGATGTCGGCCGTTGATGCACTTGAGAAAGGTAAAGTCATCTTCTTACCCAACCTTAGTTTTTCGCTGACAGATGAGGAGATGCTATTACTTGACCCGGCATTGGTTGATCCGAAACGTAAAAACATTAGCTACCAACCGCTAAAAAATAAACTTGCCGGGGTGGCGACGGCGATACACGAGCCAGCTATTAGTCTACTCCTGCAGCGGCATTATCAGGCTTGTCTTCAGTTGATTGCGGCGATCCTTCCCGAATATCAGCAAAAACTACATAGTCCTACTAATAGCCTGCGTCTGCATCCGGTAAAAGAATGGACGCAAAACACCTCATGGCGTAAAGACGACCGTCGCTTGCACGTAGATGCGTTCCCTTCGCGGCCTAATTACGGCGAACGTATTCTGCGTATCTTCACTAATATTAACCCCACAGCAGAAAATCGTTCGTGGCGGGTCGGGGAAACGTTCCCGACACTTGCACAACGATTTCTACCGCGCCTGAAAGGTTACTCTCCGTTACTCAGCAGGCTGCAATACACATTCGGGATAACCAAAAGCCTGCGTAGTCACTACGACCATTTAATGCTGCAACTTCACGATGCAATGAAAGCCGATGCTGATTATCAGAAGAACGGTCCCCAGGTTGCGATCGAATTTCCTTCCGGTAGCAGTTGGATCTGTTTTTCAGATGGGACGCCGCATGCCGCTATGGGCGGACAATTTATGCTGGAACAAACTTTCCTTTTGCCGGTGGACGCCATGCAGGAACCAAAGAATGCACCACTGAAGATACTAGAGTCTTTACTGCATAAACCGTTGATTTAATTTGACCGCTGATTCCGACTTGTTTCGGCCATAATTGGCCATTCGCCGGAATCAGTGATCCTGTCGTCAATCATCGAATCACTACTGAGCTTAATGAAATAAGTCGCGCTGGGCCGTTGAACGAGTAAATCGATCAAGTCTGGTTAAACTACTTTTCAGGAAGAGATTGTCAGGGAAGGGAATTTAATCTGACATGGGTGTTACTGAGGACAGGATATGGTTGTTTTATCGGCTAGGTTAGAACCATGACTCAGCAGACAACCTCTCAGTCTGATGAGTTCTGCTAAAAATGGCCACCTCGGGGAGAAGATTGTATCGGTCTGGCTTATCTGATTTGCCAGCCTTCATCCTCTGGATTCATTAAGATATCCCCACAACAAGCATTACATCTGAATATTTGCCTTAACCTGATGCTCTGTTTATCGGTAACTCAAATATTTCCCGCTTTATCGTTTTTCCCGGCAGACCAGGAATAAACTGATTGTTTAAGTGTTATTCTGCTTCTCCTTGCTTACACAAACTTTACAATCAGATTAATTAAACCTTTCGACGATGATGGCAAAAACAGGGAAGTGGCTGGCGCTGGGCGTCATGCTGATATCTGTAAACAGTGTAGCCGCACCATTAACACCCGGCGACCGTGATTTTATTCAGACTCAGCAGCAGCAACGTCTGCAACAGGACCAGCAGCAGCGCGATGCACTGTCGCAGGCCGTGTCGCCGCAGAGCACGTCAGCGGCGGCTTCAGGCCAGGCTGGCCCCTGTTTTCCTGTTCACCATATTGAGATCCGCAATACCACGCTGATATCAACCCGACAGCAACAGGCACTCACCGCATCTTATATTAATCAGTGTCTGAATCTGGCAAAAATTAATTCGCTGGTGCATGACATTTCTGACTGGTATATGCAGCGCGGCTATATCACCAGCCGGGCATTTATCAGCGAGCAGGACCTGTCGCAGGGGCAGTTAATTATTCCGGTACTGGAAGGGAAATTAGATGCCATCCGTCTCGACGGTAAACATCCGTTAATGCTGGCGATGGCCTTTCCCGGTCTTGAGGGCCGGATCCTCAACCTGCGTGATATTGAGCAGGGTATGGAGCAGATTAACCGCGTGCGCAGCACCCCGGTACAGATTGAAATTCTGCCGTCCCCCAGAGTGGGTTATTCGGTGGTGAACCTGACCGAACATCCGGAATTTCCCCTCAGCGCGTCACTCGGCTTTGATAACAGCGGGCAGAAGAGTACCGGCGTCGGCCAGCTCACTGCTTCACTGGTGGGGAATAACCTGCTGGGTCTGGCGGATCGCTGGTTTGTCAGCGGCGGACGCAGCAGTGCCTTCAGTGACTGGCGTGACGCACAGAACCTGCAGACCGGGGTCAGCGTACCTTATGGCTATGGCCTGCTGGATTACAGCTACAGCTGGAGCAACTACCACAGCAACTTCGTGAATAACGGCTTCACCTGGTTCAGCTCGGGCGACAACATTGCGCATCGCCTCAATGGCTCCTGGGTGTTGTTCCGCAATGGCGATATCAAAACCGGCGTGCAGCTCGGACTGAACCATTATTCCAGTCGTAACTACCTCAACGACACACTTCTGGAAAGCAGCAGCCGCAAAATCACCAGCATCCAGTTCGGTATCAACCATACCCAGAAAATCTTCGGTGGTATCGCCACCCTGAATCCGACGTTCAGCCGGGGTATGCCGTGGTTTGAGGCTGAAAGCGACGCGGGTAAAACCGGTGATTTACCCAAAGCGGAGTTCCGCAAATGGAGCATCAGTGCCAGCTTCCAGCGCCCGGTGACCAGCAAACTCTGGTGGCTCAGCAGCCTTTACGCCCAGTGGTCACCGGACCGGCTGTACGGCAGCGAACGCCTGACAATCGGTGGTGAAAGTTCGGTGCGCGGCTTTAAAGAACAGTATCTGTCCGGCGACAGCGGTGGCTACCTGCGCAATGAACTGAATTACAGCCTGTTTACCCTGCCGGTGATGGGCGAAATCAGCGCCCTGGCCGCCGTCGATGGCGGCTGGCTGAAAAGTGATGCGCAGGACCGCGAATCCACCGGCACGCTGTGGGGCAGTGCGGTGGGCCTCAGCACCCGCAATAAATACTTCTACACCCAGTACACGCTCGGCATCCCGCTGAGTTATCCCGGTTATCTGCATCCGGATCACGTCAGTATCTATGCCCGTATCGGGCTGGTTTTCTAAGAGGTCATGATTATGGACGATCGCCAGCCTGTCTCCCGTTCCCGCCGCGCCCTGAGTTATCTGGTCTGCTACCTGATTGCGGTGCAGCCAATGCTGCCGGCCGCGGCGGCGGCCATCACGCCCGTGACACCCGGTACGCAGATGGACGCGGCAGGTAATGGTGTGCCGGTGGTTAATATCGCCACCCCTAATCAGGCGGGCGTCTCCCATAATCAGTATCAGCAGTACAACGTCGGTTCTGAGGGGCTGATCCTCAACAACGCCACCGGCCAGCTCACACAGACCCAGCTCGGCGGCCTGATCCAGAACAACCCAAATCTGACCGCCGGACATGAAGCCCAGGCCATCATCAACGAAGTGACCGGTGCCAGCCGTTCTCAGCTGCAGGGTTATACCGAAGTGGCGGGGAAAGCCGCCAGCGTGATGGTCGCCAACCCCTATGGCATTACCTGTAACGGCTGCGGCTTTATCAATACCCCGAACGTGACGCTGACCACCGGTAAACCGCAGCTGGATGCCAGCGGCAATCTGGCCGCGCTGGAGGTGACCCAGGGTTCGGTGACGATCGAAGGCCAGGGTCTGGACGGCAGCCGTGCGGATGCGGTGTCGATTGTCGCCCGCGCTACACAGATCAATGCCGGGATCTATGCGAAGGATCTGTCAGTCACTGCCGGGGCCAACCGGGTCGGGGCGGATGGTTCTGTCACGGCAATTGCCGGAACAGGCCCGGCGCCCTCAGTGGCGGTGGATACCGGTGCACTGGGCGGCATGTATGCCAATCGTATTCACCTGGTCTCCAGTGAGCAGGGTGTCGGCGTCAATCTCGGTAACCTGAATGCTTCGGTCGGCGATATGCAAATCGACGCCAGCGGAAAACTGACGCTGGCCAACGCCAGTTCAGCAGGCAAGCTTTCCGCCAGTGGTCAATCCATTGCTCTGCAGGGCACCCAGCAATCGGGCGGTGACCTGAGCCTCAGCAGCCAGGGACAGCTTGCCGTGCAGGACAGCCAGCTGAGCAGCGGAGGCAACATGACGCTGGCCGCCGGGCAACTGACCTCGGGCACTCGCGCCCGGGTGACGGGGGCAGGCAACATCAGCGCGACGGCGGGTAATAACGGGCAGTGGCAGGGCAGCCTGACGGCGGAGAAAGATCTGCAACTGAACGCCGGGGACCTCACGAACAACGGGCTGTTCGCCGCCAGCGGGAATGCAAATCTGACGACTCAGCACCTGACCAATACCGGCATGTTCCAGGCACAGACGCAAACGGTTCAGGCTACAGCGCTGGATAACAGCGGAACCCTGCTGGCAACCGGAGCGCTGCAAATACAATCCGGCACCCTGAATAACAGCGGTACGCTGCAGGCGCAGAGCCAGGCAGTTCAGACCACAACGCTGGACAACAGTGGGGACATGCTGGCAGGTGGAGCACAGGACATCCGGACCGGCACCCTGCATAACAGTGGCACACTTCAGGCGCAAACCCAGACAGCTAACGCCACAACGCTGGATAACAGCGGGAAAATGCTGGCAACCGGCACACAGGACATCCGGGCCGGCAGCCTGCATAACAGCGGTACACTTCAGGCACAAACCCAGACAGCTAACGCCACAACGCTGGACAACAGCGGAACCCTGCTTTCGAACGGGGCACAGCACATCCTCAGCGATACCCTGACTAACACCGGCACGCTGCAGGCACAGACGCAGACGACGCAGGCAACGACGCTGAATAACAGCGGGAAGATGCAGGCGGCGGGGACGCAGCAGATTCAGGCGGGCACCCTGGACAACAACGGCACCCTCGGTGCGGACGGTGCACTGCAGCTGACGGCCGACCAGACGCTGACGCAGGGTACCAATGGCGTGATCGCGGCCCGGGGTGCGCTGGGGATCAACGCCGGGCAGGCGACACTGGCGGGCACCATCAGCGGGCAGCAGAACAGCCAGTTCAGTTTTGGTTCCCTCAGCACCACTGATGATTTCTCCCTGGCCAGCGCGGGTGACCTGAGCCTGACCGCCGACAGCGCGCAGCTGGGCGGGTTGATCTCCGGTGACGGCGCGCTGACCGGACGTTTCGGGCAGCTGACCACGGCTGCCGGTTCACAGCTGCAGTCAGGCACGGATGCGGATCTCCGGGCCACCGGCAGCACCCTGCTGAACGGTAACCTGCGCGCCGGGCAAAACCTGCATCTGGTAAGTGGTTCGCTCAGTTCCGGCAGCGGCGCACAGACATACGCGACCGGTAATGCGCAGGTCAGCGCCGGGAACAATGGCGTGTGGAACGGCAGCCTGACGGCGGGCGGCAATCTGGGACTGGATGCCAGCGGTTTTACCAGCAACGGTCAGCTTGCCGCCGCCGGCGATACGCAGCTAACTGCGCAGCAGCTGACCAACAGCGGGCTGATTCAGGCGCAGGGCACGCAGACGCTGAACGCAGACGCGCTAAGCAACAGCGGCAAAATGCAGTCGGGCGGCGCGCAGCATATCACCACCCGCACGCTCGATAACCAGGGGCTGGTCGGTTCACAGCAGGGACTGGGGTTGCAGATTGCCGATCAGCTGACTCAGGGGGAAGCGGGGTCGCTGTTCGCGGGCGATCGTCTGAGCATTGACGGCGGGAAGGCTTCCGTCAGCGGTGCGCTGACCGGTAAAAACGGCCTGACGCTGAATACGGATACCCTGCAGGCCGGGCAGGATTCACAGATCACCAGCCTCGGCGATATTCAGCTCAGTGCGGCACAGCAGACGCTCAACGGGCAGCTGTCTGCTGGCGGGAACGCAGACCTGAAGGCGACTGACTTTACCGTCGGCTCGCAGGGCAGCGTGCACAGCGACCAGGCGTTATCACTCGCAGCCGCCCACACCGCCACTCTGGCAGGGGCGCTGGAGGGGCAGACGCTCAACGCCAGCGGAAATGCGCTGCAGGTAACCGGCAGTGGTGCGCTGTCCTCAACCGGCGATATGCAGTTAACTGCCAGCCAGCTACAGCTCGATGGCACCACCAGCGCGGGCAACAATCTTACCCTCAGTGCCGATGTGCTGAATGCGGCGCAGGGCGGTAAAACCTCGGCACAGAATGATGTGCAGGCCACCGTCACGAACAACGGCCAGTGGTCCGGCAGCCTGATTGCCGGGCGTGACCTGAACTTCACCTCCGGGAATTTCAGCAACAACGGCACGCTGGCGGCGAATCGCAACGGGCAGTTCAGCTTTGCCACACTAACCAATAATGGCCTGTTGCAGTCGCTTGGCACCCAGCAGCTGACCGGTGATGTCTTCAGCAATAACGGCACGGCACAGTCCGGCGCTGACCAGACGCTGACGCTGAACCAGCTCAGTAACCAGGGGCTGACCGGCACCAGCGGCAATCTGGCGCTGAACGTGCGTGACAGCGTCACGACAGGTGACGCAAGTACGCTGCTTGCCGATGGCAGACTGACACTGCAAACGGCACAGGCGGAGCTGGGCGGCAGCCTGAGCGGGACGCAGGGCGCAGACATTAACGCAACATCACTGACCAGCCGGGCCGGTTCAGTGCAGAGCAGCAGCGGGGATGTCAGCGTCAGTGCCGCCAGCGCCAGCCTTAACGGTTTCCTCTCCGCCGATGGCAGCATGGCGCTGGACGCTCAGCAGCTGACCACCGGCGGGGCGTCCCAGACACAGGGGAAAACCCGGCTGGGGATCACGGCGGCCGGAACAGCCGATCTCGGCGGCAGGCTGGTCACGCCGGGTACGCTCACGCTGCAGGCGGGCACGCTGACCAGCGCCGCCGCGCTCGGAGCCGATAAGGTAGACATTCATGCCGGTGAGCTGACAAACAGCGGGGCAATTACCGCCGATGACGGCCTGCATATTCAGGCCGATACCCTGCAGCAGCAGGGCAGCCTGATGGCGCAGAACCAGATGAACCTGGAAGGCCAGACGCTGGTCAATCAGGGGACCATTTCCACCCGCGATCTGGGCATCAGCGCCAGCAACAGCCTGACTAACCAGCAGACCGGGGTGATCGCCGCGTCCGGGAATGCACAACTGACCACGCCAGAGGTCATCAATAACGGGACGCTGGCGACGCAGATCCTGGGCGTCACGGCTGGCAACATTACCAATAACGGGTTACTGCAGGGCACCGGCAGCGCCACGTTCAGTGCCGACACCCTGAGTAACGGTGCCCCGGGGCAGCTGCTGTCAGCCGGGACGCTTGATGTCCATGCCGGTAATACGCAAAACCTGGGCCGTCTGCAGGCCGGGCAGCTTAACCTGAGCGGCAACAGCCTGACCAACGGCGGCACGCTGCTGGGCACTGCCGGGCTGAATGCGCAGGTGCAGGGCGTTCTCAGCAACACCGGCAGCCTGCTGTCATCCGGTGATATCACGACAGGGGCCGCCACGCTGGACAACAGCGGTAAGCTGCTGAGTGAAAAAACAGGCACGGTCAATGTCACGCATCTGTCCAACCAGGGACAGATTCAGGGCAACACGCTGGCGCTGAATGGCACCGATGCGAAGAACAGCGGCAACCTGATTGGCCTGCAGGCGCTGACGGCGCAGTTGCAGCAGGATCTGACTAACGCCACCTCCGGCAGCATGCTGACCCGGGGGGCGCTGAACGTCACCGCCGGGAACGTGACCAGCAACGGCAGCTGGCAGGCGGACAGCACCACGCTGCATGCCGGCCAGCTGGATCTTAACGGAACTATCCAGACGACCACGCTCGCCGATCTCAGCCTGAGCGGCGCGCTCAATACTCAGGCGCAGGGCAGCATTGTGTCCAGCGGCCTGGCTGTCCTGCAGGCGGCCAGCCTGAATAATCAGGGCAACTGGGCAGCGGACAACCTGCGCCTGCAGGGAGACACGCTGATCAGCAGCGGCAAAGTGACCGGGGTCAGTGCACTGACCGCCACGCTCAGCGGCCAGTTGCAGAATCAGCAGGGCGGCGCGCTGCTCAGCGGCGGCACCGGCACGCTGACGGCGACCGGTATCACCAACAGCGGCACGGTTCAGGCCGAAAACCTGACCCTGAACGCCGGGAGCCTGACCAATGCCGGGCAGATGCAGGGGCAGCAAAACCTGACCGGGACTCTCCAGGGCGCGGTCAGCAATCTGAATGGCGGCACGCTGCGCAGCCAGGGCAACCTGAGTCTGGGCGCACAATCGCTGCTGAACCAGGGGCAGGTGCAGGGCGATGGCGTAAGTCAGCTGACGTTCTCCGGCAACCTCAACAACCAGGGAACCCTGCTGACCGGCGATCGCCTGACGCTTGCTGCGCCGGTGCTGACCAACAGCGGTGTCCTGCAGGCGCAGGGGCTGACGCTCACCGGCAGCAGCCTGAACAACAGCGGCACGCTGACCGGCCAGGGTGACAGCACGCTGAATGTGGACCAGGCCAGTAATCAGGGACAGCTGCAGGGCGACCGTCTGCACCTGACGGCGAACGCGCTGCATAACAGCGGCACCCTGTTTGGCAGCCAGTTACTCGCGCTGGATCTCGGCAACACCGACAACCAGGCAGGCGGCAACCTGTTCAGCGCCGGAGACCTGACGCTGAACACGCCTGAGCTGAATCAGTCCGGCAGCCTGCTGGCGCTGGGGAATATGACGTTACAGCTGGCCTCGGGTTTCACCCAGACCGGCACCCTGGCCGCCGGGCAGACCCTGAGTCTGAGCACCCTGGGTGATCTGAACGTGCTCGGCACCCTGCAGGGCAACGGTATCCAGCTCAGCGCCAGCGGCAATATGGTCAACAACGGCCAGCTGCAGGGCGGCAATGGAACGGTTGGTGTGGATGCCGCCAGTATCACCCTGAATGACAGCGGCAGCGTGCAGTCGGGCGGAGATATTCGTCTGACCAGCCAGGGGCAGCTCAGCAACTACGGTTTTGTCGGTGCGGCGGGGAACGTCCTGATGTCGGCACCGGGTCAGCTGTATAACAACGCGCTGCTGTACGCGGGAAATAACATGCAGCTGCTGGCCGACCAGCTGCACAATGATCGTGGCGATATCCTGGCGGGCAACAGCCTGTGGATGCAGAAAGACGCGGCGGGCAACGCCAGCACGGAGGTGGTGAATAACTCCGGCAATATCGAAACCACCAACGGCGATATCACCATTAACACCGGGCATCTGCTGAATCAGCGTGACGGGCTGGAGGCGTCCGGCACCACGGAGGCAGCAGACAGCCCGGCAGCGGGCAGTCCGGTCAAAATAAAGCTCTACAACGCCGATTTTGCGCCGGGTGAACTGGAAGCCTACTCTGTCACCACGCATGAGGGCAGTGACGGCAAGAACAACGGCGTCAATGTCACCCGCAACTATGTCAAACCGGTGGATAGCGGGCTGGAGAAGCGTTATCTGGTCGGCACCTCAACGGTTACGGTTACGGCCAGCGGTGGCGCAGGGCGTATCGCTGCCAGCCACAACCTCAGCGTGGCGGCCGATACGCTGGATAACCTCGCCGGTAACCTGCTGGCCGGGCAGGATATTTCGCTGTCCGGTAGCGAGCTGAATAACCAGTCCTGGCAACCCTCGGTGCAGCAGGAGTACCTGACTTACTCATTCGACACTCAGCAGGGCAGTAAGGTTTATCAGGGCACGGCGTATAACGCCAGTTTTGATTACTACCTGACCGGCACCCCGGAATATGAAACCACCACCACGGGCGAAGGATATCGCGCCGTCATTCAGGCCGGTGGCGCGGTTAACGCCAGCTTCAGCAATAACATCAGCAATACCACCACCACGGCCAACGCGGGCGGATTAACGCATACCCTCAGCGCACCCACCCTGAACGGCACTACTGCCCTGCAGCCGGTCAGCGGCACGCAGAGCCAGCAGCTGGCAGCAGATAACAATCTGGTCGTGGGGTCAGTGCAGTGGAACAGTTCCGTCAGCAATGCCCTGCAGCAAATCGGCAACCAGGGCGCGGCCCTGACCGCTTACCCGCTGCCCACCGGCAACAATGGCCTGTTTGTGGCGAGTCAGGACCCTTCCAGCCCGTATCTGATCACCACCAACCCGCAGCTCGGCAGCGTGGGGAAAACCGATCCGTCGCTGTTTAATGCGCTGAATGATTACCTGGCAAAACCGGCAACGGCTGTCTCAACCCTGGAGCAGAAATCCACCCCGGCCGGCACGGGACTGACGCTGGATTCTTCCGCTGAAACGGCTCAGGTGACAACCCCTGTTTTACAGAACATAAATCCTTCGGTTCAGGTGACCGCGCCTGTGGTACCAGTCGGCACCCCCGGTACGACGCCCCGGACGGAAACTGCGGCTGTGTATACCGATCCGGCACAGTTTCTTGGCTCGTCGTATCTGCTGAACCGTCTGAATCTGGCACCGGACACCGACTATAAATTCCTCGGCGATGCCGCCTTTGATACCCGCTATGTCAGCAACGCGGTGCTCAGCCAGACCGGACAGCGCTATGTCGGCGGCACCGGCTCTGACCTGGCGCAGATGCAGTATCTGCTCGACAATGCCGCGGAACAGCAGCAGGGACTGGGGCTGCAGTTCGGCGTCAGCCTGACGCCGGATCAGGTCGCCGGGCTGACGAAAAGTATCGTCTGGTGGGAAAAAACCACGGTAAACGGCCAGACGGTGCTGGTCCCGAAACTGTACCTGTCCCCGGATGACACTACCGTCGCGGATGGCAGCGTGATTGCCGGTAACACCGTGAACCTCGAAGCCGGGCATATCGTAAACAGCGGCAGTACCCTGCAGGCGCAAACCCAGCTGGCGGCGAAAAGCCGCACCTCGCTGGATAACCTCAGTGCCGGGCTGATTAGCTCCGGCGGCAGCCTGCAACTGAGCGCGCTGGGCGACATCAATAACATCGGTTCCTCAATCGCCGGGCAGACGGTGGCGCTGGCTTCGGTCAGCGGTGATATCAATAACGTCACCCAGGCGCAGCAGTGGACGGCAGCACCCGTCAGTAGCGGCAAAACCTCACAGCTGACCTTCAGCCAGACTCAGACCGGTGATGTTGCCAGTATCTCCGCCAGCAAAGGGCTGTCGATCAGTGCCGGTAACGACATCAACAACACCGGCGCGAAGCTGACGGCGGGCAGCGACCTGCAACTGGTGGCGCTGAACGATCTCAACATCAGTGGTAATGCCCTCAGCACCAGTAAAACCACGAAGAACGGCAGCACCCAGAACAGCGACAGCCAGGCGAGTGAAGTCAGCGCAGGCAGCGATCTGGCAGCCTATGCGGGCCATGACCTGACGGTGGCTGGCAGCGCGATCGCTGCCCAGGGAGATGCCAGCCTGACGGCGGGTAATGACCTCAGCCTCAGTACGATGGATAAAAGCAGCCATCAGACCAGCGGCAGCGATAAAACCGATAACAACAACGCCACCCGCACGGTGGTCAGCAGCGGTGCTGACCTGTCGCTCAGCGCTGGCCGCGACCTTAACTCTCAGGCCGCACAGCTCTCCGCCACGGGAGATGCGTCACTCAGCGCCGGACGCGACGTAAATCTGAACGCGCAGCAGACCAGCACTTACAGCGAAAACCACGGCCATCAGAGCGTCAGTATCCGGCAGGACGTCGCGCAGGAAGGCACGGAGCTTGCCAGCGGCGGAAGCACCCGCATCGCTGCCGGACGGGATATCACCACCCGGGCCGCGCAGGTTAACGCCACGGGCGACCTTGCCCTGAACGCCGGACATGATGTGAATATCACCACCGCGACGGAGAGTGATTATTCGTACGATGAAGCGACCAAAACCAAAAAGAGCCTTTTCAGTAAAAAAACCACGCATACCATTGCGGAGGACAGTTCCACCACGGAGAAAGCCTCACAGCTGAGTGGCGACCAGGTCTCAATCGTGGCCGGTAACGACCTGACGGTGAAAGGATCTTCGGTGGTGGGCGAGAGCGATACCGGCCTGAAAGCCGGTCATGACCTCAGCATCACCGCCGCCACAGAAGAACAGAGTAGCTACCGTCTGAGCGAAACGAAGAAAAGCGGCATGTTCAGCGGGGGCGGCCTCGGTGTGACCTTTGGCAGTGCCTCTTCCCGTCAGCAGCTGAAGCAGGACGGCACCACCCAGAGTCAGAGCGCCAGCGCGGTCGGCAGCACCGGCGGCAACGTCACGCTGGTTGCCGGTAATGATGCCCATGTCGCCGGTTCTGATGTCATCGCGAAGCAGAATGTCACCCTGGTGGGCGGATCCGTCACCATCGATCCGGGTAACGATACCCTGACGCGTCATCAGTCGTATGAGCAGAAGCAGAGCGGCCTGACGTTACAGATCAGCAGCCCGATTACTGATGCGCTATTGACCCTGGGATCGCAGGCGAAGGAAGCCAGCGAGGCCGGGAATGACCGCCTGAAGGCATTGGATGCCGTGAAGATGCTGGAGACCGGCTGGGCGCTGGGGAAAGGAGCAACGCAGTCCGCCACCGCGCTGGCTAAAGGTGACCTGAAAGACGCCGGGATCACGATTTCACTCAGCGTCGGGGCCAGCAAAAGCCAGTCCAGCTCGGATTACAGCAGCAACACCGTCAGCGGCAGTTCTCTTAGCGGCGGCGGTGACGTCAGCGTAATCGCCACAGGGGCGAATGGCAGCAGTGGCGACCTGAACATGGCGGGCAGCGGCATCACCGGCAGCAACGTGACGCTGGCCGCTGCCCATGACCTGAACCTGATAGCGGCCAGCAATAACACCGACCAGAAGAGCAGCAACTCCTCGTCTGGCTGGAGCGTCGGGGGGCATATTTCCTATGGTCAGAAGATCGGAATTGGCGTGCAGGCCAGCGGCTATGTGGCCAGTGGGTCAGAAAACGGCAACAGCACCGAATACGTCAACAGCCGCGTTAACGCCAGCGACACCCTGGCGCTCAGCAGCGGCAACGACACGCTGCTCGCCGGCGCACAGGCGCTGGGCAACCGCATCGTCGCGGATACGGGCAATAATCTGACGATAACCAGCCTGCAGGATATCGATAACTACCAGAGTAAACAGCAGAGCGCCAGCGGCGGCTTCAGCGTGACCTTCGGCACCCCGAGCGGTTCGGTGGGGGTGAGTGCCAGCACCAGCAAAATCAACAGCGAATACGCCAGCGTCGGTGACCAGAGCGGCCTGTTTGCCGGGAACGGCGGCTATGACATTTTCACCGGTAATCATACCCAGCTTAACGGGGCGGTGATTGCCTCTACCGCCGATGCGGCCAATAACACCTTCTCCACCGGCACCCTCGGCTGGGACAGCATCGGTAACCATGCGGAGTACCACGCCAGCAGCGCCTCGTTCGGCTTCAGCGGCAGCTTTGACAGCCGCCAGAAACCGGGAGAGCAATCCACCGCCTCCGCGTTACCGGCGCTGGTGAATATGTCGGGCAGCGCCTCCGGCACCACCCGTTCGGCGGTGGCTGACGGCACGATAACGGTGCGCGATACGCAGAACCAGACCCAGGACGTGGCAGGGCTGAGCCGTGATACCGACAGCGCCAACGGGCATATCGACAAGATTTTCGACAAGGAGAAGGTCGAAAACCAGATGGCGTTCGCCCAGGGCGTACAGGAACTGGCCGGTAAGGTGGCGGGGGACGTCAGCGCCTACAAACTGGACGCGGCAGAAAAAGAAGTGTCGGACCGCCTGCTTAAGGAGAACCCGAATGACGCCACACTGTCGCAGGCAGAGCTGCACGATAAGGTGCTGGCTGACCCGGCCTACAAGGCGGTGGCGGCAGACTGGGGCACCGGCGGGACCTACTCGATGGTGGCGAGCGCGGTGGCAGGCGCACTGGGCGGGCTGAGCGCCGGTAACCTGGGTGCCGCAGCCAGCGGGGCGATGGCACCGTATATTGCCAACGAAATCAAACAGAAGACGACCACCTATTACGCCGACGGCACAAAGGATGTCAACGTGGTGGCGAACACCATGGCCCATGCGGTGGCGGGGGCGGTGCTGGCGCAGCTGGCGGGGAACAGCGCTGCAGCAGGTGCCGCCGGCGCGGCCAGCGGTGAGCTGATTGCGAATGCGATTGTGAAATCGATGTACCCGAATACCGACGCGAAAGACCTGACTGAGAGCCAGAAACAGACAGTCAGCGCACTGAGCCAGATTGCGGCAGGACTGGCCGGGGGGATGGCATCGGATTCAGCGCTGGGTGCAGGGACCGGGGCTGTGGCCGGGAAGAATGCGGTTGAGAATAATGCGCTGTGCAGCACGGTAACCTGCCTGAGTAACCCGCTTGATATGAGTAAGCCGGTGATGGGTGGGGCAGGGATGGCTGCGGCAGGTGCCGGTGCAGCGGCTGGAGCAGCCATCGCAGATGCGCTTAACGGGGATAAAGACGGTGAGTCAGCCCCTAACGTTGGTGCAAATCTGAGTGATGAAGAGAAAGCGGAGCTGGGCGGGAGTGGTTCAGGAACGCCTGGGGGCTGGGGACCGGAGGATGAGGAGAATGGGCGTAGCAATGATGCTCAGACCAGTGGAAAAGATAAAGATACTCAAATTTGGACGGAAACCAAAAAGGACGACCCTGTCTCAAACGCTTATGGGCATTGGGATAAACATAAAGTAGAGTTCCCGGAGTTACAGAACGCAAAGCAATATGTCGATGCAACTCATGACTTTGTGAATAATCCACCGGAAGGAACTTTGTCGAAAGTACGGCCAAACGGTGATACGGTATTCTATAATCCTAAAACAAATACTTTTGCTGTAAAAACGGCGGATGGAGTGCCAAAAACGATGTTTAGGCCAGATCCTGCCGAACATGGATTTAAAACAAATATGGATTACTTCAATGCACAATAGTAATGAACTGAATATATGTAGGGTGTGTGGTGCTAAACAACTAGAACCTCCTTGGGGAAGCGATGGTTTAACTCCTAGCTATGAAATATGTGATTGTTGCGGTGTTGAATTTGGTTATGAAGATATGAATCTTAACGCCTTAAAAAAATATCGAGAGAAATGGATTGAAAAAGGTGCTATCTGGTTCAGAGAAAAGGAAAAACCAACAGGATGGTCTTTAGATGAACAATTAAAGAGCATCCCTGCCCAATATCGTTAGATATAAAACTAAAAACCCCGGCCATTGAGCCGGGGTCTTCTTTGCCTGTCAGTACTCTTCAGCTTATCGTCGTATAGCCAGTTGGCCTTGCTTAAGTTCGAGGGTCCCGGAACTCCTCAGCTGCAGCTATGGCAGCAGCCAGAAACCGGCTGAGCATTACGTCGGTGGCTTTCTGCCGGCAATGGTCAACATGTCGGACCTCCGATATCACCCGTTCGGCGGTGCCGGACAGGCAAAACCAGACGCAGGATGTAGCGGGGCTGAGCCGTGACACCGACAACGCCAACGGGCATATCGACAAGATATTCGACAAAGAGAAAGTCGAAAACCAGATGGCGTTTGCGCAGGGCGCGCAGGAACTGGCCGGTAAGGTGGCGGCAGACTGGGCCATCGGCGGGACCTACTCGATGGTGGCGAGCGCGGTGGCAGGCGCACTGGGCGGGCTGAGCGCCGGTAACCTGGGTGCCGCAGCCAGCGGGGCGATGGCACCGTATATCGCCAACGAAATCAAACAGAAGACGACCACCTGTTCGTCAGTCGGAAGCCCTTAAAAATAATGGGATGACTGGTCGATGGGAAGTTCCTAATCAAGCTCAAGTGAATCGGGCACAAAAAATGTTCGATGAATTAGGCATTAAAAATATTGAGGTAAAAGTCGTCAATGAATAACAATATTAAACTTGTGAAAGTTATTGCAGATCTTGCTGTGTTTTTGGAGTTTACAAATGAAGAGTTGCTTGATCCTGACTTGGCTGTAGAAGCCTTAGAACAAATGGCTTCCGAACTACAGCTCATGGAGGAGCAGGATAGAAATGATCTGGCTAACACTTTTCGAAGTATATCTAAAGAATATACCGGCGATAAAAGAGAATATGTTAGAGAACTGCCTGAAAACCTTGGCTTAATTTAAAAAAGATCCCGGCTATTGAGCCGGGATTACTTTTTTATCAGTCAGTTACCCTTCAGTTGCCAGCCGGATGATCATCTGCCCCGGCCCGGTGATCACCTCGTTCTTCTGCCCGGACTCGAACGCCCAGCGGATCCAGCATGACGCTGTTCTACACTTGCGTGGCATGCACTCAGCCTCTTCGTCCAGTAGCACTTCGAGAGAAAACGTAAGCAATGGTTCCTAGACACGTTTTGTGTCAAGCGCTTACACATTCCAAGGACTCTAGCGTCTTAGAAAAAAAATGCTTTCACCAATGTCACCCTGGTAGCCGCTCACGATCTGAACCTGATAGCGGCCAGCAATAACACCGACCAGAAGAGCAGCAACTCATCATCCGGCTGGAGCGTGGGCGGTGATTGCCTCCACGGCTGATGCAGCTAATAACACCTTCTCCACCGGCACTCTTGGCTGGGACAGCATCGGTAACCATGCCGAGTACCACGCCAGCAGCGCCTCGTTCGGTTTCAGCGGCAGCTTTGACAGCACCCAGAAGCCGGGAGAGCAATCCACCGCCTCCGCTTTACCGGCGCTGGTGAATATGTCGGGCAGCGCCTCCGGCACCACCCGTTCCGCGGTGGCTGACGGCACGATAACGGTGCGCTATACGCAGAACCAGACCCAGGACGTGGCGGGGCTGAGCCGTGACACCGACAGCGCCAACGGGCATATCGACAAGATTTTCGACAAAGAGAAAGTCGAAAACCAGATGGCGTTCGCCCAGGGCGTACAGGAACTGTCCGGAAAGGTGGCGGGGGACGTCAGCGCCTACAAACTTGACGCGGCAGAAAAAGAAGTGTCGGACCGCCTGCTTAAGGAGAACCCGAATTACGCCACACTGTCGCAGGCAGAGCTGCACGATAAAGTACTGGCTGACCCGGCGTACAAGGTGGTGGCGGCAGACTGGGGCACCGGCGGGACCTACTCGATGGTGGCGAGCGCGGTGGCCGGGGCGCTGGGCGGGCTGAGCGCCGGAAATATTGGTGCAGCAGCCAGCGGGGCGATGGCACCGTATATCGCCAACGAAATCAAACAGAAGACGACTACCTATTACGCCGACGGCACAAAGGATGTCAACGTGGTGGCGAACACCATGGCCCATGCGGTGGCGGGGGCGGTGCTGGCGCAGCTGGCGGGGAACAGTGCCGCTGCAGGTGCCGCCGGCGCGGCCGGTGGTGAGCTGATAGCCAGGGCCATAGTGAAGTCGATGTATCCTGGACAGGATCCGGCCAACCTCACCGAAAGTCAGAAACAGACGGTCAGCGCATTGAGCCAGATTGCGGCGGGGCTGGCAGGTGGTCTGGCATCGGGTTCGACGCTGGGTGCAGGAACGGGTGCCGTAGCCGGGAAAAATGCGGTTGAAAATAACTATCTGAGCAGCTCAGAGAAGAGCCTTCAGACCTATCTTAACCTCAAGCAGAACCTGACTCCGGAAGAAAAGCAGGAACGTGATGCACTTAACCGTAAGGACGCAGAAACCAGCCAGGCGCTCATAAATGCCTGTCTGGGTGGAGCAGACTCAGCCTGTACAGCGGCCCGCCAGGATGCACTGGATAAACAGGCAACTTATCAGAATCCGAAGGAAGCGCAGGCGGGTTTTCAGCAGATCCAGGCTCTGCTGGATGGAACCAGCCCCGAAGCTAGGCAGACACAGCAGCTGTATAACGGTATGGTTGCCAGCTATGTCCGTATGGGAATGAGTGAGGAAGCGGCGAAAACAGCAGTGGGCTATCAGCTTGGTGCGATATACATCAGCGGTGGTCTTACGGGTATAGGTAGCGGCAAGGCTATTGATACAGGGCTGATGCCAGGTGTGAAAGCTTCAGCCAGCCCAAGTTCTGCTGAAGAAACCGCAGGGAGCATCAAAAATGTCAATCCTGGTAATCCTGCATCTGCCTTACCTATAAACTCTACTAAAGGTGTTCCATTATCAGTTTTAGAACAGCAATATGGGTCGAAATTTCAATATGTTTCTTCATCAGATATGATTACGCAACAAATGGACTCTGCTGGTTCTGGCGCCAGGGGTATTGTTTTTGGATCGTATGGGGCAGGGCAGCCAGGACACGTTTTTAATGTTGTCAATCAAAATGGCACAGTTAGATATTTGGATGGTCAAACTGGAAAACCTGCAGACCTTAGTCAATTTCAATCATTTCAGTTGCTGAGGACAAATTAATGATTAACTACCAAAATGCAATGGATAAGGCCTTAGCCTATCTTAAAGATTATGACATACCCGTTGTTATTACACTTCACGGTCGATTCTCTGAGGGCTGTTTTTTTTGCTACGAATCAAGAAAATATCTTGAAACAGGTGAGTTTTCCTCGCAGCTGGCAGGAAATTCACCATTTATAGTTGATAAAGATAATGGTGATGTTCATTGTTTAGGAACCGCTTATCCATTAGAGAAATATCTGAAGGATTATGAAGATCTAAAAAATAAATAATCTACGCGATTTGGATACATTCTTCCCAAATTCGGGAATGTATGGGTGAAGAGACCATCCCGCACAGCAACCCAGGAATTTGAATGGGTTGTTCAGTTATCACGAACAGGTAAAGCTCAGTTAGGTTAACAAAGCAGCAGTCTTGTTAAATTTGGCATTGCGGAAATCTGTATGCACCGTTTCCCATGACTGTACTACCTGCTGGTATTACCATGCCAGCTGCACCTCAGCTGCGGCTATAAAAGCAGCCAGAAACCGACTGAGCAGTACGACGGTGGCTTTCTGCCAACAATGGTCAACATGTCGAACTGCACCCTTTTAAATAACAGAATCCCCTTTTTATCTGCGAGCTGTAGGTCACGTTATTTCGGATGTTACGCTCAGTTCTCATCTCAGGCAGTGCCTGGTACGAGCACTGATTCCTGTCCCAGCCGATCAGCAGAAATATGCCTGGTTTTCATTACTGACCAACCCTTATCGCTAACAGCATCTGTACCAGATGCGCCGCTCTGTCGCGCCGTTGCCTGCGCTCCCTGCATCCCGGCGACAACCCTGCCGGGCTGTAAGGTGCAACGCCGTTTCGCGACTGCGCTTTACGTCGTTGCGGCGAGTCCCTGCTCATTCTTCCTCCGTTGCCTTTCCCCCGTTTAAGTCCCTGTCGCCGGGGCTGAGACAGGCACAGTCGTCGTGGCCGTCCAGGGTGAAGTGAACGCGTTGAAAATATTGTCCGGCATTCCGCAGGCTCCAGACCGGAAAATTTTTTCCCCGCGCCCCGGACGTCTGCCTCCGCCGGTGCCGGTTTACGCCCCTGCGGCGAAGGTTCTCAAACGGGTGATGACAGTACCAGAGGGAACCGAAAAGCCGGTACCCGCAAAACGTCAAAACCGCAGCTCCGGAAACTCAACGGATGATGAGGTTTTAAAGACGAAAGCGCATCTGATTAAGGAGATTCATCATGACAGTACGTGGAATTAACAAAGTGATTCTGGTTGGTTTCCTGGGGCAGGATCCTGAAATTCGTTATCTGCCGAATGGCGGTACGGTTGCCCAGCTTTCCCTGGCAACGGCTGAAACCTGGCGTGATAAGCAGAGTGGAGAAATCCGGGAACATACCGAATGGCATCGTGTGGTGGTGTTCGGAAAGCTGGCCGATATCGCCGGCGAGTATCTGCGTAAGGGAGTTCAGGTCTATCTGGAGGGTCAGCTGCGCACCCGCAACTGGTCAGACAGCAATGGGATTGTCCGTTATGCCACTGAAGTCATCATCGGGCACAACGGTACCCTGCAACTGCTGGGTAGTCGTCGGGAGAACAGCCAGAACGATGAAAAGGCCAGCCAGCCTGCTGCTTCCCCAAAACCTGCGGGTCAGGCAACTCCTGCAGCACCTGCCAGGAAGAAAACACGCGGAAAGGGCAGAAATGCCGCTGCGCAACCTGCTCCGCTGCCACTGAATCCGCAGGGTGACTGGCCGTCACAGGATGAACTTGACGGGATCCCGTTCTGATAACTCCATCCCTGGCGGCGTAGTCATGTCGCCAGGGTCTGATCGCCATTCATCTTTGTGAGGAATCAACAATGTCACTTTCAAAATCAGCGAAGAAAAATACACGCAGAAAAACAGATGAGGTTGTCTCTGATGCACTGGTTAGCGCCCTTGAAAATACCGAGGTGCGCTATGCCCGTTACACGCAGTTGTTTATCGGGGAAATTAACACCCGCAGGATCCCACATACCGATGAGGAAATCCGGGGTTATGCAGATACGATCCTGGCTGTTGGCCTGCTGCAGAATCTGATCGTGGTTGAATGCAGTGACGGGCAACTGGAGGTTATCGCGGGGGGAGGGCGTACCAGAGCCATAGGGCTGCTGGTTGCTGAAGGTAAAGTGGACCCGGAACATGAATGGGTTGCTTACAAGGTTATCCCACGGGAGCTGGCGCGCGTCGCTTCCCTGACCGAAAACGGCAGGCGTAAGGAAATGCACCCGTATGACCAGATTACGGGCTTCCGGGAACTCGCCACAGAAGGGAAAACACCCGCACAGATCGGTGATCTGCTGGGATACAGTGTCCGCCATGTTCAGCGCATGCTGAAGCTGGGCGGACTGGCTCCTGCCATTCTTGAGTCACTGGCAAAAGGGGAAATTACGTCGGAGCACTGCCAGGCGCTCGCACTGGTCAGTGATCACACCGATCAGCTGAGAGTTTATGACGCGGCCTGCGAGTCTGCCTGGAATGGTGTACCGGAAGTCCGCGTAATCCGCTCGCTGATCCTCTCGGGGGAAGTGTCTACAGACTGCGCTAAATTCCGCTTTGTGGGTGAAACTGCATTCAGCCACAGTGAGATCAGAACGGATCTGTTCAGTGATGAACAGGGAGGCTTTGTTGATGCGCTGGTCCTCGATACCGCATTGCTCGGGAAACTTCAGTATGTAGCTGACGGGTTTCTTGAAGCGGAGGGCTGGGGATGGTGTACAGCGCGTATGAGTGCAATCAGCCACTATGGTGATGACGCGAAGATTTACCGCATCCAGGATACGCCAGCTTCAGTATATACAGACAGGGAGCGGCAGCGACTGGAGGAAATTGAGGCACAGGATGGTGAACATGACGATGCTGCCGAATCCGAGGTCGCGGCCATTGAATGCGCGGCCAGAGTCCGGGGCTGGTCGCCGGAACAGAAAGCGGAGAGCGGCGTTGTGGTCTCCTGGTGCCAGGGTGAGGTGCATGTGCAGCGTGGTGTGAAGAAACGGGAGCAGCCTGATCCTGCAGAGCTGGCAGCTGCTGTTCCTGTTACTCATCACCGGCAGCCCGAACCCGTCGATGAAATCTGTGCGCCCCTGCTGACTAAAATGTCGTCCGAACGCACTCTCGCCGTTCAGGCTGCACTGATGCAGCAACCGGAGAAGGCGATTGCCCTGCTGACCTGGACGCTGTGTCTGAGCGTATTCGGCAATGCCTCGGTTGCAAAACCTGCCACAGTCAGTCTCGAATGCTCGCACCACACACTGACGGAGACTGCGCCCTCAGGGAAGTCTGGTGCGGCTTATCTGGCGCTGATGCAGGAAAAGGAACGTCTTTCAGCATTGCTGCCGGAGGACTGGACGAAGGATGCCACCTCGTTATTTCTCATCAGTGAACACGAGCTGAAGTCACTCATGAGTTTCTGTACGGCATGTAGCCTTGACGGTGTGCAGACGCGTCAATACAGCTATACACGCCACAGTAGGCTGGATGCACTGGAAAACTCTCTGGGATTTCATCTGCGCGACTGGTGGCAGCCGACAAAAGATAACTTTTTCATCCTTCTTAAAAAGTCACAGATAGAGGCTGCGCTTACTGAGGCAGGACTGTCGGATGCCGCCAGCAATGTGGTGAAAATGAAGAAAGGAGATGCGGCTGAACAGGCGGAAGCGATGATGGCTGATAACCGCTGGGTTCCGGTCTGGATGCAGGGGCTTGTCTCAACGGAAGCAGGTACAGAAGCGAACCCTGTGACCAGTCTGGCGGATGCTGACTGATAACGCGTGCCGCCCCGCACTTCGGGGTGGCAGTAAGGAGATGATCGTGCATAAAATCATTACGGCAGATGCTATCAGGTCTATGACACCCTTCGATTTTGAGGATTATCACGCTGGTGGACTGGATATGCGCTGGAAACTGACCTGCAGTGTTATGCAGGACCTCAGAACACCATACGGATGGAATATCAGTAGTGAATACTCGGATGAACTGGGCGGCATTTTCCCGGTCCAGGTGCGATTCACACCTCCACATGGGCGATTTGATATCGCGCTGAACAGCCCCGGTAATTTAAACCCCGTATGGCTTCTCTCCCTGATTAATGGCGGCCAGCTGCCTTTTATCCACCCTGTGGCGGTCTATGATCCGGTTATGATTAATCACATAACAGGCAGGGCAGCAAGACTCGATGAGGAGTTCGGGTCCCTGTCTGATATCGTCAGGACTCTGATGGGAGAAAGTATCGCCGGAAACGTCCCATTGATGTATCTTCCGGGGCTACGCATGCGATCCTGCTTTCCTTTCAGAGTACACAGGTAAATCTAATCGTCCTCTGCCTGCCGAACAGTTTAAATAAGAAAAAAGAGAACTGCTCACGAAGTTATGAGCCATTCTCTTTTCTGCGAAGCAATGAGGGATATCCCAGGATATTTCTGTTATTAAAGTGAATAACACCCTGATTCCAATAAACTAAGACAGTGGTGAAATTCTATGCTGATGTTTCCAGTTATAATCTGAGGTCATTTTATTAAGTAGTGGAACAGTTAATTTTTGTGGTGACTAAATCTCCGTCGAATTAAAAAATTAGATGTTGAACTATTGTCCTGGAGAGAATGAATCAGTATTTTATAAGCTCACTGGGTATGACAAACCATGAACATCACCTTACAGGTGGTTATTTTTAATGCGTTTAACGTGCATGACAGGAATGTGAGCTTTCAGAAAAGGAGTGTTCTGTAATGTTTAACGACATAGTAATGCCAGCGTTCGCTGATGATTTAATTATTCCGATGATAAAGGTAGTCATTCTCTTAAGTGCATTTATGCTGCATTCTTCGTTAGATAAGCTTCAAAGTGCTCAGGAAACAAAGTTAATCAGAAGTGAGGCTGAGAAATTTTTACACGGTGAAAACGTGAGAGAATTCTATACCGTTAATCATACTGATTTAGCCACTATGTATCGTTGGGAAATGATTATGGGAGTATTGGGGGTTATTTTATCTGTGGTAATTATCTTCAGTCTTGCATTCATAGCACATACAGACAATAACATGCTTTTCTATAGCTATGCATTTGCTTCATTCATTTTGATAACAGCTACGATACGTTCTGTCAGAAATGTTTGTAAGTATCTCAAGGCAATACACCGATGCATAACCTCCAAAGAGGATACTGAGCATAAAATGTTACTAAGAGAAATAAGTAAAAAGCGACTTATCATTGCATTACCTCTTTCCATCTTTTGTTTAGTGATGTCTGCTATGCTGCTGCATCAGGTTGGGATTGCAGTGTAAGCCAGTTCTGAGGATTGCTTAAAAGACCTGTTAACAGCGTCACTTAACACGGCTGTGCAAACTAATCATCTCAAACTGGGTCGTGTGCACTGCCGAATGTCATGCAGTACAGGTTGGTGACAGTCAGGTCATGTTATAATCGTAATGATTTTTATTATCAGCATCACGATATAGTTTCAGCACTTTTTCTGCGAAAGCATCATCAATGATGTAGAAGTAACATTCAGGTACATCAAGTATTTTAGCAAATGCGCATGTCAATTCGAATGTAGGCTTATGCGTACCGTTCTCATAATGAGATAAGCGCGAAGAAGAACTGGCTTCTTCCAGACCTGCCAATACCCCTAATTTTTCCTGCGTGAGTTTGGCATTCAATCTGGCTTCTTTTAAGCGCTTTGCAATCATTCAGTAAATACCAGATGTTGATGTATCAGATTTGTTCAAAGTTCAGTCAGTGATTGGATGCTTCATAATCCCAAACGCAGCATATCATCAAAGCTAAACACCACCCTCTGAATCAATATCAATCGACTTCAGGAAAGCAGCCTGTTTCTTTTGTGAGAGTTCCGCAAACAGAAGGATCATTTTTGCCAGGTTGTCATCTGCAGCATAGAAGTAGGCGAGGGGAACATTTAAAGCTTCTGCCAAACGGGAGGCGATTGTGAGATTGGCTTCATGAATTCCTTTCTCATAGCGGTTGATACGCGTACTGGCGACGAATTCATCTATCCCGGCAGCGATGCCGAGGCTCTTTTGAGACAGTCCCCGACGCAAACGGGCATCCTTGAGTCGCCGACTGAAAATATCGTTTTGGGAAGATAATGTTTTCATGACTACGATATTCGTAGTTTTTTCTTGAGTCAGATACTACGAATAACGTAGTATTGGTGGTGAGCATTTCATCAGAGTTCGATTAAAAAGAGGGAAGTGAAATGAAAAAAGACATGCACCCGGCAGACATCATCGCTGGCTTAAGGAAGAGGGGAACATCAATGGCGGCTACATCAAGGGAGGCGGGGTTAGCGCCCTCCACACTGGCAAATGTGCTGAGACGCCCCTGGCCGAAAGGGGAACTTCTTCTGGCTAAAGCATTGGGTGTTCACCCGTCGAAAATCTGGCCCAGCCGTTACTTTAATGAAAAGTAAAAGATTGACCGAGTAAGCAGGTTAGACAGAAGCTATTCTAGCTAGCTAGCTTCTCCGGCCAGTAAGGTCAGCGCCGCGAGACGCCGCCCACCGGCGGCCACACCGGAAATCCCGTCAGCCATGTCGTGAACAACCAGATTATGCAGCAGACCGACAGCGGCGATATTGTCAGCGAGGTCGCGGACACTCTCCGGGGTGTACGGCAGGATACTGACGTTCAGCGGGGATTTTTGCAGATGTTGCAGCGCGATATACTCCACCGGCGCGTTATCGACAGCGTTCTGAACCTGATTTTTGGCAGTTTTACGTGACATATTTCATTCTCCATTTTTGAAATGAAAGTCCGTCAGAGGCGAAGCCTCTTCTGCCGTCTTCCCTTTATTCCGGGTGTGACAGCGGACCTGATGTTGACGTAAACCGTCCGCAGCGCCGGGCGCGAAATGACAAGGAGAAAAGCCCTGCGAACCTTGTCATTGAGAAACCGGTGATGCAGGTTCAAAACGGCAACATCCACGCTGTCGCAAACGTCTGAGGGAAGAGGAAGGAAAACCAGGTGGCCTTACGCCGCCTTCGGGCGGCAGCGGCCCCGCATGTGCTGAGCACATTGAAGGGGCCGGTTTCGGGAAAAGGTAAAAGGAAGGTTAAAAAATTTGATTTTTGTAAATTATGTGCACCAGATCACATTTATAGCTATGATTCACCGCACTGGTCGTCGTGGACAGAACCAGACTCAATTTGAACCGTCAGGTGATGTCGCCTGACGGTTTTTTTTGCCGCTTTCAACGCCCACGTTCAGTCAGTAAGCCAGTAAAAGACAGAGCCTGCCGTTCGGGCAGGCTCTGCAAGAGTCAGGCGTACTGCTGAATAATAAGCTCAGCACCCTCATTTAAAAGCTGATTAATACTCTCCCCTTGTGCTGCGGCAATACCTTCCAGAATGGCATGGCGCTCAGGTGTCAGCCGGGCAGAGATCTTGCCGCTGTAGGCTTTGTAAGGCTCAATCCCTTTCGCCTGACAGGTTTCAAGGAAGAATTGCAGCGAAGTTGCACCTTCTTTTTTCAAATCCTTCACGTTGTCCGCGTAAAAATCCGCACCGCCATTCAGACCGATAAACTCACCGCGAAACATGTCAATTTCAGGATCAAAGTTGATCACGGCTGTTTGACCGTTAATTTTCATCATATTAATCATGGCTTAATCCCCATGCTGTCTAACCACACGCGGGTCGAATTGACCGCCCCTTTATCCATCGTTGTTTCAGGGTGTGGGCGATGATATACCCGCACCTGCCCCTGTAACGTAAACGCTACCCGTGACCCCTCGGCACTGTCGTCAACGTCTGCTCCCAGAGCAATCATCAGCGCCTTAAAGTCCCGCCATTCCAGCGTCCCTGTCACCGGGCGACGATAAATCGCCTCTAACGTCTTTTTATGTTGTCGCTTCATATTTTATATGATATCAAAAAATGATACCAATGATAGTATCACAAAGTGGTGTCATATCAAGTCCAGTGGCCATCCCATGATGTCCAGGAATTAAAGGACAAGTTTCCGAAGCGCCTGCAGCATCTCCCATGTACTCAGACGAAAATCCCAGCCATTAAGGTAATAAACGGGGGTATACCGGGTTTGACGGATGTTCTGCGAAAGCGAGTTGCCGGTTTTCACTTCTGCGGGGATCCCGAGCAGACTGAGTTGCACATAGGTCATATCTGCGGCCAGCTGATCCAAATCAGTGCATGAGGCAAAGAGATGCTCCGCAGGATTGGCCCCGGCTTCGAGCATTACATCAGCCCAGGCGATAACCATTCCGCCTGCGCCACTGGCGGGTTCGCCGAACGTGACGAACGGCTGGTCTTGCAACTGTGCCAGAATATCGCCACGCAGCAGCTGCGCCAGCATTTTTGTCAGTTCCCACGGTGTGAAGAATTGCCCCATCCGGCTGTCGCCCAGCTCAAGCTCCATAAATACGGAACCGAGAAAATCATGGTGCTTTCTCTCCAGCGCCCTGATCATCAGTTCAAAAAGGTGGTGAAACTGTTCAAAATCAGTGTCGCTGTATCGGCTGCGGATACGGGTGTATTCGTCGTTACCTGGCTGAGTGGCCATACCGGCGACGTCGAGTTCACGCGCTACCAGCGCGATAAAATCGGCGAAGACTTCATACCGCCGGTGATGGCAGGCTGTGTGGCTGAAAAGGCGAACGAATTGTCGGCGGGCTTCGTCTGCGCCGACGTTCGCGGGCAGAACATCGATCCCTTCGGCACTGCGGGTGAGCAACTTCATGGCTGCACCTCCAGATGGCGGAAGAAACCATCCAGCGGTGCTGCGGCCACAACCGGCCAGCCAGCAGGGAGCCAGACGCCAGGGAAGTCCGGCCCGTCAAAAACAGGGTTTTCCACCACCCCGATCGGGGGGCAAGAATCACTCTCCTGCCGTTTGTCTGCCGTCGCGGTGACAGCGTGTTCAAAAAGGCCGGTTACCTGCTCCGGGATGAGTGTGGCGGTATCATTAATGTCGTTCTGTCGTTTCATTTTCCTTTCCTTCTGCATTGTTCTCCCGGCTGTCCGGGCGTGAAGAAGGACCGCCACACCGCAGCGAGGTGATGCAGGGGCAGTGACAAGGCCGCAGCCCGAAGGGACCGGGGGCAGTCACTGAGTGCCCGCACGTCCTTTGCAGCACGGAGGCGGTGTGGAAAGGTCAGATAACGCCCGACAGAACCGGGAAAACGGGCAGGGAAAAATGAGGCGACAGCATGAAAACGGCACCGGCAGAGGCCGGTGCCGGTGCCGGAGGCAATATCAGTGAGAAAGGCTGTTAATCAGCGTAAGGGCGTCGGTTTCCAGAACATCCGCCATCGAGGCCGGACTATAGCCATTGGCTTCCATGACTGCGGCGGCCTGTAACAGGCTATTGAGGACATCCGGTGAAAATTCCGCCAGTTGCATCACGCAGCGGACGAACAGGCCGTCCGGCTGTGCCAGCACGAGAAGCCAGGCCGGAGAGAGATCGCCGGGACTACACAGGCACAGATCCAGCGCGCGAGTGGCGGAGGAAAACCGGCACTGAACCGGGAACAAACCGCCGAACTCCCCGCGATATTCCGGGTTCAGCTCCCAGCCGTCCGGCGTGATCAACTGGCCGACAACCGCATGAGTCAGCTCGCGGCGATATTCATGGCCACGGGCGCGTATTTCTTCAAAATCACCGGGATTCATGCCCCGGATGCCATTCAGCGACAAGGATTGTTCTTTCATGAGTCTCTCCCTCTTTTCAGTTCAGCGCACGACTGATTTCCAGCGAGCGCAAAAAATGGCTCCATTCGCTCCCGCGCATGGCAGGAACATGTACCCGGATGTGCTTACGCGTACAGCGTTTTATGTGATGCCCCAGCTTGCGCAGATCAGGATCGATATCCTGCACGGGGATCTCTTCGTGAATGACACGGCGCTGTTTTTTTCCTGGCGCGTCTGATAATTCCTGTTGCGCGATCCAGGCCGCAGATGATGTAATGAGTGACGGTTGGTAAATCATCGTATTTGATTCCTCAGATATTGATGGTTACTGGGCCGGAAACCCCGCTGTAACGGGATTTCCGGCATGAAAAAGGCAGGGGTAAATCCCCTGCCTTTTTTATTGCTGCATTTCGGACAGATAACGCTCCAGATCGGCAAGAAAGCCGGTTTCATACGTCCAGGCACGCCAGTACAGGCAGTCATCCCGGTAGATGGCGTACTGCTGTTCACCATAGCGATCCGTATTCGACACAAATGCGGTCACGCCGGGTTTCAGTGTGTTCCCGTGCAGGGCGAGCAGCGCTGCCGCACGCTGGCGGACCCCTTCACGATCAGAGGATGACTGAACGGCCACCGGGCCGTTTCTGCCGTGGTTTTTCATCCTGGTTTTCTCCTTTCTGGTTATTCACTTCTGGTGAGCCTTTAGCGGCAAAAAGGAGCGGAGTAGCAACGGCAGAGCCGGTAAATCCAGGGGCCGCTTGCGGCGTTCATCTTCCCTGGATTTCCGGAAATGACGGTGCTACAAAGCGAGCCGCTGAAGGTCACCAGGAGTGACATCACAAAGGCTGAGGATGAAACCACGTCCGGAACGCTGGCGTTCCGGCCCTTACAGCCCGGGGGTATCGGGCTGCCGGAAGCGCCGTCACCGGCGCGACAGAGCGGCGTGACCGGAACGGTCACAGCAAGCGTGCAGTTGCGTCATGGGATGGAAACCCGCTGGCCCGAAGGGTCCTTCGGGCCCGGGCAGAGACAGCTTCGCTGGCTCTGTGCGCAGCATGACAGCCCGCCCCGCCAGGGGGACGCCCGGTGCAGACGTTTTGCATGCAAACATCAGCTGAATAAAAAACTGACAGGGCAGTCCCCGAATACGCACATCATCCGGAAACAGAAACGGGGGCAGGAGACGGGCATTCGCGGCGCCGCAGGCGCGGCGTTGCCCGTTTTCGCGGCCGCAGGCCGCAGGGTTTTCGCGCGCTGACAGGCCGCACCAAAGACAACCCCCGCCAGGGCGGGGGAAGCGCTTACCGGTAAAAAACAAATCCATCGCACATCACAAATGTATCGAGGAATAAGTCGCGCGCGTAACTCTCATAGTCAAAATAGCGTTTCAGGGTATCAGGCACCCCCTCCAGTAACTGGCACTCTTCCACGTACTCCACAGCAAAATCCTCCTCGCTGTTGGCCTCTCCCCTGTAAGCATCCCTGAACGTTTCGTAGTCACACACGCCGCTGTATTCCACCCATGACACAAATGCCTGTGAGTTTCCCTCCTGGCTTGCCTGCTGCCAGGCGTCAACGAATGACCAGTCAATATGACTTTCCGACGCAAGCCCGTCAGGAAACCCTTCATAGTCCTGGAACATCAGTTCCGGGTCATGTTCGTCCTGGTGCAACTGGTGGCAAGCCTCATAAAAACCGGCCTCATCATCGAAATCCGTCAGGTCAAACCACTTACCCGCAATGCTTCCGCAATTGTATTTGTGATAAGTACCGACATAGACAGCAGGTGTGACAGCAGACATAGCGCCCTCCTCAGGTGGCAGAATTCACGGTTCCGGCATTCGCCGTGCCGACACGACAGCCCGGCGATCAGGCAGGGATGCAAGGGAGACTTCAAAGCCGCAGCGCAGCAAACGGAGGACGGGAGCTGGACGGTGAGACCGCGAAAAATGAGCGGGCGAACAACGGGAAGATAACGGACGGAGAGCAGTGAGAACGGGTGCAGAAGTCAGCTTTAGCGGCCCTTGTATCCCTGACAGCCGGGCTAAAGTTGAGGCACGGCGATTGCCGCAGCGGCACCGGAGGCTGAGGGAGTTTTTATTTCCGGGCCGGCCTGCCCGGCCCTGTAAATGCGGAGTGTAACGACATCCTTTTCGCATAAGACAGGCGGTCATACCGCCTGTCTGGCTGCTACCCTGCCAGGGATTTCTCAACCGTTTCCAGCGCAGCAAAGGCTTTCAGTATCTTTTCCTCCTGGCTTTCCTGGCGGCGTTCATAACTGTATCTCCAGGGTTGCAGGTGAGTCTGGGCTATTTCCAGCACGGCCCAGAGGGCTTCTGCCGGAACAACCACTTCGCGATCATCTTCACCTCTTTCGCGTCGGATCCCTTCCAGCATGTCCCGCAATCTGTCTTCATCGAAGCTACACGACATATATTCGTCCGGGATGCGGGAAAGCAGTTCGTGCGCGATACTGTCCGGCAATTCCGGTTCATCACACAATGCCCTGACCAGCTCCACGGTACAGACAATTACAGCGATTTTACTGGCGGGATCGTGCTCTCTCAGCAGGGTTTCCGTAATGTCCTGAACGGTTGAATACATCATCTTTTTATCTCGCTAAACGTGTTATTGCGGGCAGGACTGACGCCCTGCCCGCCAGGGTGTCAGTCCAGTGCGCGCAGGATAAGATCGCGCTCCGTATGTGTTTCAACAAATGCCATCAGTTGTTCGTAGCGTTCGAGGAAGTGGCCACAAAGTTCTTCCTCATCATGATGGCTGTACATCCAGCAACGGTGATTCAGCACCATTTCGGTGATAAAAATCCCGGCAGCATCGGCGGACATCTCCTGCTCAAACCAATTATCCGGGTTCCACACTGTTACACGCGGCACATCCGGAGCCAGATAGCCGCCGCCATCAGGCAGGGTGTAAAACAGCCATTCCGCCCCGTCATAGTCCTGAATGTAGCGATCGGCATAGGCGTAGATATTCAGTTCAGCGCGAACAAAGTCATCACTGAAAAGAGCAGGGAGAAAGGACAGACGGGCATCACGGGTCACCAGTACAGCATCAGTCAGGGTTTGCATAGCAGCCTCCACGGTTACAGGGTTAACAGTTCCGGCATTCGCCGTGCCGACACGACAGCCCGGCGATCAGGCAGGGATGCAAGGGAGACTTCAAAGCCGCAGCGCAGCAAACGGAGGACGGGAGCTGGACGGTGAGACCGCGAAAAATGAGCGGGCGAACAACGGGAAGATAACGGACGGAGAGCAGCGAGAACGGGTGCAGAAGTCAGCTTTAGCGGCCCTTGTATCCCTGGCAGCCGGGCTAAAGTTGAGGCACGGCGATTGCCGTCGCGGCACCGGAGGCTGAGGGGGCTTTTATTTCCGGGCCGGCACGCCCGGCCCTGTAAATGCGGAGTGTAACGACATCCTTATCGCGTTAAGGAGACCGCGCCGGCGGCCTCCTGTAACGTCCAGTCCGGTCAGAAACATGGCCGGGACACGGGAATACCGGACAGCACGGCCAGATACCCGGCCCCGGGAATAGCGGCGGCCAGCGGCCAGCCATCCAGCATCCGTACAATGACGGTTTCCTGCGGGCTACGCATCATCAGAAGATGGGCATCCTCCGGTGGGGTAAACACGTCCGGGTGTACCTGATACTCCGCGTCAGCCTCCCCTCCGTGTGTCCGGGTGAAAGTGTGATCATTGTGTTAGCTCTCCGGCAATGTGCTGCCTCAGGGTAAAAATATCCTCGCGGGCACAACGGATAGTATCCGGTACGGCGTGACCGGCATCCCACGCATCACTCTCCTGCGCGATCAGATCCCGCTCCAGCCGGCAAAGCAGCCGGGCCAGTATCATGCCCGGAACACTAACCTGCCGGGTAACGGCCTCCCGGTGCTGTTGCAGCAGTCCCCTGGCGGTGTCACTGGTCACACCATAAAGCCGGTATTAATCCATCGGGATCTGTCCAATGGCAGCCATAACGGCATGGATCTCTTCATTCGCAGGTTTTAAACCGCTGCACGCCGCTTCGGTGCCCCCTTCTGTCCATAACAGCAGCGCCAGCGGTTCATCAGGCGTGAACATTCTCGCCAGTTCATCACATACTTCTTCCCGGGTTCCGTACATCGTTCATCTCCGAAATTTGTTGTGGCCGGGACGCACACCCGGCCATGCGCATTAGTCTTTAAAGCACTCATCCAGCACCAGGATTTCTTTGTAAGCCTCCATAAACCGGGCGTTGATAAGTCGCAGGGTTTGTCCTGCAAGGCGTTCCATCAGAAAGGTCGCCTGGTAGCTGTAGCAGGACTCCAGTCGGTTCAGCGTGGCGCGTAAATCGCACATACTGTTCGCCAGCGCCGCCACATCCTTACGTAACTGGCTGGTTTCGTTCTCCGTCATGCGGCCTCCCGCCAGAAATCATCGTTAGCGGCCGGTTGCAGCATCGCGCGACGCACGGCCTCCAGACGTTGCTGCCCGGCGGCGTGATACTGCGCCAGCAGTTCGATGCCGATATACCGGCGCCCGGCCTGTACGGCCGCCACGCAGGTGGAGCCTGAACCCGCAAACGGATCAAGAACAATGGCGCCTGGCGATGTGAGTGATTCGATTAACGGTTGCAGGCTTGTAACCGGTTTTTCAGTCGGATGGTGACGGTTGCCCGAATACTTCCAGCCCTGAACGTCCGGCAGCGGCTTTGCCGGCAGTTGCGGGCGGCCTTTTGCCAGAATGTAGGCACACTCATGGGTGTAACCGACATAGGCCGATTTTGATGCGTAAGTTTTGGCAAACACCAGATGGCCAACAATCGAGAAGCCCGCCGCTTTCCAGGCATTCACAAAACGATCAACCCGGTTCCACCCGTAAAAACTCACCATGAGCGCGTCCTTTTTCAGTACGCGGTACATCTCATTGCAGGCTGGTTGTAACCATTCATCGGTTTTATCGCCGGCAAGCGTGCGACCAGAACGGTCTTTAAAACCAACGAGATAGGGTGGATCGGTGAGGATGAAATCAACGGCGTTATCCGGAAAGCCGGCCATAATACGGACGCAATCGCCCTGGATGAATCGGGACATAGTCAGACTCCTGAGGTTACACGGGGCGACAGGAGGTGGCCGGTACGGCCACCGTTCCCTGCTGCCCGTAGCCTCAACGCACCGCACGGCAACGGGTCAGGCCGACCGTGGAATACCGAGTGCCGGTCTGTTACGGCACGAGGATATGCCGCGAAAGCGGCTTGAAGGGCGAGCCTCCAGGGCGAGTGACTGGCGCAAAATATCAAAGGCGCCAGGCATGAGCGGAAAAAACGCCCGTCCCGTGACCGCCGGGCGGGGCACGATGGCTACGGGCAGTGGATATCTCTCCGCGTAGCGGAATAATAAAGGAGCGTAGCGACATCATCATATGGATGACGGGGCACCAGATCCTCACCTGATGCCCTATCCACTCAACGGTATGCGTCCTCCCAGGGATACCCGGAGTCATCCCTGATGCTCAGGTTATTCAGATCACCACTAACCCTCCACATATCCAGAAACTTTAACCCTGTAAGGACGTCGACTTCACGTTCATCCAGCAGAGTAATCCCACTGAACCATACGGTAGCGTCCAGGTACGTCCAGTAACACCCCTCATCCTCTTCGGACATCACTTCTTTCCACCATGTTCTGCCCATCCGGCACGCAGCCAGTTCAGCCAGCTGCAGATTGTCTGCCCGCAGCAACAGATGGGTCTGGGTCTCTGTGCCAGCGATATCGAGGATGTAGTTAATCAGCCAGCACATCGCGCACCTCCAGAATTTCGTCAATTGCCCACTGCAGGAACTCCCGGTTAAATCCCACATTCGCATCGTGAAAGCGACTGGCCAGTTCCATTGCGGTATCAATCTCATCTTCATCCAGTGAGGGTTCCAGTTGCAGGAAATCATCAGCCAGCCAGAACGTGCCGCAGCACAGTGCTTCATCGGGATAGCGGGACAACCGTTCTTTCAGTGCCCGTACTGTCATTTCTCGTTTCATGTTCTTCTCCTGGCGGGGTATCCCCGCCTCTCCCTGTCTCAGCCACCAAAATGCGCCACATTATCGATAAGCCAGTCCGGGCCGATCACTTCCGGGAACGCCTCTGGTTCATCATCAGGCAGCTCACTCCATTCCAGTGCGTCCGTCCTCGATTCCACCACATCGCCATGCAAATACCGGGCATAGCCGCAAAAAATCACATCCCTGCTCCGCGAACCAGTGCTCAATATCACACTGCCACTGCAGGCTGAGTGCTGCCAACAGAGCTTCGGAGGGGGGAGACCACGGTGTGTCAAAATCAGCCATAATAAAATCGTGCCCAATGCCGGAGACATCCATTCCATGCCCGGATGGCCACTTCACCCCGTAATGCCCCACTAGCTAGCTAGGCCGTGGCTTTTGCTGGTCTGACTCTGCTGTTCACTGTTCTCACCGGAGGTCAGGCTGATATCCCGGCTCGCCGCCAGCGTCATATCCCCGCCCGCTTTCAGCTGGCTGCCCTGCACAGCCAGGTCACCCCCGGTCGCCTGGATTGTCATATCCCGTCCGGCCTGAAGCGAGCTGCCGGATGAGGTCTGCTGCTCAGTCCGGCTCTCGGTGGTGGATTTCTGGCTGCCATAGCTCAGCGTCAGCCCGAAGGTGTTTTTGTCCGCCGGATTATCCGATACGCCAGCCAGCCGCTCTGCCTGGGAGGCCTGGAAGCCGGTCAGCGCCGCCTGGGTGCCGCGCAGCGCGGCCAGACGGCCATTATCGTCTTTCGCTGCCGACGTCGCCTGCTGGGTGGCGGAGTTCAGCGCACTGCCCACCGTACCGGACAGCGTCAGCAGGGAGCCGCCAGAAAAGTTAGGGCCCTGAATTAATAGGCTGAGATGATTAGTCATCTGGTTTAGAAATGCTCGACAGTTAAAAAATCCCGGCCAGGTTAACCGGGAATTTTCATTCAAGATGGGATTTTCTTCAGTAATTCATTAACTTTTTGTGTATCTTCAGGGTGGAGTTGAATGTATTTTTCGCAGGCTATTCTGGCGTATTTAAAGCCTATATATTCAGGAACAATAACTTCACCTTCCCAAACTCCGAACATTATCCCTTCGAAATGACACTCTGGATCAGGATCGTCAAGATCAGGAAATGAGCAATATGTTTCATTAGCGCCACAACCTGTTTTGTTTACAAGGAAAGGCAGCATCCACATGAATTTACCTTGCAAATTCATAGAATTAAAATAATCCCTAACAACCCACTCTGGATCGTTTTCATAGTCTGTATTTTCAAAAATATATTCATTCATCATTTAGCCACCGGAAAGAAGCTTTCTACCATTCCTGATTTTCATCCAAATATATTTGAACTTGTTTGGCTTGCCGCCCCTTCGGGCGGCTATGACTCATAAAATACTTAAGCTAAGAGTTGGAAGGCCTCTACCTATTTTAGGGCCATTTTATCTAAGATACTTCCAATTCCACTTAACAATGCTAATACCTCATTTCTTTTAGAACCCACTCTTGTTTCAAACTCTGCAATATCAATACCATTGCAGATTTCATTAAGAGCTGAGTTTAATATTAACAACTCCTCCTCTGTTACATTAACTTCTGCGTTAGTCTTTGTGACAGATAATAGATTCATAGTTACCTCAAGTTATCAAAATAGGCTCTACCGTCCACTGGTCTGAACGCAGTACCACCATCTCCGGGTTTCAGGTTGCGTATTACAACTGTCTTGGTCGATTGATCCCAAAAAGCAGACCTTCCACCACTTAACTCTTTGACTGATGTAGGATTTCTCACTACATCCTCTATGTGCTGGGCGAACTGTTCTCTTGTTGTTATACCCAAATCGGCAAATTCATTTTGCTGAATAACATGTTTTTCATAAGCATGTCCATTAGCAATTTCTTTACCTGTTAATTCCGCATTCAAGTTTTTGCTATTGGTAGCACTGTGGGCCTCATTATTCCGCGCATCTTCCTCATCCTCCGGTCCCCAGCCCCCCGGCGTTCCTGAACCACTCCCGCCCAGCTCCGCTTTCTCTTCGTCACTCAGGCCTGAACCGACGTTCGGAGTAGATTCACCATCTTTATCCCCGTTAAGCGCATCTGCGATGGCTGCCCCTGCCGCTGCACCGGCACCCGCCGCCGCCATACCTGCCCCGCCCGTCATCGGCTTACTCATATCGAACAGGTCATTCATGCACGTCGTCGGGTTGCACAGCGCATTATTATCAACCGCATTCTTCCCGGCCTGCGCGCCCGTGACCGCACTGCTCACACTGCCGCCCGCGATACCACCGGCCAGTCCTGCCGCCAGCGTGCTCAGCGCGCTGACCGTCTGTTTCTGCTCTTCACTCAGGTCCGCACGGTCTACACCCGGATACAGCTGCTGGGCGATATATTCACCCGCCACGCCCCCGGCAGCACCCGCCAGCGCGTTGTTACCCGACGCCGACGCCACCACCGCACCCAGCACCGCGTGCGCCATCAGGTTCGCTTCGGTGTTCACCACCTCTTTACCGTTCGCATCCTTCGTGGTCGTTTCATCATGAATGATGCCCGCCAGATACGGTGCGGATGCCCCGGCTATCGCGCTGGCGATGTCGCCTCCCGCCAGCCCCTGCACCGCCGCCGTCGCCGCCTGGATGCCCTGCTGCAGCGCGCTCCCCGTCCCGTAGGGCGCCATCGCCGTGTCGTAGGCCTGCTGCTTGATTTCTTCGTCCGTCGGGTTTTGTTTACCCTTCGCCGCCAGCGTTGTTCTGGCCGCCTTCAGCGCCGCCGGTGGCCTGGATCGTCATATCCCGTCCGGACTGAAGCGAGCTGCCGGATGAGGTCTGCTCCTCAGTCCGGCTTTCGGTGGTGGATTTCTGGCTGCCATAAGTCAGCATCACACCGAATGTGTTCTGAGCAGGACTATTTTTATACGATATGTGTGCTAATCAGCACACCTTTTTCCCTATGCTTCAACTCAGCACAAAATTATTAAATACAACCATCTGCTCATGAAAGATAAATCTGCAAGACAAAGTCTTGCGTGGGATGTAAGGTTTTTGGAAGCAGCTAAAAAGCGGGATTTAATTAGGATTTGCGGGAAGGTAGCTTTATTTGTGGGGGTATTTTGACCCCAACAAGCAGCGCTGCCTACGCGTTTGTAAGGCTGGGCTTTGGGTATCAGGGCTTTGCACTGACGGAATTCAGGACAAAAAACCGCCAACTGTGGGCGGAATTGTTCATTAATCATCGTATTGAAGATTTATATTTATCTTCCCCTTGGGGATATCGACAGTTATTTCACACGCCGTCCATGCGGGTTTTCCATTAGTCATATTGTTTTGGATGTAAAAATCCCGCATTTTGACTAATAAGAGCCTAAGATCATGGCTAGCTAATTTATCAGGAACGAACCAGTCCTCACTGTCTGATTGATCAATATAATCATACTCATATTCACATGATTCACCATCAAGTGGTAATTTGGCCCGAGCAATAATTTTCTTGGCGTTTTCTGGCCCAGCATAAACTAATAACTGACCAATTTTATTTTGAAGATCATCTAGTTCTTTCATTTCACGCCTCCCGGAGTATTAGCAATATCTTTAATAACTGGGCGAGCACCGTCAATAGAATAAGTCACACTAAAACTATCAGGACGTTTGCTATCCCCAAGATAAACTGGTTCTATTTTCACATTGACTTGCTTACCATCTTTTAAAGCGCTGGCCCATGTATTTTCCATCTGCTTCCATGCACCTTTATTCAGGTTCCCATCCATAGGGACAAGGTTTATTTTTTCACCCGGCCCATTGAATATTGATGCGATTAAGTGACCTCCTTCATCGCCTTCAACACCACATTTCCCCGACTTACATTGCTGGTAAGTATTACGGTCATTTTTGAGCAATGAAAGATCGGACTCAACGCTTGACGTTCTTCCTAACTCATCTGTTGTAAAAATTTTATTACCATCAACAGTATAAGTCTTATTAGCTAATGGATTGTTCAGATCTTTGTTCCAGCCACCTTTACCACCAGATATAGTAACAATTTCATCACTGGCATTGTCAATCAGTTTTGAAGCTTCACTAATATTTCCTTTGTTCAGGGCCTCTCTGGCTATTTTTAAGGTATCACCTACAACTTTTTCGCCAGGAATCAAAGACGCTACCAGTTCTAGATAATCAAGTGCACTTTCAGCCTCTAAAGCGCTTTTAATTGTTCCGGCCACCGGTACAAAATCCAGTCCCGCCTCCGCAAAACCTGTCAGCAGTTCATCACGGTGCGCATCCATTTTCGCGGCACAGGCTTCAGCACCGAGTCCGGCGCAGTACTTCGCTTTGAACTCCTCGGTAACTTTTTTCAGGCCATCCTGGGCTTTCTGGTATTTCTCCTGCTGGGTCATCCCCGAGGCTATGTTCTCGGCAATATCACTCAGCGCATTATTCTCCACCGCATTCTTCCCGGCCTGCGCGCCCGTTACCGCACTGCTCACACTGCCGCCTGCGATGCCACCGGCCAGTCCTGCCGCCAGCGTGCTCAGCGCGCTGATCGTCTGTTTCTGCTCTTCACTCAGGTCCGCACGGTCTACACCCGGATACAGCTGCTGGGCGATGAACAGCTGCGCGGCGGCTTCGCCCGCTACACCGCCCGTCGCACCCGCCAGCGCGTTATTACCCGAGGCCGATGCGACCACCGCACCCAGCACCGCGTGCGCCATCAGGTTTGCCGGGATGTTCACCACATCCTTACCGTTCGCATCCTTCGTGGTGGTTTCATCGTGGATGATACTTGCCAGATACGGCGCGGATGCCCCGGCTATCGCGCTGGCGATGTCGCCTCCCGCCAGCCCCTGCACCGCCGCCGTCGCCGCCTGGATGCCCTGCTGTAGCGCGCTCCCCGTCCCGTAGGGCGCCATCGCCGTGTCGTACGCCTGCTGCTTGATTTCTTCGTCCGTCGGGTCCTGTTTACCCTTCGCCGCCAGCGCCGTTCTGGCCGCCTTCAGCGCCGCCGGGTCCTTCTTCGCCTTGTCTCCCGCGATTTTTCCTTCCGTCTGTGCGATATCCACCGCCTGGCTGCCGATTTCACTGATAAGCTGTGCGGCCTGCAGACGGTTCTGCTCTTTCTCCAGGTCAAAAATCGGCGACAGCGTCTGGTTCGCGTGTGCGGCGTCGCGGTCCAGACCCGCCACGTCCTGCGTCTGCGCGGCCGGGTCACGCACCGTAATGCTGCCCCCGCTCACCGCCGCACGCGTCAGCGAGTCCGCGCTGCCGCTGCCATTCATCCCGGACAGCAGGCCGTTCGCCATATTGCCGATAAACTGGCTGCCAATGCTGCCGCCCGTGCTGAACCCCACGCCCTGGTGTTCAATCTGGTAGTCTGCATGATTATCGATGTCGCTGAAACCCAGCGTGCCGGTGTCCAGCCGGTTTTTATCCGCCGTGGCCGTTGACCCGATAACCGCACCGTCCAGCTGGGTATGCCCGCCTACCGTCACGTCAAAACCACCCTGCCCGGCAAACAGGCCCGTCTGCTCCTGCACCGAGTCGTAATTGCTGTGCATCTTATCCCGGGTTGCGCTGACGCTGGCCGAACCGCCCGCTGCCGCGCCTGCACCCCAGGTCATTCCGGCACCCAGGACTGCTGCCGGTCTGCTTCGAATCGTTAGCGGTTGCTGCCCTGTTCACTGGTCAGCTGCAGGTTACGGCCCACGTCGGCAATCGACGGAGGCCCCGTTGTACCTCGTGCCCCCTGCAGCGTCGTGTCCCGGCCGCTGTCGAGCGTGACGCCGTCTCCCTAGCTAGCTAGGGTAAGAACCGGTGAAGCGCAGCGGCACATCGGACGCACCCCACTGCGACAGCACCAGCTCATCAATGCCGCCGATAGTCCATTCAATATCGAGCGCGTCATCCTCCAGGCCGTTGTCGATATGCGCGGCGCCGTTCATGCCGCCTGCGCGGTACGGGTCGAGCTTGCGCGCCAGCTTCGGCAGGGTGACGGCCGTCACCACGCCCTGATAGCTGTTCGAATCGTTGAAAAGGTTCATCGCCTTGAGTTTGCGTGGCAGTGCCATTTATCCGGCTCCTTAACTGTTCACGGATGCGGCGAAGGTCGCCAGATAGCGGTCAGTGATACGCTGGCGGAAGGTCAGATCTTCCAGCGGTGGCACCGGCGTGTAGTCGTAATCGATAAAGAGCTTGCCCGCCTTGAGCAGGTCTTTATCGTTGGCGCTTTCGTCATACCAGGCGGATGCGCCCAGCAGATAACCGGCGGTGGTCATCTCGCGGAATTTCGCTTTCACACCCGCGATGATTTCTTTCACCAGTACCGGCGTGAGTGGCTTGTCGTTGGCCCACATATGTGCCTCGGCGATAGTATCCGCCATCACCTGCGCGGTGCGGGTGTAGTTCTCAAACTGGAACAGCGGATCATCGCTGCATGTACGGTTGCCCCAGAAGCGGAAACCGTCTTTACGAATCAGCGTCGTAACGTCCGCCTCGTTGAGCAGGTCCGCATCTGTGCCCACCTGTTGCAGATCCCAGAATACCGAGGCGGAAATGCCGGTTACGCCGTTAACACCGACGTTCGACAGGGTTTTATGCCAGCCGGTGTCGTTGTCGATTTTGGCGCGCAGGCCCAGCGCGCGGGCGGTGGCGTAAGCTGTATCTGAGGCGCTGGTCGTGGTGTTCCAGGCGAGGAAATCCGGCCAGATAACCATGATTTCGCGCTGGCTGAAGTTCTGACGATAGAGGCGGGCTTCAGAAATGGTTTTGCAGTTCCACGCCGACACGTAGGCGAAGGCGCGCAGCTGCTGCGCAATGCTGGCGAGCGCGGTCGCGACTTCCAGCGTGTCGAGGCCCGGCACGCCGAGAATGCGTGGTTTAACATCGAGCTGAGACTGTGCGGCCAGCAGCGCTTTCATGCCGGTGTACTGGCCGTTTTCATCGGTGCCGCCGATGATGTTGGACGTGGTTTCGGCCTCGCTTTCACCTTCGGCCACGCGCACCACAACGGTGACGGGTTTTGACTGGTCGGCAATGGCCTGCAACGCTGCGGCCAGCGTGCCTTTGACGCCCGCCTTGCCGACTGCGCCCTGCACGTTGGTGACAAGCACCGGCTTATTGAGCGGGAAGGTCGCCGCATCCGCATCGTCAGCGGTGCAGACCATGCCGACGATTGCGGTTGATACGGTGGAGATGGTGCGCGTGCCGTCGTTCACTTCGGTGACGCGGACACCGTGATGATAATCTGCCATCTGTTGCACTCCTGGTTAAAGGTGTGCTCAGGGTGGCAGCTCAGGCGGGCGAATGCATTTGACTGCGGCCCGCTGAAAGACCAGCGGACAAAAGAAAGGCCTGTCCGCGCCTCAGTCATACGGCGGGCTTATCCGGCCAGACATTATCCGGGGCGGCGGCAGTATCCACGGCCTGCACATCCTGGATGTATTTCATCCATTCGGTCAGCTTTTCTTTGTCGGCATCGGTAATGATGCCGAGCATCAGCTGCGTCTGCCATGCCTGGGTCGTGGTATTGGCGCTACTGATGAACGTGCTCTTTTGCTTATCGGCCTCTGCCACATCGGCCAGCTTCTGCGCGTCCGCATCCGTTACCCACTTTTCCCCGTCCCACTTATCAAAACCGGTCGCGGGCTTTAACGTCGTGGTATCCGCCGGGTAATCACCGGTTTCCGTTATCAGGCGGGGAGAGCCATCGGCGGTTGAATACACCGTCTCCCCACGGTGATCGCTGACTGTCTGCCAGGCATCATCACGCCAGACAGCGATACTGCCTGTCGCAACTTCGGGCGGTGCGGTTGTGGTTGAGTTCGCGGGCAGGCCCAGCCCCTGCAACAGGTATTCGTCAGAGGCGCCGGTAAATCCCCCGCTGACGGCGTCATAGCTGTACACCGTCAGGGTGCCGGACGCCTTCGCCAGCCCGTTTTTATCAAAGGTCACTTTTGCCATTATGCAGCCCTCACTATGTAATTAAATGCGACGTTTCGCGGGCGGGTTTCCGCCGCATAATTGCCGACCGGGCCGTTACTCTGCGTGGTCCACTGCCCGGCGGTGGTGCCGTTACCGACAGCCGAATCCCCGTTAGTCTGGGAATAATTGGTCCCGTCCAGGATTGCCCACACGGTCCCCGCCAGTGCACCCTGCGTGTACATGTAATGGGTATGCAGCTGCATCGCATGGTCCTGAAGGCTCAGTAACGCGCGCCCGCTGTCCACGCCGCGCCCGTCATCCCAGCCGCGCAGAAATTCCCCGCGCAGGTCGGGAAGTTTCAGCGCGGGATAGGCTTTCGCCAGCTCCGGGTAAGTGGCTGCACTGAAGGACGCCCCGTTGCACTTAATCCAGCCCGTGGGGGCGGTCGCGGTCGGCCACGGCACCGGGACGCCGACCGGCATTGCGCTGCCATCGCCCAGGAGGCTTAACCCCAGGTTGCTCAGTGCATCAGCGGCTTTACCCGCATCCTTTATTTCCTTCAGGGCGTTCGTCGTCTGAAGGTACTGACTGTGCGGGTTCGCTGCCGCAACGTGCTTTGCCAGCAGGTCATCGGCATAGGCTTTCACCTCGATCACGGCGTTATCGACATACTGCCGCGTTGCCAGCACCACGGCCGGGTCGATTTTCAGCGTCACCGCGCTGGTGCTGTTCACAATCAGGATCAGGCGCACGGTCTGCGTGCGGCCGCTGCCCTCGGCCAGCTGCGGTTTATACGTTTCGGCGCAGTTGGCAACGGCAATCATCACGCCGTCAGCATCAAACAGGCCGATCTCGCGTATCCAGAAACCGCCTTCGCTTTCGGGGATCACCTGCTCGGCGATAATCTGGCTGCTGTTGGCCGCATCGATACTCAGCGAGTTCAGCGCCGCCCGGCGTTTCTCGCCGATGAGCGCGGTCTGCGCCGGGTCAGGAGTTGGCAGCGTGCCGCCGCCGTCCCCGACCGCCATCTCGGTAATCTGGAGTTTCGTACCGAGCGCGGCGGCATTCGCCAGCCTGGCCGCGCCCTGATTCGTCAGCAGGGCAAAATATTTTGTCGTCATGCGCGCACTTCCGTCAGGTCAATAAGATGCACCGCCACGCCGGAATAACCCGCGCCGCCGGTGCTGATGAGTTCAGGGGTGTAGGGGTAAACGGTCAGCTCATCGCCGCTGTAGCAGGCGGCGGCAACCGGGATGTCGCCGTTTGCATCAAGGTTGATGGACAGGCCGATCAGATGACGGCTGAGGGGCTTGGCATCGGCTATCAGCCGCTCCAGCTCGTTATACATTTCTTCGGTGATGCCGGTATCCAGCACGCCCACATCAAGCCGGAACGTGCCCGGCACATCGCCGGTTTTCCACCACTCAATCACGCGGATCAGATAGCCGAGCGGCTCTACCACGCGCCGGACCGCGCCGATGGTGCCTTTGTGCCGGTGCACGAACTGCGACGCCGCGACCACGCCGCGTTTGGTTGACTCGCTCCAGCTGCTGTCCCAGCGGTCCACCGCTAGCTAGCTAGTCGTAAGGGCACGATTGTGTACATCCGTATTTATCCGGGCAACGTTATGGATGTCATAGGGTTCGATGCCTACAGCCTCACTCGCACCGAAGTGGAAGGCTCCAGGCTACGTCTGTATACGAAGTTTGCGTCACTGCCAGTGATCCCCATTAATACTTATGCGGCTTCAAACCTGGCTGACCACATTCATGGCATGAACAACAAAGGTTACTCATACAGTTTTAACTTCCCGGAAATTGTGAAGCAAAAACGAGGAAAACTGGAAACACTTGCTGGCATGCCCGTTCCTGATCTAATCTAAAAAGCCCCTTTAATCCTCCATTGTGCAATTCCCTTGCCGGTTTTTATAACCGGCTCTTTTTTATCTTTTCATTAATTATTTAGATCAATATTCTGGTAATACCCTTTAAATCAGATCAAATTCACGAATTCTGTTAAAAGCTAATATCCGAAAGGGACAACAAAAGGAGATCCATATCAGATCCAAAAATAAATAATATAAAACCGATCAATTAAAAACCTCTTGCCGTTCCACCTGTTTATCCAGCGTCCTTCAAAATTATATTTTTTCCTCATAGTCATTATTTTTCATCGTTATTTCACACTCGTTTATTTATCCACTACTAATCGCGGAGGTATTCTCCATGTCATCTGCTCGTCCTGGTGTCGCCGGTGATCCCCTGGATTCCTGGGGGGTCCTTGCCGCGCTGGGCCTGATGTTACTGCTGGTTGCCTGGCTCTTTCTGCCGGAGTTCATCTACTGGTCTTGTTTCATACTGCATACGCTCTGGGGAATGGTCGATTTCGGCCCATTCCATGTCTATGCAGCTACCCGCTACAACCTTCTGGCCGCCACAGGCAATAATGCCGAAAACGTCTCCTTTGACCAGTGGGTGGCCGTTCTGGAACAGACAACCGGCATCCTGATGATTTTCCTTATCCCGTTATCGGGTGCTTCGCTGTGGAGCTGGGTGCATCACCCAGCACGAAACTGGCATACCCGCCGTGTGCTGAACATTCATACCCTGCCGTTCGCCATGGAAAGTATCTCTCCCGCCATCGCGCCAGTGCTTAATGAAGGAGATCCGCAGCGCCTGCTGCTCGATGAGCGTCGACCGGAACGTCTGCCGGCACAAAGACCGGAAGAATTTGCACAGCAGCATCAGCTCATCAGCAATATGCAGCTCGATGTCGCCCGCTGTCGTGAGGTGTTTCTGGCTCAGCTCGGGAAACCACTGACCGGCTGGAAGAGCCTGTCTCCGCACGAGAAAGCACTGTTTGCCATCTTCGGCCTGCAGTTCTTCCTCGATGACAGACCTGCCGCCAAAGCACTGATGGACATGCTGAACCGCTCCTGCCGTCTCAAAAGCCGCAGGGACAGCGGCAGGTTTTCTGTTCCTGTGTACTCGCTGGCCAGACCTGCGTTCATACGTGTAACCCGCAGTGAAGGGGCGAAACGCTGGCTACGGGAGCACCGCTATGTCAGAAGCGGGCTGGTCTGGCTTTATGCGCACGACCTGCGCCTGACACCGCCAAACTGGCTCTGGCTTAAAGGCATCGATCGCACGCTGTTCTATGGCCTGCACCGCGCCAATACCACAAAGGGATTTATCGAAGGAGCCGGCATTGTGGCCGTGGCCCGGACTGAAAATGAAGCTATCCGGATGGGACTCCCCTGCCCGGAGGTCTGTGTGGAGGAAGCTATCGACGGCTTTCGCCTCGATATGCTGTCGCTTGGACTCATCTGGGATGAACCCCAGCCGGATCGTGATCGTAAACGACGCATCCGCAATAACTGGTCCCTGACTGACGACGTTCTTACCCGCCCGGGCCAGGAAGACAACGAGCTGCCGTTCTGATCCCTGTCTGCCCCCCCTTATTCTTTTACATCCTGAATGGAGGCTCTCATGCCCTCAGAAAACACCTATTCCGCTTTCAAAAGCAATGACTTCATCGTAGTCCTGTACCAGAAAGGCTATAGCACACCTCAGACCCTGACGATTTTTCGCGAACCACGGAACCTGATCAGCCATGAGAAAAAACTAATTGGAACCTATTCTTACTCAAATGAGGCCATCACTCTAATCGACGACCCACAGCACGATGCCCGTGACGTCCTCAACGCCATTTCGTCATACCTGAGAAGTCAACGCCAGTCCGTCTACACCCGCGGACTCAAATATCTGGCCTCAGTGGTTGCCGGTGCACTGATAACGTCCGCCGTGTGGTACCACGCCACGCCAGATGATTTATATGGGAACTCCCCGGCTAAGGTGGCAACCGCAGTCAGCATATCGACTGGCGCCCCCCAGGCGACCTGGCAAGCCCCGGTCAGGATACTGGATCATGGGCCGGCCACTGCAATACCAGAATCGCCCACGAATCCGGCACTCCAGCCACCCGTGAACGAAAAGCTCCACCATGCGGCAGCCATCGAATCGCAGAACATGCAGAATTCCCTACGGGATAGCAGAAACGCATTACCTGCATCACCGGCAGCAGCACTACAGCTAGCTAGCTAGGTATATCGGGCACCATTCTCTCCCTGAATCTGCATGGGGCGCACGTGACGGGAAGCAGCACCGCGATGTCTGGTCTCCTGACCTTAACTGACTTTTTCATATCCCTTTCCGGTGCCACACCGGTTTTATCACACCTCCGGAGTTTTCCTCATGTACGAACTTCTCTCAAACCTGCTACCTGCAGTGATATGTCTCATTGTTGCTTTCATCTTTGTTTCGTCAGCCGTCAAGATTGTACCGCAGGGTTCCGGATGGACCGTGGAACGCTTTGGCCGCTATACCCACACGATGAAACCAGGGCTGGGCTTTCTTGTCCCTTTCATGGATCGCATCGGACGCAAAATCAATATGATGGAACAGGTACTGGACATTCCCTCGCAGGAGGTCATCTCCCGCGATAACGCCAACGTCTCCATTGATGCCGTCTGTTTTGTTCAAATCATTGATGCTGCACAAGCTGCTTATGAAGTCAGCAACCTGAGCAACGCCATCACCAATCTGGTGATGACCAATATCCGGACCGTTCTCGGCTCGATGGAGCTCGACGAGATGCTCTCTCAGCGTGACAGTATCAACACCCGACTGCTTGCAGCCGTGGACCACGCAACCAGCCCGTGGGGTGTCAAGGTGACACGCATTGAAATCCGCGACATTCAGCCTCCCAAAGAACTGATTGATGCCATGAATGCCCAGATGAAAGCCGAGCGCACCAAGCGCGCCAGCATTCTGGAAGCAGAAGGGGTACGTCAGGCACAAATTCTGCGTGCTGAGGGAGAAAAGCAGTCTCAGATCCTGCAGGCAGAAGGCGAGCGTCAGTCTGCTTTTCTTCAGGCAGAAGCGCGTGAACGCTCTGCTGAAGCCGAAGCCCGTGCCACGCAGATGGTGTCAGAAGCGATTGCTGCCGGTGATATCCAGGCGGTGAACTACTTTGTCGCGCAAAAGTACACTGAGGCACTCCAGCAGATCGGCTCATCATCAAGCAGCAAAGTGGTGATGATGCCACTTGATGCCTCAAGCGTGATGGGCTCCATTGCCGGAATTGGTGAACTTGTCAAAAATCTGAACTCACGGAACGACTGAAATGGGATGGTTCAGTAGTCTGGATCCGCAGATTATCTGGCTGGTACTGGCCGGGCTTATCTTCGCGGCTGAAATGCTGACCGGTACAGGCTGGATGCTGTGCCTTAGTCTGGCAGCCCTCGTAACAAGTGGGCTGACGCCGGTATTCCCGACAGAATTGCGGTGGCAATTGCTGCTCTTTTCCGCGCTCACGGTTCTGCTGGCCAGCCTCAGGATTATCAAAAAAATGGTCTACCGTTCAGCACCTCCTGCCGTAGCGCTGAATGACCGGATCGCACTGATGAAGGGAATGACCCTGATACTGGACAACGGGCTTATCAACGGCACAGGCCAGACGCGCATTGGTGATAGTGTCTGGTTTGTCAGAGCCGACGGGGATTATCCGGCGGGAACGAAAGTCCAGATAACCGGCATGGAAGGCGTTTTTTTACTGGTTACCGCCATAGATTAACTTCAATTTTCACCATTAACGCTAACCTCAGCCCGCACTTGATGCGGGCTTCTTTATTGGGAGAAACCATGCCTGATATTTGCGATCGTGCGAACGAAGAAATGTTTTTTCTGGCCAGTCTGCAACGTCCGCCCCGTGAAACACCTCAGCAACCTTCAGCCACCCACTGCCTGCTCTGCGATGCACCCATTCCAGAAAAGCGCCAGGAAGCCGTCCCGGGTGTTCAGGCCTGCGCGGACTGCCAGTCAGCAACCGAAGACAGAATCAAAAACCGCCGCCGTTTGTTTGCCACACCAACGCCCAGATAACCCGTAATGACCCTGCCAGGAGGAAAATCCGACATGAAGCACTGACGCGGACAGACCGCAGCAGCCGGAAGGCAGCAAACGCAGGGTAATGACCTGCGCCCGAGTCTCCGGGGAGAGAGCCAGCTTTGCATCTGGTGAGGGTTAATAAGAAAAGAAGCACCGGCGTAGCAGCGTGACAGCCAGGCACGCACTGGTGATGGCCAACGGGGAACAAAGCTGAACCGGGGTGACTGACTCAAGGGCATGAGCGTGGCCACTACGAGCTAGCTAGCTAGACTACGAGAGTGTGCGAGAACTATTCCATCTTCCGCCAGGCATAACACGACAAACTGAGGGTCCGTTACGGGACCTCTCTGGTTTCAGACCGCCTGATTAAATGACTTAGAGGAGTTTTATCGGGTGAAAAAGAAACCTGATCCCCTGTGGCCCGCGTTTGCCACATTCCTGCGTATGGCCGCCGGGAAGCTGAGCCCCATTTCGTTCCTGTTTCTGTTCATAACAATACTGGAATGTACAGGCCTCATATTCATTGCATTGGCAGCGCTGAAACATTTCCGCCAGCCAGAGACAGAACAGGCACTGCTGCTGTTCTACGCTGTTTTAGTCGCCGGGGTGCTGACAGTGCTTTACTACACTTCAAAGCGGTCTCCCGATTTCATCCAGCGGCTGCGGGTGACACTCTACGGCCATACGGCACTGCTGGTTGTTCTTGCTCTGGTTGGGAACTTTGGGGATACAGCCACAGCGAACCCCGGGTACGTGGTGCTGTTTCTTATGGGAATATTGGGCATTTATGTAGTGGCCAGCATCTGCCGGTTGGTCAGAAGAGGTCAAAATGACACTCAGCCTGAAAAAGGTCAGCGTGATACTCAACCGCAAGAATGGCGGTACGGCACGCCAGTACATGAAAAACCGGGTGAAAAGCTGACAGACATCAGTACCGCAACCTGGTTGTGGCAGGAGAGTGGCATCATGTCTACGCACAGGATGCTGGAAACGCTGGAAAAAGTGCTTCTGCGTGTCGGTTATGAGCTGACCCGGGGGCAGAGCGCTGACATCAACATACTGTCCGGTCCGGCTCAAATGCGTCCTCACCTCCGTCAACATGTGGAGACAGAACTCCTGCGCGCGCGCGAGCAGTTCTGGGCACCCGAGCAGACACCCGAAATGATCGAGGACATTATCCGCATGAGCCAGAAATCAGGGTTTGCCAGGAAGATGCTGGAAGATATCCTTTACGATCTGCGCAAGCCTAGCTAGCTAGATCTCGGTTGATTTCTTTTCCTCGGGGTACTTAGATGTTTCAGTTCCCCCGGTTCGCCTCGTTAACCTATGTATTCAGTTAACGATAATGCACAAGTGCATTGGGTTTCCCCATTCGGACATCGCCGGCTGTTGCGGTTCATATCACCTTGCCGGCGCTTTTCGCAGATTAGCACGTCCTTCATCGCCTCTGACTGCCAGGGCATCCACCGTGTACGCTTAGTCGCTTAACCTCACAACCCACAGGCGTTTTCACGCATGCAGTGTTGCAAGCTTTTGAGAGACTCGAACACGTCGCTTTCATTTCTTATTACGGAGAAATGAAACAACGCGTCGTTTCAAATTTTCAGCTTGTTCCGGATTGTTAAAGAGCAAATACTTCGCAGCACACCGTTTCCGGTACGCTCTGAAGTATTGAAGTACTGTAATGGTGGAGCTAAGCGGGATCGAACCGCTGACCTCCTGCGTGCAAGGCAGGCGCTCTCCCAGCTGAGCTATAGCCCCATACAGTCACTTGCAGAGACCAACTACTACCACTCAACCGAGTTCACATTCTTCAGATACAAGAATGCAATTTCTGCTCAGGCAAGGCATGCGGAAGGGAAGTTTACACCGGTAAACGACCGCGCGCATAACGCAGCATGAGAAGAAATTTGGTAGGCCTGAGTGGACTTGAACCACCGACCTCACCCTTATCAGGGGTGCGCTCTAACCACCTGAGCTACAAGCCTGTAGAGGTTTTTCTGCTCGTTACTTTTCTATCAGACAATCTGTGTGAGCACTTCGCGGGAAAGTATCTTCAGGTAAGGAGGTGATCCAACCGCAGGTTCCCCTACGGTTACCTTGTTACGACTTCACCCCAGTCATGAATCACAAAGTGGTAAGCGCCCTCCCGAAGGTTAAGCTACCTACTTCTTTTGCAACCCACTCCCATGGTGTGACGGGCGGTGTGTACAAGGCCCGGGAACGTATTCACCGTAGCATTCTGATCTACGATTACTAGCGATTCCGACTTCATGGAGTCGAGTTGCTAGCTAGCTAGACAATGGCGCATACAAAGAGAAGCGACCTCGCGAGAGCAAGCGGACCTCATAAAGTGCGTCGTAGTCCGGATTGGAGTCTGCAACTCGACTCCATGAAGTCGGAATCGCTAGTAATCGTAGATCAGAATGCTACGGTGAATACGTTCCCGGGCCTTGTACACACCGCCCGTCACACCATGGGAGTGGGTTGCAAAAGAAGTAGGTAGCTTAACCTTCGGGAGGGCGCTTACCACTTTGTGATTCATGACTGGGGTGAAGTCGTAACAAGGTAACCGTAGGGGAACCTGCGGTTGGATCACCTCCTTACCTGAAGATACTTTCCCGCGAAGTGCTCACACAGATTGTCTGATGAAATTTAAAGAAGCAGTAAAACCCTCGGCAGGCTTGTAGCTCAGGTGGTTAGAGCGCACCCCTGATAAGGGTGAGGTCGGTGGTTCAAGTCCACTCAGGCCTACCAAATTCTCCCGATTTCTGCGTTGTGCCGACAGCTCGCATACTTATTGTATGCTTCGCATCGTCACGCCTTGAACTCGAAAGAATTGGGTGAAGGGTTTTGCGAATCATTGGGGCTATAGCTCAGCTGGGAGAGCGCCTGCCTTGCACGCAGGAGGTCAGCGGTTCGATCCCGCTTAGCTCCACCATCAACGACCCCACGTTGATACTCAACTTCTGAATGCATTTACGAGTGCATTTTGAAGTTATTGCTCTTTAACAATCCGGAACAAGCTGAAAATTTGAAACGACGCGTTGTTTCATTTCTCCGTAATAAGAAATGAAAGCGACGCGTTCGAGTCTCTCAAAAGCTTGCAACACTGCATGCGTGAAAACGCCTGTGGGTTGTGAGGTTAAGCGACTAAGCGTACACGGTGGATGCCCTGGCAGTCAGAGGCGATGAAGGACGTGCTAATCTGCGAAAAGCGCCGGCAAGGTGATATGAACCGCAACAGCCGGCGATGTCCGAATGGGGAAACCCAATGCACTTGTGCATTATCGTTAACTGAATACATAGGTTAACGAGGCGAACCGGGGGAACTGAAACATCTAAGTACCCCGAGGAAAAGCTAGCTAGCTAGATGTACCCCGTCAGCTGCTGCTGTTCACGCGCGCCGGTCACGGCCGCCGTAACCGTATTGTCCGGGCCGCTCAGGTCGGTAAAGCGCTCTGCCAGCGCACGGTAGCGGTCACGTTTGTCCTGAATGCTGAAACGCGCGCCTCCAGCCCCGGTCCGGGGGCCGTCAGGCTGAGGCGTTCAACACCGGCCGAGGCCAGCACCGACAGGGCATTCGTGTTCGACTGGCGGCCGGCGCTGTCGAGAAACAGCAGCTGGGCGTTCTTCTCCCGCGATGCGCTGCAGAATGCCGGGAAGCTCGACCGGGACACCGTGCAGGTGGAGGCGCGCACCTAGCTAGCTAGAAAGAGAAGCGACCTCGCGAGAGCAAGCGGACCTCATAAAGTGCGTCGTAGTCCGGATTGGAGTCTGCGAACTCGACTTCCATGAAGTCGGAATCGCTAGTAATCGTAGATCAGAATGCTACGGTGAATACGTTCCCGGGCCTTGTACACACCGCCCGTCACACCATGGGAGTGGGTTGCAAAAGAAGTAGGTAGCTTAACCTTCGGGAGGGCGCTTACCACTTTGTGATTCATGACTGGGGTGAAGTCGTAACAAGGTAACCGTAGGGGAACCTGCGGTTGGATCACCTCCTTACCTGAAGATACCTTCCCGCGAAGTGCTCACACAGATTGTCTGATGAAAAAGTAATGAGCAAGCCGTCTTGACGACGACACCCCTGTGTCCCCTTCGTCTAGAGGCCCAGGACACCGCCCTTTCACGGCGGTAACAGGGGTTCGAATCCCCTAGGGGACGCCACTTGCTGGTAATGAGTGAAAGGCGTTACCCACGATACTTCAGAGCGTACCGGAAACGGTGTGCTGCGAAGTATTTGCTCTTTAACAATCCGGAACAAGCTGAAAATTTGAAACGACGCGTGGTTTCATTTCTCCGTAATAAGAAATGAAAACGACGCGTTCGAGTCTCTCAAAAGCTTGCAACACTGCATGCGTGAAAACGCCTGTGGGTTGTGAGGTTAAGCGACTAAGCGTACACGGTGGATGCCCTGGCAGTCAGAGGCGATGAAGGACGTGCTAATCTGCGAAAAGCGCCGGCAAGGTGATATGAACCGCAACAGCCGGCGRATGTCCGAATGGGGAAACCCAATGCACTTGTGCATTATCGTTAACTGAATACATAGGTTAACGAGGCGAACCGGGGGAACTGAAACATCTAAAGTACCCCGAGGAAAAGAAATCAACCGAGATTCCCCCAGTACGCGGCGAGCGAACGGGGAACAGCCCAGGACCTGAATCAGTTTGTGTGTTAGTGGCTAGCTAGCTAGAATCAATGTTGATATGCCAGAAATGAAAAAGCCCTGACTTTTCAGTCAGGGCTAATCAAGAGAGTGGCGGTGCGGACGGGACTCGAACCCGCGACCCCCGGCGTGACAGGCCGGTATTCTAACCGACTGAACTACCGCACCACCGAATACTGCATTACCAGCGGGGTCTCGCTGATAACCGGTGTTACCTTTTCAGGTAAATACCTTAAATTGATGCCTGGCAGTTCCCTACTCTCGCATGGGGAGACCCCACACTACCATCGGCGCTACGGCGTTTCACTTCTGAGTTCGGCATGGGGTCAGGTGGGACCACCGCGCTACAGCCGCCAGGCAAATTCTTTGTGCCAGAAACGAATATTTTTCACTGATGCTGCGTTGGCCGCTCTTGTAAACTCAGTCACATACTTATGTATGCTCCTTCATTTACTGCGCTTGCCGCCTTGCCTCAGCGTAAAATCTTTCGTTTCCGCTAATTCTTTATCCGGTAAACAATGCTGAAAATTCTTCTCTGGTCTCTCAACCAAAACGCCTCTGGCGTTGTAAGGTTAAGCCTCACGGGTCATTAGTACCGGTTAGCTCAATGCATCGCTGCACTTACACATCCGGCCTATCAACGTCGTCGTCTTCAACGTCCCTTCAGGACTCTCAAGGAGTCAGGGAGAACTCATCTCGGGGCAAGTTTCGTGCTTAGATGCTTTCAGCACTTATCTTTTCCGCACTTAGCTACCGGGCAATGCCATTGGCATGACAACCCGAACACCAGTGGTGCGTTCACTCCGGTCCTCTCGTACTAGGAGCAACCCCCCTCAATTCTCCAGCGCCCACGGCAGATAGGGACCGAACTGTCTCACGACGTTCTAAACCCAGCTCGCGTACCACTTTAAACGGCGAACAGCCGTACCCTTGGGACCTACTTCAGCCCCAGGATGTGATGAGCCGACATCGAGGTGCCAAACACCGCCGTCGATATGAACTCTTGGGCGGTATCAGCCTGTTATCCCCGGAGTACCTTTTATCCGTTGAGCGATGGCCCTTCCATTCAGAACCACCGGATCACTATGACCTGCTTTCGCACCTGCTCGAGCCGTCACTCTCGCAGTCAAGCTGGCTTATGCCATTGCACTAACCTCCTGATGTCCGACCAGGATTAGCCAACCTTCGTGCTCCTCCGTTACGCTTTGGGAGGAGACCGCCCCAGTCAAACTACCCACCAGACACTGTCCGCAGCCCGGATCACGGGCCTACGTTAGAACATCAAACATTAAAGGGTGGTATTTCAAGGTCGGCTCCACGCAGACTGGCGTCCACGCTTCAAAGCCTCCCACCTATCCTACACATCAAGGCTCAATGTTCAGTGTCAAGCTATAGTAAAGGTTCACGGGGTCTTTCCGTCTTGCCGCGGGTACACTGCATCTTCACAGCGATTTCAATTTCACTGAGTCTCGGGTGGAGACAGCCTGGCCATCATTACGCCATTCGTGCAGGTCGGAACTTACCCGACAAGGAATTTCGCTACCTTAGGACCGTTATAGTTACGGCCGCCGTTTACCGGGGCTTCGATCAAGAGCTTCTCCTTACGGATAACCCCATCAATTAACCTTCCGGCACCGGGCAGGCGTCACACCGTATACGTCCACTTTCGTGTTTGCACAGTGCTGTGTTTTTAATAAACAGTTGCAGCCAGCTGGTATCTTCGACTGGCTTCAGCTCCGGGAGCAAGTCCCTTCACCTAATGCCAGCGTGCCTTCTCCCGAAGTTACGGCACCATTTTGCCTAGTTCCTTCACCCGAGTTCTCTCAAGCGCCTTGGTATTCTCTACCTGACCACCTGTGTCGGTTTGGGGTACGATTTCGTGTTACCTGGAGCTTAGAGGCTTTTCCTGGAAGCAGGGCATCAGTTACTTCACCACCGTAGTGGCTCGTCATCACGCCTCAGTGTTAAAGAAGACCGGATTTGCCTGGTCTTCACACCTACACGCTTAAACCGGGACAACCGTCGCCCGGATAACCTAGCCTTCTCCGTCCCCCCTTCGCAGTAACACCAAGTACAGGAATATTAACCTGTTTCCCATCGACTACGCTTTTCAGCCTCGCCTTAGGGGTCGACTCACCCTGCCCCGATTAACGTTGGACAGGAACCCTTGGTCTTCCGGCGAGCGGGCTTTTCACCCGCTTTATCGTTACTTATGTCAGCATTCGCACTTCTGATACCTCCAGCAGACCTCACAGTCCACCTTCAGCGGCTTACAGAACGCTCCCCTACCCAACAACACATAGTGTCGCTGCCGCAGCTTCGGTGCATGGTTTAGCCCCGTTACATCTTCCGCGCAGGCCGACTCGACCAGTGAGCTATTACGCTTTCTTTAAATGATGGCTGCTTCTAAGCCAACATCCTGGCTGTCTGTGCCTTCCCACATCGTTTCCCACTTAACCATGACTTTGGGACCTTAGCTGGCGGTCTGGGTTGTTTCCCTCTTCACGACGGACGTTAGCACCCGCCGTGTGTCTCCCGTGATAACATTCTCCGGTATTCGCAGTTTGCATCGGGTTGGTAAGCCGGGATGGCCCCCTAGCCGAAACAGTGCTCTACCCCCGGAGATGAGTTCACGAGGCGCTACCTAAATAGCTTTCGGGGAGAACCAGCTATCTCCCGGTTTGATTGGCCTTTCACCCCCAGCCACAGGTCATCCGCTAATTTTTCAACATTAGTCGGTTCGGTCCTCCAGTTAGTGTTACCCAACCTTCAACCTGCCCATGGCTAGATCACCGGGTTTCGGGTCTATACCCTGCAACTTAACGCCCAATTAAGACTCGGTTTCCCTTCGGCTCCCCTATGCGGTTAACCTTGCTACAGAATATAAGTCGCTGACCCATTATACAAAAGGTACGCAGTCACCTAACAAGTAGGCTCCCACTGCTTGTACGTACACGGTTTCAGGTTCTGTTTCACTCCCCTCGCCGGGGTTCTTTTCGCCTTTCCCTCACGGTACTGGTTCACTATCGGTCAGTCAGGAGTATTTAGCCTTGGAGGATGGTCCCCCCATATTCAGACAGGATACCACGTGTCCCGCCCTACTCGTCGGACTCACAATCTGTGCATTTTCGTGTACGGGGCTGTCACCCTGTATCGCGCGACTTTCCAGACGCTTCCACTAACACACAAACTGATTCAGGTCCTGGGCTGTTCCCCGTTCGCTCGCCGCTACTGGGGGAATCTCGGTTGATTTCTTTTCCTCGGGGTACTTAGATGTTTCAGTTCCCCCGGTTCGCCTCGTTAACCTATGTATTCAGTTAACGATAATGCACAAGTGCATTGGGTTTCCCCATTCGGACATCGCCGGCTGTTGCGGTTCATATCACCTTGCCGGCGCTTTTCGCAGATTAGCACGTCCTTCATCGCCTCTGACTGCCAGGGCATCCACCGTGTACGCTTAGTCGCTTAACCTCACAACCCACAGGCGTTTTCACGCATGCAGTGTTGCAAGCTTTTGAGAGACTCGAACGCGTCGCTTTCATTTCTTATTACGGAGAAATGAAACAACGCGTCGTTTCAAATTTTCAGCTTGTTCCGGATTGTTAAAGAGCAAATATCTCAAACATGACTCGTAAGCCAGTTTTGAGATACTGAGCAGCGACACCTTTCACCTGTCACCAAGCAAGTGGCGTCCCCTAGGGGATTCGAACCCCTGTTGCCGCCGTGAAAGGGCGGAGTCCTAACCGCTAGACGAAGGGGACACGAATGTGTCACGACTTCGCAGCCGTCTTGCTCATTACTTTTTCATCAGACAATCTGTGTGAGCACTTCGCGGGAAAGTATCTTCAGGTAAGGAGGTGATCCAACCGCAGGTTCCCCTACGGTTACCTTGTTACGACTTCACCCCAGTCATGAATCACAAAGTGGTAAGCGCCCTCCCGAAGGTTAAGCTACCTACTTCTTTTGCAACCCACTCCCATGGTGTGACGGGCGGTGTGTACAAGGCCCGGGAACGTATTCACCGTAGCATTCTGATCTACGATTACTAGCGATTCCGACTTCATGGAGTCGAGTTGCAGACTCCAATCCGGACTACGACGCACTTTATGAGGTCCGCTTGCTCTCGCGAGGTCGCTTCTCTTTGTATGCGCCATTGTAGCACGTGTGTAGCCCTGGCCGTAAGGGCCATGATGACTTGACGTCATCCCCACCTTCCTCCGGTTTATCACCGGCAGTCTCCTTTGAGTTCCCGACCGAATCGCTGGCAACAAAGGATAAGGGTTGCGCTCGTTGCGGGACTTAACCCAACATTTCACAACACGAGCTGACGACAGCCATGCAGCACCTGTCTCAGAGTTCCCGAAGGCACCAAAGCATCTCTGCTAAGTTCTCTGGATGTCAAGGCCAGGTAAGGTTCTTCGCGTTGCATCGAATTAAACCACATGCTCCACCGCTTGTGCGGGCCCCCGTCAATTCATTTGAGTTTTAACCTTGCGGCCGTACTCCCCAGGCGGTCGACTTAACGCGTTAGCTCCGGAAGCCACGCCTCAAGGGCACAACCTCCAAGTCGACATCGTTTACGGCGTGGACTACCAGGGTATCTAATCCTGTTTGCTCCCCACGCTTTCGCACCTGAGCGTCAGTCTTCGTCCAGGGGGCCGCCTTCGCCACCGGTATTCCTCCAGATCTCTACGCATTTCACCGCTACACCTGGAATTCTACCCCCCTCTACGAGACTCTAGCCTGCCAGTTTCGAATGCAGTTCCCAGGTTAAGCCCGGGGATTTCACATCCGACTTGACAGACCGCCTGCGTGCGCTTTACGCCCAGTAATTCCGATTAACGCTTGCACCCTCCGTATTACCGCGGCTGCTGGCACGGAGTTAGCCGGTGCTTCTTCTGCGGGTAACGTCAATGATTGAGCGTATTAAACTCAACCCCTTCCTCCCCGCTGAAAGTACTTTACAACCCGAAGGCCTTCTTCATACACGCGGCATGGCTGCATCAGGCTTGCGCCCATTGTGCAATATTCCCCACTGCTGCCTCCCGTAGGAGTCTGGACCGTGTCTCAGTTCCAGTGTGGCTGGTCATCCTCTCAGACCAGCTAGGGATCGTCGCCTAGGTGAGCCGTTACCCCACCTACTAGCTAATCCCATCTGGGTTCATCCGATGGTGTGAGGCCCGAAGGTCCCCCACTTTGGTCTTGCGACGTTATGCGGTATTAGCTACCGTTTCCAGTAGTTATCCCCCTCCATCGGGCAGATCCCCAGACATTACTCACCCGTCCGCCACTCGTCACCCAAGGAGCAAGCTCCTCTGTGCTACCGTTCGACTTGCATGTGTTAGGCCTGCCGCCAGCGTTCAATCTGAGCCATGATCAAACTCTTCAATTTAAGTTTGATGCTCAAAGAATTAAACTTCGTAATGAATTACGTGTTCACTCTTGAG